>NZ_BAOL01000046.1 GCF_000350145.1 Ilumatobacter nonamiensis YM16-303 | reverse complement strand
CTGCGCGATGAAAGGGCTAGGGATGTCCCCGACCCGCACATCGGGGATGCCGTTGGTCGCTGACGGGCCGAACGCTATGGGACACCTCCGACAAAAAGATTGCCGGATACCGATCGGCTTGAATTGCCTCGCTCGCTGCGCAATACAGGGCGGTTCTCAGCGGTCGGATTGTTCTGAGCACTGAGTCCTGCGCCCATTGTCCGTTCTCGGACGGGCGCTGAGCGCCCTCAGTTCGCTCCAGTTGCCGCTGGGTCAGTCCCGGATCGGTTCGTGGTGCTCTTGAGCAAGCGATCGACGAGGGTGTCAATCGAATCGATGACCTCGAGAGCGTCGTCGGCGAGGTCGGGCTCGTCGTCGCCGGATTGGACCGCCGCGACTCCGATTGAGTCGATGAGCTTCGCTCGCCACTCGTTCATCATGGGCTGGTGGGTCGATCCGGTCAGTGCGAGTAGTAGATCCGATGCGGCGAGCAGCTCGGCGGCGAGATCTCTGCGCCCCAGGCGGGTCGCGCTGATGCCTGCGAGTATGCCGACGACCGAAATGCCCCATCCGGAGCGAAGCTCGATGCAGGCCTGCAGGGCGCGCTCGACCTCGACCAGGTGAATATCGGCGTCCGACAGAACGCTGATCGCTGCCTGCCCTACGAGCACCCAAGCGACGCCTTCCCCGTCGACGCCGGTCACGAGGGTGAGCGCCCGGCTGACCGATTCGTCGGCGGCGTCGAACCTCTCGTGCCGCAGATGATCGGAGCCGATGAGTATCTGTGCCCAACCCTCCAGGGCCCGCTCGTCGTAGTGCCGGGCCACGGCGATCGCCTCGTGAAGCATCCGAGTAGCCGATGCCGAGTCGTCAGCAAACTCGGCGCTGAGCCCGAGGTGGACGAGCGCGTGCGCGAGTTCGTGGCCGATGCCGAAGGCCTGGGACAGCTCGACCGCACGCTCCAACGCAGACACCGCCTCCTCGCCTTCGCCCGCGAACAGCGCCAAGGTGCCCAGGGCGTTCGCCGACCGTGCATCGATGTCGGCGGAAGAGTCCCCGTCGGCCGCGTCGGCGAGCCGGCAGAGGGCGAGCCCTTCCGCGATGTGTCCTCGGATGTCCCAGTAGCGGAACAGGGCACCGGTGATGCGGCGGGCGGTCGCCGCGTCTCCTCGGGCGCACGACGATTCCACGGCGGCGGAGAAGTCGGCGTGGTGCCGCGCCAGGTCGGAGAGCGTGGCCGCCAGCGTGTTGCCCCACATCTTCGGTTCGGCGAGCTCGGCCCGCTCCGCGAAGTACTCCGCGTGGCGACGATCAAGGCGATCTGCTTCGGACCGGGACTTCATGACGGCCACGGTGGCGCGTATCGTCTCCAGGACGTGGAACGTGGACGCCTCGTCGCTCGACCGTGAGATGAGCGACGATCCCACGAGTCGGGCGAAGGTCTGCTCGAACTCGTGGAGCGGTTGCTCCTTCCCGCTCACCGCGTGTGCCGCACCGATCTCGAACGAGCCCCTGAAGATCGAAACCGCCCGCAAGCAGCGTCGCTCGTCGTCGTCGAGCAGTTCGTAGGACCACATGACCATGTCGTCGAGGTTGGTGTAGCGGGGTTCGTCGTGGGCGCCGCCCAGTTGGAGCAACCTCTGGTCCTGACCGAGCCGTTCGGCCAAGGTCACGGGCGAATAGAGGTCGGCACGACCTGCAGCGAGCTCGATCGCGAGCGGGAGGCCGTCGAGCCGCTCGCAAATCGACGTGATCGCCGCCATCGCATCGGCGTCGAGCGACCGCGCAACGCCGCCGGTCCGCTGATCGGTGGCTGATGCCCGTTCGACGAAGAGGCTCGCGGCGTCGCTCCGAAAGGACGGGCGATCCGAATCGGTTGGTGCACTCGTGCTCAACCCGGAGAGCGGCCACCTCACCTCACCTGGGAGATAGGTCACGACCCGCGAGGTGACGAGGACGCGCACGAAAGGGCACGCGTCGAGGACGGCCGCGCACCAATCGGCCACCTCCACCGTGTGGCCTTCGCAGTTGTCGAGCACGACCAGCCAGTTGTCGTTTCCGAGGCGGGCGATCACTCGCTGGCGAAGCGGTGCCGACCCAGACCGTCCGACCTGCAGCGACCTGCCGACGTGGGCGTCGACGGTGTCGTCGCGGTCCAGGTGCTTGAACTCGACCCACAACGTCGGCCCGGAGTCGTCCCGACGGGCGACCTCGGCTGCGATCCGGCTCTTCCCGACACCTCCCGGGCCGTGCAGCGTGACGAGTCGGCTCTGTTGCAACAGATTGGGGATGCCGGCGAGCTCGCGGGTGCGGCCGACGAGCGTGTCCCAGCAGTGGACCGTCATCGTCTCGGCGCCGAGGATGGTCGTCAATGGCCCGACGGCACCGCCGTCGCTGGGGTGGGTGTCGGCGGCGCCGGTGCCGGCCCGAACGAAGGCGGTTCGTTCCTCAGCGGTCAGACCCAGTGCCCCGGCGAGTGACGTCGCCATCTGCGGAGAGGGACGTCGCAAACCCTGCTCAAGCTTTTTGATGGTGTGCTCCGAGCAGTTGGCGGCTCGGGCGAGCGCCCGCTGGGTCAGGTCTTCCGACCGTCGCCGCCGGCGAAGCTGTGTGCCGAACTCGACGAACCTCCAGCCGAAGGCGTCGTCTGCTGGTCTCATTCCGGTCGCTTTCTACTCGTGGCTCCTGCCCTCTCGGATCAGGCCAGCCGACGTCCCAGTGTCCCCGATGTGTCCCCCTCGGACACCACCGCCCGTTCCCTCGGACTCACACTAGGACACGCTGCAGATCGAATCGACTGCCGTTGGCCGCTGCAGCTCGTCAGTTCACACGGTGGTGCCGGTCCAGCGGTTCGGATGGCCGGTGTCGCCTCCACGGGAGGAGAGCACGATGAAATCAGGAACGTACGTCGACGATCGGGCACCCAGCGGGGAGTTGGCCGCGAGTAAGGCCGCCACCAAACGAACCCGCCGCGGCCTTTCGTGGCTGCTCGCAGCCGGGTTGGCGATCGCCACGCTCGGCGGCGGCTCGGCCTCCCCTGCGGAAGCTCGAGGAGGTGGAGGGTGGTCCGATCTGTTCGCCGCATGGCTGTCAAGCGCCAAGTACCACAGCGTCGAGCGAGCAGAACGCGCCGGCTACCAGCTTGGCTGGAAGAACCCGGACATCCCGATCTCCGGCTGCATCGAGCATCCGACCGACGGAGCAATGGGGTACCACTGGTTCGACCATGACGCCATCGAGGACACCGTGCTCGACCCGCTACGACCAGAGGGACTCGTCTACGAGCCGCTCCCCAACGGAAAGCTGAGGTTGGTCGCTCTCGAGTGGGTGGTGCCCGCCGAGTTGTGGCACGCCGAGCACGACGAGCCGCCCACTGTGCTGGGGCAGGAAATGGGCATCCTCAATCCGGCGCTCGGCTGGTACATCCTCCATGCGTGGGTCTGGAAGTGGAACCCCTCTGGAACCTTCAACAACTGGAATCCAAGGGTGATCTGTCCATGACGGCACACGGCGGCGTTCGCGGGAGACACGAGCGGCCCAACAGACGGGAGCGGACATGACCGAAGGCATAACGCAGGGCGTTGAGCTTGACCTCCCGGAGTGGCTGCGTGGCACAGACCGGCAGCCTGTGCGGGAGCTTGAGATCGAACCGGACTTGGCCGCGGCGCTGGGAAGGTCGACGATCGCGCTCGTGCGGATCGGGGACAAGGTTGCCGTAGAGGGGCACCCCTACCTCGGGATCTTCGAAAACGTGGCGACGGCCATCGAGAATCTCGTCGCCTACCGACCACCATCGCCGAACAAGCGGCCAATTCTGGTTCCGTTCCGCTTCCGGGGCACTCAAAATCAACATCGTCCTCGGAGTGCGGCAACGCACGTGTTCGGCACGGATGCGCTCGGTCGGGCACGCTCGGGTGCTCAAGGACGCGCGCCGGCCGGATGGGTCAGGCGATCCGTCGCAGCGTGCCACGAGTCGGCTGGCACGAGGGTCGTCGGACGGATCCTCGGAAGTTCGTTTCCCCTTCGATTCGAAGGAGGCGGCGTATAGGACTCCGGCTCCCCCGATGAACACGGCGAAGAAGATGGCAACCCAGAGTGCGATGCTCATATCGGAGTATCGCATGCCAGGATTTGGGGAGTGGCCACGCTCGCCGACATCGTGATCGACTGCCGCCACCCAGCGTCGCTGGCGCGGTTATGGCGCAGGCGCTCGACGACTACGAGATCGCATCGTACGACGCCGCCGAGGTCGCTCGTCTTGCCGCCTTCCGAGGCTCCAGCAGGGACTCGACGAGCACGGTGGGATCGTCGTCGACGTCGTCGATCCCCGCTCTGTATCGCCGCCGGTCGAACGGACCTCTGCCCCGCCCAGTACGGCACCGATGCGCTGGTTGACCCGCTCGAGATTCGCGCCGCTGCTACCGCCGAATGGCGAACGCGATCGGTGGGTTCTCCAGCCAGGTCACGTCCAGGTCGGAACGCGAGGCCAATTCGTTCGCGTACTCGGTTGTTGTCTCGGCCCAGTCGTCGCCAGCGAAGCTCGCCCAGTCGTTGCGAGGGGATCCTGTGATGGCGTCGACGAGCAGGAACCAGTTGACCATCGTCAGCAGTCCCCCCGGTCGGATCAGGCCGACCATGGCGTCGAGATGTGCAGGCCTCGCTGCGAACCACGCGTCGTCGTGGATCATGTCCACGGGTCCCTCGATGGTCTCGAGCACGTCGGCGACGCGACCGGATCGATACTCCACGCGATCGGCGTAGCCGAATTCGACTGCGATCGCCGTCGCTTCGCTGATGTGGTCGGGGTCGTCGTCGATTCCGACGACACGACTGCCCGGCTCAACGATCGATGCGAGCCAAAGTGTTGAGTAGCCGAGCCCGCATCCCAAGTCGAGAATCGACATCGGCGCGATGAGTCGTGCGAGGGAGGCGACGAGCTGCATCTGCGGTCCGCCAGCACTATGTAGTCCACAACCGTGCTGGCGTTGATGAGCCTCGCTTCGTGACTTGACGTCGACGAAGACATCGCCGCCAGCGAGTGCGAGCAGTTCCTTGCCGACGTCGACGTCCACATCGCAAGCCTCGCACGCTCGACGCACCTCAGGGCGCCCGGAAACGCGCGTCGAGGAAGTCGGCACGGACTGCGCGAGAACGGGACGTCTCCGAGCGGCCACCCGCCCGAGAAT
>NZ_BAOL01000047.1 GCF_000350145.1 Ilumatobacter nonamiensis YM16-303 | reverse complement strand
ATCCTGTCCGAGATGGGTGACCGCTTCCTGATCGCCACGGCCATCACCAACCTCGCACTCGCCCAACTCGCCATCGGGGATTGGAGCGGCGCAGACGACTCGCTGTTCCGCCTCCCGCACCCGCAGCTCGAGCACGATTCCTTCCTCATCGGTGTTCAGGTGCTCCTGGCCGGTCTCCGCGGCGACGCCGAATCCGCTGCCGCGCTGGTCGACCGACTCGGTGAACTCGGGGAGAGCGACGATCCCCAGGACATCGCCGTGATCGCCACCAGCAGGGCGTTCACCGCCCACGCACAGGACGACCGGTCAGCCGCCCTTCGCCACGCGTTGGACAGCATCGATGCGTTCCGCGGCTCGGTGTCGTTCGGCGGGGACGACGGCCGATGGACATGGCCGCTGGCGGCACGCACTGCCCACGACCTCCGCCAGTTCGAGCTGGAGAGTGACCTCGCCGACATGTGCGAGGAGCTCCCCGTTGCCGAGACCGCACCGATGCAACGCGCCGAGGTGGCGCTGATCCGCGCCCGACTGGCGTCGGTCGGCCACGAGCCCGATGCCGACGAACGGTTCGCGGCCGCGATCACCCAACTGCGCGAGCACAGCACGCCGTACCACCTCGCCCACGGCCTGCTCGATCACGCCGAACACGTCCGGTCGACGGGCAGCACGACGGGCGACAGCGCCGACGAGTGGATCGACGAAGCCTGTGCGATCGCGGACCGGCTCCTTTGCCGACCGCTCCTCGAACGCGCCGGCCACATCCCGTCCTCGTCGATCCCCGCCTGACGCGTCTCCGGACCGTGAACCCGTGACGAGCCGGCCGACGAGGTACCGCTCCCGGGAGGAGGACAGCGCCCGCTGGCTCGAGTTCGAGTTCCGCGACGACGACATCGTCATCAGCACGCGATCCAAGTCCGGCACGACGTGGGTCCAGATGATCTGCGCGCTGCTGATCTTCCGGACGCCGGACCTCCCGCGACCGCTCCCGCAGCTGTCACCGTGGCTCGACTGGCTCGTCCTCCCTCAGGACGAACTCTTCGCCGATCTCGCGGCCCAGCGCCATCGCAGATTCATCAAGACGCACACCCCGCTCGACGGAGTGCCCGACGATGACCGGGTCACCTACATCGTCGTGGCCCGACACCCACTCGACGCAGCCGTGTCGCTCTACCACCAGAGCAACAACCTCGACCGGGAGCGGATCGCCCGACTCACGGGCAACCCGAGTCCGGCAACGCCGCGGCACCTGCCGCCACTGAGCGAGTGGTTGCTCGACTGGACCGAATCCGACGTCGAAGCGGCGGACGACCTCGACTCGTTCAACGGTGTCTTCCACCACCTCACCGACGCCTGGAATCGCAAGGACGACCCGAACGTCGTGCTCGTGCACTACGCCGATCTGCTCCACGACCTCCCCGGCGAGATGCGTCGCCTCGCGATCGAACTCGGCATCGAGATCACGGACGTCAGCATCGACGCGCTCGCACGCGCCGCCACGCTCGATGCGATGCGGTCCCACGCGGACGAGGTCGCCCCCGACCCGGCGGGGGTCCTGCTGGACAGGTCCCGCTTCTTCCGGACGGGTGGATCGGGAGCGGGGACCGACGCGCTGAGCCCAGCCGGCCTCGCCGCGTACCGGGCTCGTGCCGCCGATGCGGCGCCACCCGACCTGCGTCGGTGGCTCCACCGTGGCTGACGCTCAGCCCTCCGGCGGTGCTGCGACCCGACGGACGAGCGAGTCGACGATCTGTTCGAGGTGCTTCGCGTCCGGGAGCGGGCCACCGATGAGCGCGTTGAAGTACAGCCCGTCACCGACGAGGCGGACGTGTTCGCCGACCACCCCCGGCAGCGTTCGCAGCGGCGTGGAGTAGCGAGCGAAGAGGTCGGAGAGGATCGCGGCGACGTCCTCGTCGACCGCGTGCGTCGCCGCGAAGAGCGAGAGCCAGAGGGTGTCCTCCCCGACCACCACGTCGGTGGCCGCGCTCAGGTACCACCGCACCAGACCCTCCGGGTCGTCGGGTGACTCGGCGATCGCTCGGTCGACCACCTCGGCCAACCGGTCGCACAACCCGGCGAACAGATCGGACTTCGACGGGAAGTGGTACAGCAGGCCACCTTTCGAGACGCCCGCTCGGTCCGCCGCCGCCTCGAGGGTGACGTTGGCCGCGCCGAGTTCGACGACGAGATCCTGGAACGCATCGAGGACGACCTCGCGTTGCGACGGGCGGGTCATCTCAGGAACCTCGCCCCGCCCCGACCGGCACGGCCTCGACCGGAGCGGACCGGCCTGTGAGCCTGATCCGCAGCGCCCAGAGCGCAACGGTTCCGAGTGCGACACTCGCGGCGAGTGCGGCGACATGGAACCCGTCGACGAAGGCGGAGTCGGCGGCCGCGGTCAGCGCGGCACCGGGATCGCCACCGAGTCGCTCTGCTGCGCCGAGTGCCGCTCCCAGCGTGTCACGAGAGACCTCGAGGACCTCGGCCGGCACCCCGTCGACGTCGTCCAGTTCGCTCCGATACACCGCCGCCGCAATGCTCCCGAGCACTGCGGTACCGAGCGCGACGCCGAGTTCGATCGCCGTCTCCGACACGGAGGCGCCGGCGCCCGCCCGAGCCGGAGGGATCGCCGCGAGGATGCCGTCGATCGCCACGGTCATCGATGCACCGAGTCCAGCGTTGAGCACGATGACCGCAGCGGTCGTGAGCGCCACGGAGCCGTCCGCCGTGACCTGGGTGAGCATCGCGAATCCGACGGCGCCCATCGACAGCCCGGCTGCGATCACCGCGAACGATCCGTACCTGCGCGCAACGGCGGGAGCGAGGACCGTGAACGTGATCGACGAGAGGGCGGCCGGAAGGAGTTGCAGACCCGCGCGCAGCGGCGACATCCCGACGACGAGTTGGAGGTACTGCGTCACGAAGAACAATGACCCGGCGAACCCGAACGCGGCGATGAGGTTGCCGCTCACCGCCATCCGGAACCGGGACACGGAGAACAGCGAGACGTCGACCATCGGATCGGCGAGGCGTTGCTGTCGGCGCACGAACGCGAAACCGGCGGACCCACCGACGACCGCCGACACGATCACGACCGGGGAGAACCCGTGCTCGGCGAACATCTTGATCGCGTACACCACGGGGAGCATCGTGGCGAGCGACAGACCCGCGCTGGTCAGGTCGAACGCACCCGGCTTGGGATCGCGCGATTCCGGCACGAGCCGCGGCGCGACCAGGAGCAGCGCCACCGGGACCGGCACGCCGATGAGGAAGACCGATCCCCACCAGAAGTGCTCGAGCAGGAACCCACCGGCGATCGGTCCGAGCGCGGAGCCGAAGGCGAACGCGGCGGCCCAGATCGCGATCGCGGTCTGTCGTTCACGCTCGTCGGTGAACACGTTGCGGATGAGCGAGAGTGTGGAGGGCATCAACGTCGCTCCGGCGATCCCGAGCATCGCCCGCGCCGCGATCAGCATCTCGGGGGTGGTCGAGAACGCCGCGAGCAGCGATGCGACGCCGAATCCGGCAGCACCGAACATCAACAGTCGGCGACGGCCGATCCGGTCCCCGAGCGCACCCATCGTGATCAGCAGACCGGCGAGGACGAACGAGTAGATGTCGATGATCCAGAGGAGTTGTGCGCTCGACGGAGCCAGCGATGCGCTCAGCGACGGGACCGCGAATCCGAGGACCGTCGCGTCCATCGAGATGATCAGCACCGGGAGCGTGAGCACGATCAGGGTCCACCATCGGCGGTGGTTCCGATCGTCGTCGCGCACGGCATAACTGTACCGGCTGGACGGTTCAGTTCTACCCTCGGGGCACCCGGGTCTCTACGAGCGGGTCAGGCATCGCGTCGGCGGGTGACCAGCTGGAACGCGTTCGAGGAGATCAGCAGCGCGAACACCGCCGCCGGGAGCCAGAGTTGGCGCACGAGGCACACGATCAGCAGCGCCGACAGCACGACGAGCAGCACGATGTTCACCCGCACGAGTTTCTGTGCGGTGGTCAGCTCACTCACGAGATCTTCTTCAGCGGCGCCCACGCCAACGAGAGGTGCTTGAGCCCGACTCCACCCGAGAAGTTGATGACCGCCTCGGTCTTGTCGCCCTCGCCATCGACCGCGATGATCGTCCCCGCACCGAACGCCGGATGTTCCACCTGGTCACCCACGTTCAATCCGAGTTCCTGACTGTTCGACGGTTCGGTGACCTTCTGCCCAGCTCGCATCGCGGCGTCGACCACACGGTCGGTGTGGCGTTCCTGCTCGGCCTTGATGTCGGCGTTGATGTCGATCCCGCCGGACTCGTCGTCCTTCCGCGCCCGCCGATACGGCGGCGGATCGAACCGGTAGGCGGATCCCGGCTGCGAGCGATAGCTCTGGCGACCGTACGACGACCGACCCGACACGTTGCCCTTCGACTCGACGAGCTCCTCGGGGATCTCGTCGAAGAACCGCGACGGTGGGTTGTACTGGGTGGACCCGAACAGCTGTCGGCTCCACGCGTGCGACATGTACAGGCGCTGCATCGCGCGGGTGATGCCGACGTAGGCGAGGCGCCGCTCCTCCTCCATCTGCGCGGGTTCGGTCAACGCCCGCACGTGGGGGAACACGCCCTCCTCCACCCCGGCGAGGAACACGATCGGGTACTCCAGACCCTTCGCCGAGTGCAGCGTCATGAGCACGACCTGGTTGTCGTCGTCGAGCTGATCGGTGTCGGCCACGAGGGCGACCTGCTCCATGAACTCGTCGATCACCGTGAACTCGCGTGCCGATCCGACGAGCTCGCCGAGGTTCTCGATCCGGGTGTGCGCCTCGATCGTGTCCTCGGCCTCGAGTTCGGCGAGGTAGCCGGAGCCTTCGAGCGCGAGCTGCAGCACGTCGCCGGGGCCGTAGGTGGTGTCGGCCGCGGTGGCGTTGAGACCGTCGAGCAGCTCGATGAACTGGCCGATCCCGCGCAGCGCCTTGCCCGACACGCCTGCTTCCTCGCAGCGACGGAGCGCCTCGACGAACGGGACACCCAGTTCTCGAGAGAACGCGTCGAGTTTGTCGACGCTCGCATCGCCGATGCCGCGCTTCGGCGTGTTCAGGATCCGTTTCAGCGACACCTCGTCGGACGGGTTGACGACCGTGCGCAGGTACGCCATCGCGTCCTTCACCTCACGCCGGTCGTAGAAGCGAGTTCCACCGACGACCTTGTACGGCACCCCGACGCGCATGAACGCCTCTTCGAGCACCCGGCTCTGTGCGTTGGTCCGGTAGAGCACGGCCATGTCACGCCAGTCGGTGCCGTGGTGCTTGTTCGCCTCGTGCGCAGTCGACGCGATGAACGTCGCCTCATCGCCTTCGTCCTCGGCGTGGTAGCGCGTGATCGTGTCACCGCTGCCGAGGTCGGTCCACAACGCTTTCGGCTTGCGTTCGGTGTTGTTGTCGATCACCGCGTTCGCGGCGTCGAGAATCGTCTGCGTGCTCCGGTAGTTCTGATCGAGCACCACGGTGGTGACGTCGGGGAACGCCTCTTCGAAGTCCAGGATGTTGCGCAGGTCGGCGCCACGCCAGCCGTAGACCCCTTGGTCGCTGTCGCCGACGACGGTGACCGCCCGGTGACCTTCGGCGAGCATCAGCACGATCTCGTTCTGCGCCTGGTTCGTGTCCTGGTACTCGTCGACGAGGATCTGCGTGAAGCGCTCCCGGTAGTGCTCGAGGATGTTGCCGTGTTCGCGGAACAGCTTGACGACGTTGATCAACAGGTCGTCGAAGTCCATCGCTCCGGCCTTCAGCAGGCGGGCCTGGTACTCGGCGTACACCTCGGCGTGTTTGCGGTCGAAGATGTTCTGCGCCTCGTCGGCCATCCGTTCCGGCGTGACCAGTTCGTTCTTCTTCAGCGAGATGATGCCCTGCACGCCGCGCGGCGTGAACCGCTTCGCATCGAGCCCCAGGTCACGGATCACGTAGGAGACCAGACGGTTCGAGTCGGCCGAGTCGTAGATCGAGAACTGGCGGGGGTAGCCGATCGCCTCGCCGTTGGCCCGCAGGATGCGGACGCACGCCGAGTGGAACGTCGACACCCACATCGTCTTGACGACCGGCCCGATCAGTTCCCGGACGCGCTCGCGCATCTCGGACGCGGCTTTGTTCGTGAAGGTGATCGCCAGGATCTTCGACGGGTGGACGCCCTCGTGGACCAGGTGCGCGATCCGATGCGTGAGCACCCGTGTCTTGCCGGATCCGGCACCGGCGACCACGAGCAGCGGGCCGTCGGCGTGGACCACGGCATCGAGCTGGTCGGGGTTCAGACCCTCGACGAACGGCGACGGTCCCTTGCCTCTCGGCTCGGCCGCAGCGGCAACCACCTCCGCCTCATCGAGTTCGTCGCCCGATGGTGGCTCGACGTCGGACTCGGCCGGATGCGGGATGTCGGCGAACAATTGCTCATCGGTCATGACCGTGCCCACTCTAGAGACGCCCGATCCGGGCGAGCGGCCCGTCTGCGGTCGACTCAGGGTCCGCTGGGACGATCGACGAGCGTGATCAGCTTCTTCGGGGCGAGGACGCAGAAGCTGTCCTGGACGAGCTCGCGTACCTCACCCCAATCGGTCTCCGCGTCGAGTACCAACCCCATCGCGTCCCGACCCCAGCCGAGAACGACGAACGGATGGCCGACGTGACGCAGCGTCTCCAGCTCCTCGCCTGCCGAGCGGAATGACAACACGACGGAAGGTGCGGCGTCGTCGACCCGCACGCCGAGAACATGGGCGAAGGTGCGCTTCCGGACCATCCAACGGGTTCCCACCCACGCCCGTTCCTCGTAGGCGTCGGGCAGTTCCAGGCACAGATCTCGGAGCCGGATCGTGATCTCGTCGGGAACGTCGTCGGTGTATCGACGCCGCGCATCGGCCATCGACCGATCCTACGAGCAGGACCATCCCGTGTCAGACACCGGATGGTCCCGGCGTGCGGAGGATGGCGAAGTGGTACTCCCAGCCGTCGGGGCCGGTGTCCCACGCCTCCCAGTGTTCGATCGATCCGTATTCCTCCAGCAGCGCCCGGTTGCGGGAGGCAGTTCGCAAGCTGAAGAGGCGCCGCGCTCCGGAGTCATCGGGCTCCGACCAGAGATCGCGCCCGGGCCCACCCCACACGCCGATGCCGATCGGCGCTCCCACCACGAGCGGACGCAGGATCTCCCTCATGACTCGACCGACGTCGCTCGCCGGAACGTGCATCAACGTGCTCATCGACCATCCGGCGTCGAACGAGTCGGGTCGGAACGGCAGGTCGAACATCGACCCGGCGACCACATCGTGCCCTCGCTCGCGGGCGACGATGCCGTTCCCCACCGCGAGATCGACGCCGATGTAGCGGATCGACCGATCGGTGAACGCGCCCGCATCCGTCGCCGGGCCCGCGCCGACGTCGAGCACCGACCCTCGGCCCTCGGCCGCGAGCAACACCGCGAATGCTTCGACTGCGTCGATTCGGCGGCCCGCAGCTGCACCACGGCTCCGAGCGACGGCCTCGTGCTCGTAGTACGCGCGGAGTTCGCGGGTGGCGGGATCGGTCATCCCGCCCGAGTCTGGCTCGAACGGCCGAGGAACCGTCGGCGACGTCGATGGGCCCGGTGACCCCGATAGGGGTCTCCATCGTGATCGCTGTTGCTGATCACCCGTCGCCGGCGCCCGTCATGTCCAGACCACACTCCTCGGCCCCGTACTGCTCGATGCTCTCGGCTGCTTCGAGGATGTCGGGTTGCTCGAACACCGCGATCATCGCCGCCAACGCTTCCGGGTCGGCTTCGTCGAGGTTCGCCAGTTCGCCGAATGCATCGGAGACGACCTCGAGATCGCCACGCAGGTCATCCGGCGCGCCATCAATCAGGGAATCGAACGCGTCGGCAAACGCGGCCGGATCGTTGTCGATCTCGGTGTTCTGCGCGAACTCGGCGACCTGCTCGCAGAAATCGCCTTCGGCGCCACCGTCGCTTCCACCTCCGCACGCCGCTCCGAGGATGCCGAAGCCGCCCACGGCAATCAGGCATCCGACGTTCCTTGCGGTGCTCATTCCCATGGCCGAGAAACCTAGACAGCCGACCCGAGGCGACGTCGGGGTTTTCGTACGGCGGCTACTCGGCGAGTTCCGCCAGCTCGAGCCACTCCGCCTCCAGCGCATCGAGGCTCGCCTGCGCCTCGGCGAGCACGATTCCCCGATCGGCCAGCGCCTCATGATCGGTGGTGGACGCGAGCTCGGTGTGCAACCCGTCGACGCGCTTCTGCGCCTTGACCATCGCCTGCTCGGTTTCGCGCAGGCGGCGCCCGATCGTCGACGGACTCGGGCCGTCCCGTTTCGGCTTCGGCTTGCCACGACGCTCCCCGGACGGCGCGGAGGGCTTCGTCGCCGAACGCGTGGTGTTCCCATTTCCAGTGGAGGCCGCGCGCTCGGCCAACCACCCCGAGACCCCGCCGGGCACGCGACGCATCGTGCCGCCCGGCTCGATCGCGAGGACATGGTCGGCGACCCGGTCGAGGAAGGCGCGGTCGTGGCTCGCAACGACCAGGGCTCCCGGCCATCCGTCGAGGAAGTCCTCCAGCGATCGCAGCGTGTCGAGATCGAGATCGTTCGTCGGCTCGTCGAGCACCAACAGGTTGGGTTGACGGGCGAGCACCATCACCAGTTGGAGGCGCCGCTTCTCACCACCGGACAGCATCCGGACGGGCGCGTACTGGGCGGTCGCATCGAACCAGAACCGTTCGAGCAACGCCTTGTCCTCGTGGTCGGGTTCGCGCAACGGACCGGCGACGGTCTTGCGGACGGTGAGTTCGGAGTCGAGTGTCGTGGAGTGCTGGTCCGCGTACCCGACGACGACCGTGGTTCCGACGGTCATCTCACCCATGGCCGGCTCGCGGCGGCCGGCGATGATGTCGAGCAGCGTGGTCTTGCCCGATCCGTTCGGCCCGACGACCGAGAGGCGGGCGCCGGGTTCGATCACGAGATCGACTCCGCCGAACACGGTGTGCTCCGCCCCACCTTCGATCGTGAAGCGCTGACCGACGTCGGCGAGTTCCACGACCTGGTTCCCGAGGCGCGTCGTGCCGACTCCCAGTTCGAGATCGTGCCCGCGGACGCCCTGATCGCGTGGCCCGCCGGCCACGATCTCGCTCGCGGTTCGCAATCGTGCCTTCGGCTTGGACGTGCGCGCCGGCGCTCCCCGGCGGAGCCACGCGAGTTCCTTGCGGGCGAGGACCTTGCGCGTCGACTCCTCCTGCGCCTCCTGCTCGATTCTCTCGGCCCGGGCATCGAGGTAGGTCGCATACGCGCTCGATCCTGACGCCGCCTGGTGGATGAACGCCCGACCATGATCCAACTCGACCACTCGGCTCGGGCCGACCTGCGTGGTCAGCCGGTCGAGCGCATGCCGATCGTGCGTCACCAGCACGAGTGCAGCCGACATCGACACCAGCCGCGATTCGAGCCACTCGATCGCCTCGAGATCGAGGTGGTTCGTCGGTTCGTCGAGAACGATCATGTCGTGGCCGTTCTCGGCGGGGCCGGTGCCACCTCCGTTGTCGGCGAGCACCTTCGCGAGCGCGACGCGCTTCGCCTGACCGCCCGAGAGCTGATCCGTCGGTCGGTCGAACAGCGGTTGCACGCCGAGCGACGTCGCCACGGCCGCGACCTCCCACCCGTCGCCCAGGTACTCGGCCACGGTGCCGGGAGGCAGCACGGGATCCTGTTCGAGCATCGTGATGCGCGCCCCTCGGCCGAACCGGACCGCGCCACGGTCGGGTTGGAGCGCACCGGTCAGGATTCGCAACAGCGTCGTCTTCCCCGACCCGTTGACACCGACGACCGCGATCCGGTCGCCCCGCGACACGGTGAGATCGAGATCGTCGAAGAGCACCTTGTCGGGCTGCTCCAGACCGACTCCCGACACATCGACGCAAATCACTCCGACACGCTACGAGCCAGAAGATGTCCGTCGGTGCCGGTCACCGACGGACATCCTCATCGTCGGGGCTGGCAAGATGCGGCGGTGGTCTGGCGCGACGAACTCCTGGCGGGTGGGGCGGTTGCCGCCGGCGGCGTCGTCGGTGCCACCGCACGTTGGGCCGTCGGGACGCAGCTCGCGGCGGATTCGCCGGGCGATTTTCCGTGGGCCACGTTCGTCGTCAACGTGCTCGGATGCCTGTTGATCGGGCTCGCGTCGACCCGGATCGCACGACCGTCGCTCGCATGGTCGTTCGCCGCGACCGGCATGCTCGGCGGCTTCACCACGATGTCGTCGTTCGCGGTCGAACTCAACGACCTCGCCGACGCAGGGGCGAACCGCACGTTGATCGTCTATCTGGCCGCGACGCTCGTCGCCGGGTTCGGCGCGCTGCTGCTCGCGGAAACCTCGCGCGGTCCCGTCGACGACCTCGCCGAAGGACCGGAGGTGGTCGGGTGACGCCCGTGCTGTTCGTTCTCGCGGCAGCCGGTGGAGCGATCGGCCGCCACGTCGTCGGTCGATTGGCCTGCTCGTGGCAAGCACTGCTGATCGTCAACACCGTGGGCGCTGCGCTCCTCGGCTGGCTCGGCACACGCGACGTCTCCGCTGCGACCACAACGGTCGTCGGCATCGGATTCTGCGGGGCTCTCACGACGTTCTCGTCGTTCGCGCTCGAGGCGCGCGAGCTCGGCTGGCGATGGGGATCCGCCTATGTCGGCGCCACCCTCCTGTCGGTCACTGCGGCGGCGAGCCTCGCCACCACGTTCTGACGGTTCGCACGAAGGGGAAGCCGCGAACCGCAACGCCGTAGCGTGGGCGGCGATGCGTGAGACGACGATCGAGTGTCGGCTGGCCGGTCCCGAGGACTGGAATGCGATCTGGCCGATCGTGTCGGCGGTCATCAGTGGAGGCGACACCTACACCTATCCGCCCGACATCAACGAGGTCGATGCCCGGTCGGCCTGGATGCTCGACGGGCAGAGCCGGGCTGCGACCTACGTTGCGGTCGCGGACGGCACGGTGCTCGGCACCGCCCATCTCAAGCCCAATCAACCGGGACTGGGTGACCACGTGGCCAACGCCGGGTGGATGGTGGCCCCCTCGGCGGCGGGTCGCGGGATCGGCCGGGCGCTCGCGGACCACGTGATCGCCGAAGCCCGCCGTTTCGGCTTCGAGGCGATGCAGTTCAACGCGGTGGTCGCGACCAACACCCGAGCGATCGGCCTGTGGGAGTCGATGGGGTTCGCGATCGTGGGCACGGTGCCGAACGCGTTCCGGCACTCGGCCAAGGGGCTGGTCCCCGTCCACATCATGTATCGCGACCTGACAGAGGCCGAGTCGACCTGACGGAAACGGACCGGCTGCGGGCGCTCCCCTGGATTCTCGTCGCGCCTGCGTTCGCCCGGCGGGAAGATGCGCGACGAGAACTCAGTCGGCTTCGCCGGGCCAGCGGAACACCGAGTGGACCATCGGCCAGTCGGGTTCGTGCAGCGCCAGGAAGTCGGCCACGTCATCGGCTCGATCCTCGCCGAGACACAACCGGCGGAGGGTCGAAGGGACCTGAGTCGCCGGGTCGGACGTGTGCCGGGACAACGGTGGCCGCGGCATCTCCCACCGTTCGGCGTCGAGGCCCATCTCGGCGAGGACCGCGGCGAAGTCGTCCGACGTCGGTCCGGCCGGCCGCTCGATGTTCCAGAATCGGCGCCATGCGTTGTTCCACGCGGTCATCGGGTGAACGGTCGGGATGACCAGCACGACGGCCAGCCGGGCGCGACCTGTCAACGCGCCGATGAACGGCTCGATCTCGGCGACGTTGTAGGCGACGTGATGACACGTCACCACGTCGGCCACGGGAGTATCGAACACCGCGTCGGGCCACGTCCCTTCGATCGTGATCGAGCGCGCGCCGGCATCGGCCGCCGCCGTGGTGAACGCCGCGAGCATCGCCGGGTTCTGATCGACACCGATGACCCGCTCCGCGGGCGGCACCAATGACATTGCCGCGCGACCGCCGCCGCACCCGACATCGAGGACTGACCCGCCGGTCGGCGGCAGGACCGTGCGCGCCACCTCGGCGGACAGCACGGATCGATCGAGCGTGTCGTCGACCTCGAACATCGCGGTGGCGTGCGCGTACGGCGACCGTGGCGCGTTCTCGAGAATGTCAGCGGGAATCGCCCAGTCGGCGAGCTGATCAGCCCACCGCTGAGCGGCCGAGTCAGTCAGCGAGGATCCTCACCGGAAGCTCGCGAGGCCCGCGGATCTGGCCGACCGACCACCGGGTGTCGCCCGCGAGTTCGAAGTTCGGGAAGCGTGCGACGAACTCTTCGATCGCGACCCGCAGCTCGAGTCGAGCGAGGTTGGATCCGAGGCACCGGTGGATGCCGAGCCCGAATGCCGCGTGGCGGTTGACCTCGCGGTCGATGATGAAGGTGTCGGCATCCTCGAATTGCTTCGGGTCCCGGTTCGCGGCCGGGAACGGCAGCAGCACCCAGTCGTCCTTCTTCATCGGGCAGCCGTGGAAGTCGTGGTCCTTGGCGACCAACCGGGCCATCGTGACCGGCGCATAGGCACGCAGGAACTCCTCGACGGCGAAGGTCATCACCTCGGGATCGTCGGCGAGCCGCTGACGGTCCTCGGGTGTCTGGGCGAGATGCCACAGCGACGAGCCGATCGCCGACCAGGTCGTGTCGATCCCCGCGATCAGCAGCAGGATGATCGATCCACCGACGTGATCGTCGGACAGCTTGTTGCCCTCGAGTTCGACGTTCATCAGGTAGCTCGTGAGGTCGTCCCGCGGGTTGACGCGGTGATCTTCGATCTGGGCAGCGATGTACTTGCCGAGGTCCTCGAGGCCCTCACGCGTTCCCGGTTCCTGGTTGACGGTTTCGAGCGCTTCGTGCACGAACCTGCGGAAGAGGTCCTCGTCCTCCTCGGGGAAACCGAGCATCCGACCGATCACGTTGACCGGGATGTGCTGCGCGTACTGCACCGCCGCGTCGACGACGGTTTCGCCGGGGGTGATCTCACCCATCTCGTCGAGCAGGCGGCGACAGAGCACACGGACCTCGTCCTCCCACGGCTCGATCTGCTTCGGAGCGAACGGCGGGAGCAGCAGTCGGCGGGCCATTCCGTGGAACGGCGGATCGCTGGAGATGGGCGGGACGCCACCGATCGGCGCGGGCATAGCGAGGTCACCCGGGCGACCGACGGACACCACGACCGCACGGCTGGTGAAGTGATCGGTGTCGTACGCGATCTCGTGCACGGTGTCGTGGGTGATGGGCGTCCACATGCCGCCGTAGCGGTCGGAGTGAGCGACTGGACAGCCCGACTCGCGCAGTTCCTTCCAGACCTCTGGCGCGTTCGGGTTGTAGTCGGGGTCGGCGTGGTCGAAGTCGGTCGCGAAATCCTCGACCGGGCCGTAGTCGTCGGGGTTGTACGGCACTCGCTGCCACACGTCGGTGCCCTCGGGGGAATCCCCGAAGATCGTGTCGCGGTCGGCGAAGCGGCCGCTGCCGGGCTCGGACGCGGTCGCGTCGTCGGCGTCGGTCGTCGTGTCGTTCTGGACGGTGTCGGTCATCGGGGTCTCCAGCGTGGGGGTCGGTCGGTCAGTCGGTCAGGGTGATGGCGTATTCGGGGCAGTTGGCCGCGGCGAGCCGCGCCTTTTCCTGCAGGTCGGCGGGGACGTCGCCCTCCTCGAGCAGCACCGCCTGGCCGAAGTCATCGACGTCGAACAACTCCGGCGCAAGCGCGTAGCACCGGTTGTGGCCCTGGCACTTCTCGGCATCGAGGTGGATCTGCATCTGTACTCCCTGGATCGGGCACGTGAACCGTGCCGTTTGGTGGTCGTTGCTGCCATCGCCAGACTCGTCGTCGTGCCCGGCCTCGCCCAACAGTATTCGAACAGTGTTCCAATCTTGCTACTTCCGCCGTCAGAAGGCAAGGCAGACGGGGGAACTTCGCGACGTTGGTCGATGAGTTCGGGCACGTTCAGCTCCCTGGCGGACCGTCGCGAGGCAGTCGTCCGAGCGCTCGGCGCCGCCGACGGTGGCACCGAGAAACTGCTGGGCGTGCGGGGCGAGCACCTGGATCGAGCGCTGTCGGCGAACGTGTCACTCGACGGAGCACGCTCGCTCCCGGCCTGGCAGCGGTACACCGGCGTGGTGTGGGATCACCTCGATCCGGCCTCGCTGGCGAAAATCGAACTCCGCCGGATCGTGGTCGTCAGTGCCCTGCTCGGCCTTGCTCGCGGCAACGACCCCGTCCCCGACTACCGCCTCAAGATGGGAGCGAACCTGGCTCCGCTGGGAAAGCTGTCGACGTGGTGGCGTCCCGACCTGTCCGACACCCTCAACCGCTACGCGTCGGGACGCACCGCCGGTCAGCGCCGCGTGATGATCGACCTCCTCCCGCAGGAGCATCGAGCAGCCTGGGCCCCCGACCGCCGCGTGAACGGTGTGTCGGTCGAGTTCGTCGACCCGACCGGGAAACCTGGCGGACACTTCGCGAAGGCCGCGAAGGGGCTGCTCGCCCGCGCCATTCTGACGGACGGGATCGGCGTGATCGACGAGTGGCGCGACGACCGTTTCGAACTGCGAGTCGAGCCGATCAACTGAGTCCGACGCGACGCGCCGGGGTGCCGTGAACGTTCGCCAGTAGGTTGCCGCGATGGTGGAGTTGCTGACCGGGCGATACCGGGTGGGAGCGTCGATCGGCGCGGGTGGATCCGCGCGCGTGTTCCGCGCCCGTGACCAGCGCCTCGGCCGCGACGTCGCGATCAAACTGCTCGACGATGACGCCGCTCGGTCTGCTGACCCCGCCGCCCGACAGCGTTTCGAGAACGAGGCTCGTGCCGGGGCTCGGTTCGTTCATCCCAACGCCGTGACCGTCTTCGACGCCGGCTCGGACCAGGGGCGACTCTTCCTCGTCATGGAGCTCCTGAGCGGCGGCTCGCTCGCCGAACGCCTGGCCGACTCCGGTCCGATGGAGTCAGCGGAGGTCGCCCTGCTCGGCACGCAGATCGGCGGCGCGCTCGCCGCCGGACATGCCGGAGGACTCCTTCATCGCGACGTGAAGCCGTCGAACATCCTCTTCACCGACGACGGCACGGCAAAGCTCGCCGACTTCGGGATCGCGCGCCGCTTCGACGAGATCGAGGAGTCGCTGACGGACACCGGCATGGTGATGGGAACCCGCCAGTACGTGTCGCCGGAACAGGCCGCCGGCCGCGAGCTCACGGAGGCGACCGACCAGTTCTCCCTCGGCGTGACGCTCTTCGAGGCCGTCACCGGAACCCGTCCACCGAACGCGGTGGAACGCGATCCCGACGACGTCCTCGACCCGGTCCGTCTCGTCCCGACGGTGCCGAGCACGCTGGCGTCGGCGATCTCGATCGCTTCGGCAGTGCCGATCGATCAGCGGTTCCCCTCGATGTCCGAGTTGGTCGAAAGACTCGCCCTGGTCACCGGCGCGGCAGGAACCGGGCAGCACCCCGACGCCGACACGGCGACGATGCCCGCCCATCTGCGCCCGGACCGCGGCGCCGACCCGTTCGGCCGGACGGCCACACTCGCGGCCGGTGCCGGTGGTGAACCAGCTCAG
>NZ_BAOL01000048.1 GCF_000350145.1 Ilumatobacter nonamiensis YM16-303 | reverse complement strand
ACGCCATCATCGCCGGCCAGCAAGCCGAAATCGACCAGATGAAGGCGTTCACGGCGAGCTGAACAGCCGTCTACAGCTGCTCGTTGTGCCGCCTCGTCTCGCGACGCTCCGTACACGAAGGGGCGCAGAGAATCACTCGACGACCAGCGCGCTCGACCTGGCGGGCTTCGCCGACTCCGAGCTGGTGGCCACAGGCTTCACACTTTCCTCGAACCTGACGGCGCTTCGGCGCAACCGGGCCACCAGCCGGGTTCCTGGTCAGCGCCGGCTCTGCTCCCGCGACTGACCTGCGCTTCTCCGACGCTGGCAGTTGAGAGAGCGTCGCCGCCAGGGTGGATGCCGACACGACTTCCTCCGCCCGGTTCGACGCTGGCTCATCGGTCAGCGGACATGTTGCGACGTCGGTTGGCGGAGCAGGGTCACCGAACTCATCGAGTGGGACCAGATCGGCGAGTGCCTTCTCGGACCACCACCGGATTGCTTCGAGGTGGACAGGTGGCAGCGTCCCGTGAATGAGTACCGCGTCACCGGGAAACATCTGGCGGATGGCGCTCGTCGGGGCCAGTTCCTCGCGCTGACTCGACTCTGATACGCCTCGCCGGCCGGCTTGCCGTCCGAACATCGACGGGACATCGGCACTCCACCCTCGGCGAGCGACGTACTCATGACCGAGCAGGCCCGACAGGTATCTCGAGGTGGCAAGGTCATCGACCCCGGCAAAGAAGCACTTCGTGCGGTGACCGGAGAGAACGGCGTCGGCGAGGGACCCGTACCGGTGGTTGATCTGAGCGAGGTTCTGCCAGCACGTCACGAAGAACGCACCAAGCGCAGCGATGGTCGACACCTCGGTGGGCAGCCACCCGAGTTGCAACTGTGCCGCCTCGTCGATCACGATGAGCAGCGGCTTGTCGAGCTTGCGTCCGGCGATGTCCCATGCATGAATCGTGTCCTTCAGCTCCGCAAGCAACCCGCCCAGTACGGGTGAGAGTCGCTCGAATTCTGCCGACGGTGCGGCCAGATACAGCGTGTTTGCAGAGCAGTCGTCTGAACCCATCAACCAGTCGAGGTCCACGAAACGAGGGGTGTGGCTCCACTTCCCGCCGCCTGCGTAGACGTGATCGGGATGGTTCGACGCCGAGTGGGCAACGGCCGGTTCGAGCCACGGCTTCAGTGCGAGGACGGCCGTCGAATACACACTCGACCGGACCTTGTGATCTTCTTTCGCGATGCCGACGAAGGTGACCGATGCGTGCATCGCCAAGAGCTTCACCTCCAACGGTTGTCTCGTGTCGCAACCGCGCTTGAGCAGGTCATTGATGATCGGGTCGGTCGAAGTTGCCAGCGTCCGAACCCAGACGGCGAGTTGATCCATGCCGACTTCATGGAGCGGCTTGCCGTCCTCATCCCGAAGGAGTCGACCAAGGCCGGCGACACACATGAACGCGCCGAGCAGTGACTCGCCGTGCTCCGCCCAGTAGTCGGCGTTGGTCACGTTCCCTTTCGGGATCGCCTGGGCGAGAGCGCGTCCAGTTCGGAGAGCACCGGACGATGTCGTGGTCGCCTCGAGCGGCGACCATCGTGCGGTAGGAAGCCCCGTTGCGCCGCCGGGATCGAACACAGCGACATCACCCATCGCGGCCCGAGCCGCGACTGTCGTGTCATAGAGGTCACGCTTGACCGACACGGCAACGACAGGACCATCCCACGTGGCGATCGCCGAAGTCGCGAGAGCGGTCTTGCCTGAACCGGTCGGCCCGATGAGCGCGACCGAGCCCCGGTTTCCCTGGCGACGAGTGTGTCGACGGTGAAGCGGATCTCGCGTTCTGTCCTCCGTGGCAAGAAGGGGACCACGTCCCGCCATTCGACCGAGGAGCATTCGGCCCGTCGGCGGAATCAGGTGATCGACAACGAGCGGGCGGACATCTCTCGGACGAGCGACGTGCGCCTCTGTCGGCTGACCGAACCGGCGGCGCTCGGAGCCATCATCCAGCCGTCGCCAGGCCCACACGACGAGGGCAGTTGCGGCTCCACACGCGACGAACGACGTCCCCGTTCCCGCCCAATACACGCCCGTTCCTGGAAGTCCATCGGCGAGCGGTCCCCAAGCGTCGTTCGGTGAATCACCCGTCATCAGGCGCCACAACACCGTCAGCCAGTCCCCGAGGCCTCCCGAAACCGAGCCGCCACCATCGATGACGATGGCAAGCCGTGCTCCCAGGAAAGTCGCCAGCCCTGCAACCACCACCAAGCCTCCGACCGCGATGAGGCCCATTTCGACCCCGGTTCCCGGTGTTCTGACCTGACTGGCCACGCGCTCTTCTACCCGAACGCGATCGTCACGAGCGCGGCGGGCACGAGGAACGGCGCGAACGGAAGCGACCGCTTTCGGAGGATGAGCATGGTGACACTTGCTCCCACCGAAGCGACCAACACGGCTGCGAGTGCGGCAGCGATTGCGCCGACACCCCAACCGACCGTGCCCGCAGTCAGTGTCGCCAGTCGCACATCGCCGAACCCCATGGCCTCGGGCCGCCAGAGGTACACCAGACCGAACGCCACACCGATGACTCCCGCGGCGATCAAGCCAGCAACGAGCGGCGCAGCGTCATGATGCGAAGCGAAGTCGATCAGGGCGGCCGACATCAGACCTGCAGCCCCGATCCAGATCAGACGAGTGGGAATTCTCCGCTCGGATGCATCGATGGAGACGACGCCGACTCCAACGCCAACGGTCAGGGAGATTGCGGCCGCCTCGACGTGGTCGAGCGCGGCGAAGAGCGAGCCGAGAAGTCCGCCAGCCACGGTGGCGATGGTGTGGAATGTCGAGCGTCGCATCTCACTCAAGGTTGTGCGATCCGACGGGACTGAGATCGTCGATGGCGGCGAGTTGGGCGAGTCGAAGTTCGTCGATCGTCGGGCGGGCTGCATCGGCGGCGTGAGCCGGGTGGTCGTAGCCACCGATCACGACGAGCGCGTGCACGGTGCAGCGCTGGAGCCAGCCGTACCAACGGCTCGCCTGCGTGGCATCGCCGCTCTCCGGCCAGACGACCCCGAACTCGATGACATCCCCGATGGCGATCGTCGCCGGGAGCCACCATCCGCGATCAGTCCTGTCCCATTCGAGGACACCCCAACCGTCCGGCGCCATCCGGTCGGGCCAGACCGTGGCAACCCACGGCCACGGCATGCCGATCGGGAAGCGGACCGGTTGCGGATCGGGGGTCTCGATCAAGCAGCCGCCGGCGTGTCGGAACACCCATTCGGTGGCGGTCATTGCACACCGACTTCCGCTGCCTCGGTGGCTGGCTCGTCGTGGTCGCGAGGTCGGTCGAGAAAGGTGACCTGGCGCGCCTTCGCGTACCAGGCGTCGACCTTCTCGCCCGACCGATTGACGTACTGACGATTGGCGAGTGCTCCGCTGACGGCGACGCGCCGACCCTCGTGGAGGTGTTGCGCACAGGTGCCCGCGAGGTGGCCCCAGGTCTCGACGGTGATCCAGACGCGTGGTCGACCGTCGACAGCAAGCCGGAACTCGCAGACCACACCTTTCGTGGTGTCGCGTCGGACCGGGTCGTTGCCCAGCCGCCCGGTGAGTGTGAGAACGTTCATTTCTCCTCCCGCAGTGTTCTTGGCGAGTGAGGAGGCGTCTCGTGGTGAAACCTCGAACCGGTGATGTTGATCGTACTCCTGTGATGTCTCACGGTCACGTCCTTCCTTCAGCGTTCGGGCTGTAGTTCTTCGCTGCCGCGGCCGGCTGGGTCGAGCCCCTTGATCTGGTCGTGCAGTCGTTCCGACCAGTCGGGATCGGACCGCGACCATTCATTGAGGTCGAGGTCGTCGGGCGGGGTGACGACGGCGGGTTCGTGGCCCAGGCCGGTGAGCAACGGACCGAGGGTCTCGGCGACACGCCTTCCCGCCGGGTCTGGGTCCGTGACCAGCACGATTCCGTGGCCGGTGCCCATGCCGTCGAGATGGTTCGCGAGCCGAGCCGCCACAGCCTCGTCCGGAGCATGGGCACCGAGTAGCCCGACGGACTGGAAGCCGGCCTGCGCTGCCGTCAACGCATCGGGCATCCCTTCGCACAGCAGCAATGGTGCGTCACGTAGTTCGACGGTTGACACGGCGAAGCCGAGCCGCGGATTCGGTGCGAGACTGGCCGCTGGATTGTCATACTTGCGTCCCGCCGCGTCGGCGTCGAGGTAGCGGGACTGCACGTAGGCGAGGTTTCCGTTCGGATCGAAGATCGGGAAGGTCGCAGCAGTTCCGGCGCCGAACGGAAGGCCTCGTTGCCGACGCATCAGGCTCCTCCCCGGGTCGGCTCCGATCCTGTTGGCCGTGATTGTTTCGTCCGTCAGCCCCCGCCCCCGAAGCCACTCGCGGACCTGTCGACCGCCGCGGGTCGCAATCACTCGCCGACATGCGTCGACGTAGTTCGCCACAGCCGGGTCCATCACGATCGCGGGCGTGGCCTGCCTGGGAGTCCGCTTCTTTCGAACTGCAGGCAGCGGCGCATCCGGTGTCATCCCTGCCCGTCCGGCAAGCCAGTCGACTGCATCGGCGCGCTCTCGACCCATCACGGTCATCACCAGGTCGACGGCGTCGCCGCGATGGCCGCCTGACCAACAACGCCAGCGTTCGTGGCCTCGTCGGTCGCGGTACATCGTCACCGACGCTCGATGGTCGTCGTGGTCGGGAAGCGGGCAGTGCCATCGTCGACCGCTTCCAGTCCGATTCGTCGAGGTCGCCAACTCATCGAGCAACACGGACAGGTCGGTGCGGTCGAGCACATCGTCGATGCGCCACGTCCGGCGGCGGTCATACGTCGAACCGGCCATCGTCGGTTCCAGACATCCCTGCGTCGGTATCGAACAGGACCTTCTCGTTCTCGGTCAGCAGTGTTTGAACAACGGCCGAACGAGAGCCGATGTGCCAGATCGCCCGCCCGGGAACGAGCTGTCCCAGCCACGTTCGCTCCCGCTCGGTGAGATCGAACAGTTCGGCTGCGGCGGCGACCTGCTCCGGCGGCTGCCGAAGGAGAACCCGGGTCTGGATGTCGGAGAGCAGGCCCGCGGCGATCTTCGACGAAGCAGTCCCGTCATCGGTTTGCGCGGTGAAGTCCGACGGCCGATGCAGCACGAACACCGTTGCGATCCCGTAGAGCCGGCTGAGCTTGAGAGACGCCTGAAAATAGGCGGCACCGTGTTGGACCGCAGCCCACGCCTCCTCGATCACCTGGATCGAGCGTCGCTCCGGCCGGTCCCGGAGTGCGCCGCTCAGCCAATGTGTGGCTGCGGTGATCACCAGTGGGAGGGCTTCGTTGTTGTTGTACACCGCCGAAAGGTCGATGACGATCCCGGGCCCTTCGGCCCAGTCGATATCGACGGTGGTCGGTCCGTCGAACATTCCGCGCAGCGTTCGCGCACACAACTTGTCGAGCGCGAACGCAACCGGTGTCGTGGCGCGGGCCAGCTCGAGCGGCGAGTGTCGCGAGATTCTGACGAGGTCGTCGGGAGGGTCGCTGATCTCGTCGCGCAGGTCTCGGAGGGTGAAGGTCGCTCCCGATCGGCTGCGTCGTTCGATCGCCCAGCCGAGCACGGCATCCTCGATCGGCGTCAGGTCGCGTCCGAGCACGCCGACCACGAGCTGCGCTGCGAGACGCTGACGGGCGATGATCGAGTCGTCGGCATCTCCTCCACCGGAATCCATCGGGTTGATGCGGTCGGTGCCACCGGGCCGGGGTCGAACGATCGTGAGTCCAAGATCGGTCGCCACCGCTGTGTACTCCCCCTTCGGATCGATCACAGCGAGGTAGCGATCAGCGCCATAGACCGCTTTGAGACGACGGACCAATGCCTTCACGGTGGCGGACTTTCCGAAACCGACCGAACCCATCACGATCATGTTCGGATTGGTGAGAATCTGCAGGCGGTAGAACTCGAACGGATCGAAGTAGAAGCCGCTCATCCCGCCCGTCACGTTCGCTCCCATCAGAACGCCGCGCGATCCGAAACCGACATCGGAATGAAACGGGTACACCGATGCGAGATGGGCCATCGTCGTCCGCTGCCACTCGACCGGCATGCCGACCGGCCCGCCCCAGCCTCCTCGCTCGTGTCGCCCTTTGTCGCGCTCGACCCCGGTTGCCGACGGCTCCGATCGACGGATCGCCTCCAGCTCCGACGGCGTGGCCCGATGCACTCCCGCACGGTCAGGGACGCGATGCGAGCGTCGCTCGGTTGCGGTCGCAGTCATCGCCAACCACCCTTTCGAACGGATCGCCCGAGGGGCAGCGACGCGACCCAGCCGTCACCCTGACGACCGGCCAGCGGCCGAAGGTCGAGCAACGACTGGGCAGCCGCTTGCTCGACCCGGGCGGCTGCATCTTCGAGAGCTTCAAGGTCGCGCGCAGAAACGGTGACGAGGCCGACGTGACGGAACAGCGGATGGCCCTCGGCGAGTTCTCGTTCACGGGTCTCGACATCGTCGTGACGCCGTCGTTCACGCGCCGTGAGTCGAAAGCCGTGGCGCTCCTTCTGCATTTGGTCTGCCTCGAGCGAGGTCATCTGGCGGTTTGCATCCTGCGCCGCTTGGCCAAGTGGAACCGGTTCGAGCACCACCGTGACCGTCTTCGTCGTGTCGTCCAACGTGAGCAGCGGGCCCATCCAATCGGCCCCGACCGGCAGCATCGGCCACGTCGCGATCCGATACGACCGGTGAGCACACCCATCCACGCGAATGTCGAACCAGTCGGACGACACCGCCATTGGACCCCACTCCACACCAGCCATCCCGGCCGCCGTCGCGAGCGACTGCCGATCGACCGGGACCCGCTCGTCGCGGAGCGGATCGCACCGCCGCCGAAGCGACGATGACAGATCAGAGCACGACAGCGGCGCACCGGCGACGAACCCCGCCGATTCGAGGCGGAGACAGAACTGCTTCGTTTCGTCCACGAGGGCATCGATCGCTGTCCGTCGATGATCAGCTCCCCGCCGTTTCCGCACTCGACGGAGTTCGACCGTCAGCGTCAAGAGCACCTCGTGCTCGATGGAGAACGGTGCCTGTTCGAGGAGGAGCTGCTCGTAGTCGTCCGATGCAGCTCCATGCGACGACGTGGACGACACCGACGCGAGGAACCGACGATGGTCCGCAACCCCGGCCGGGTGGGCCCAGTCCTGCCACGTCATCCGTGCGATTGGACTGTGGGCCCGCGCGAGCGGAGCAAGCGCAGACCCCCACGATGCGACGTATCCGTCCTGCTCGGCCGGCGATGCGACGGGAAAGCCGGCACCCTCGACCCGGAGCACCATCGAGACGGTTCCGGCACGCTGGTCGAGCACGACGGCCGCGAATCTGTCCCCCGGGGCCCAGGCGATCGATTCTTCGAGCAGTTCGAGTCCCAGCATCGGCTTGGGCAGTTCCCCAGGAACCGGTGCCTCGCCAGCGGACAAGAGCGATCGGCGAGTCCACGTGTCCCGGCCGCGAAGTCGATCCGAGAGCAGTGTCGCTCCCGGAATTGCCACTTCGTGGAGTGGTGCTCGCTTCCATCGACCGAACGATGCAATCGCGCCGAGCACCGGCCCGATCATTCCGATGACGACCAACCCGACCATGAAGCCGAGGGTGAGCCACACCACGCCGAGCACCAGTGGCGCCGCCTGTCGCATCGACATTCCGAGCAGCACGCCGGCGCCCGTACCGTCGCCGAAGTGGTAGCGCCGCGAAGGTTCGGGGTCGCGACTCACGACCGCTCCTTCGTGCGCGGTGTCGCGGCAGGTGCGGACGACTGGGTAGCCGGAGACTGATCCTCAGGTGCCGCCTTTGGTGGTGACGGTGGAATCGGCGGGCGATTCGATCTTGAGGTCGCTGCTCCCCCGGTTGCGCTGCTCGCACCGGCAGTTCGGTGTGCACTCCCTCCTGAGACCGACGTCGAACCTGCTGAGGTCGATGCGACTGCCTTCTGCATCTGCGGGACCGCCTTCGTCGCCGCAGACGCGGCCTTGGACGCACCGAGCGACTTGACCATCAGAACCGCACTGGCACCTGCCATGGCCGATCGACCCCATCCGCCGACGATGCCCGATGACACGCCCGCCGATTCGACACTCGGGAGCAGTTTGAAGATCACCCACGGGGACAGGCCGGCAATCGCAAAGCACGCAAAGCCGGTCAAGAGTGTGCCGAGTGCCGCGGCACCGTCGACTCCCACACCGTCAACGCCAGGGGAACCATTGTTCGCCACGAGCTTGGCGCCGACGACCAGCGTGAGGGCGATCGCCGGCTTGGCCAACACGAGCGCAACCGTGAGGTGAACGAGGCGTCGACTCGACCCCCGCATGATCGGGGACACCGAGGATGCCCACACGATCGGAGCGAAGCCCGCGACCAGATACAGCAATGCCGAACGCATGAACAGCACCACGGCGGTGACCATCATTCCGACCATGCCGAAGAGCAGGGCGAGCGGTCCGAGAAAGCTGACGGCAAGTCCGCCGGCCACGCTCTGCGTCTCCACAATCGAGTCGAGCATCGACATCACATCGCCCTGACCGGCGTTCCAGATCGTCTCGGTGATCGCGTCGGCTCCCCGGATCGCTACATCCATGACCACGACCGTGAGCGCCGTCGCAACGATCGCCTTCGGTCCCTCCTTGATGGCGTCGAGGATCAACTCGGGTCGTCCGGCGAGTCCAGCCTGAATGGCCGAGGCGAGCATCAGCGCCACGATGATCGACAGTGAGATGGCCGCAAGCGGGCCGACCAACCCGCCTGCAAACCACTCGTCGGTCAGACGCGGCGTCGCCCCGTCGTCCAGCACGTTCCACACCCACTCCATGAGGAGCAGCAGCCCCGAAGCAAACCAGTTGTAGATGCCCTGGATGACCTTGTCCCATCCCCATCCGACGACACCGCTCGACGCGCTACCGAACAGCTTGATCACGTCGAGAATCGGGAACATCACTCGCCCGCCTTCTCGACCTGGGGCCAATCGGCGACCACACGCACATCGTCGACGCCTGACAGGTCGGCTTCGGGAGCCAGTGCGGGCGTTGGGCCGAGCGACGATGTCCACGCAGCGACCAGCCACCGACCGTCGACGAGTTCCAGGTCGAGGCTGACTGTGCGCCAGACCTGGCGCGCCGGACCGGCGCCGTCCGCTGCCACGACGAGCACCGACCAGACGTCGACCGACGCAGCGGTCCGACTCTCCTTCAAGACGATGGCAGTGACCGGTTGCTCGACGAGCGAGACATCGGTCGGCAACACGTCACGCTCACCCAACTGAAGGAGCAGGTTCGTCACCTGCTGCGACGTCTTGTCCGCGAGATCGGATCCGAAATCGTCTGTCGCGAACGTCTCAATCAGCTCGCGACGCGAGATGAACCCCGCTCGAAACACATCGTCCGTCATCGACACAGCGGCGATCGCAGCGCTTCGAGAATCGGTCGGAGGACCCTGCCCAGAATCCCACACCACTGGGTCACTCCGACCAGGCTTGGGTGGTGTCGAGTCGTCAGCATCCACTACTCGATCGTTCGCGTTCCCGTCTCCCCTGTCGAACCAGGTGAGACCGAGCCCGAGCACCCCGGGGACGATCAGGCAAGCCGCGACGGCAGTCGAACGGCGCATCGGTCATCCGCCCGTTGCTTGGTAGAGCGTGGTGGTGATCGTCCATGCGAGCCCGGCCACGATCGAGGCGCCCATGCCGCCCATCAACCACTTACGGCCCGCCGACGATGCCGAATAGTTCGAACCGAAGTGTCCGACGGCCATCGAAATCGCTCCGATCAGAAGGCCGGCCAACCCCGCCGACAGGGCACCCCACTTCAGCCATCCCAATAGCTGGGTGAACAGTTCGCCGCCTGGTACCGATGAATCAGGCGCCGGATTCGGTACCTGGGCTGCCGCGACGCCGGACGACACCGACAACATGGCGGCGACCATGAAGCCGGCCACCAACCACCGATTGCGAGATCGAGTCACTTCCGAAAGGCGCATCAGGCTCTCCTGTCCGTGCCGCTCGACCGTCGAGCGCAGCACTCCCCAACGGAGACCGACCCCGGAAAGTGGTGAAAGAAATCGGGAGAAGATTCGCCACAAACGTCGGTGGCACTCCGTTGGGGCCAATGAAGCTCGTGCTCGCTCTTCCGTTCCCCCTCCTCATCTCCGTGGCGATGATCCCCGTGGTGCTTGGCGGAGGTGACTCCGCGCCGTTCACCGGATGCGGGCTCTACGGCGGAGAGATCGACACCATCCTGCGGACGATTCGAACCCTGGAGTCAGGTGACGACTACCGAGCCGAAGCTGCGGGATCGACAGCGTCGGGTGCGTATCAGTTCATCGACAGCACGTGGGACGGGTATGGCGGCTACCAACGGGCGTCGAGCGCCCCGCCGGAGGTGCAGGATGCGAAGGCAGCGGAGATGGTTCGGGGAACACTCGGAGAACACGAAGGCAACGTCTCTGCCGTGCCCGTCGTCTGGTACGTCGGCGGTGTTCCGGCAGCGGGTTCGAGTCGATGGGACGAGGTCCCCGTTCCAGACGCCGGCAACGTGCTGACGCCTCGCCAGTACCAGGCGCGTTGGATCGACAAATACCAAGACCTCCTCGGCGACGATGACGGCGGCATCGACTCCCACGAGGCTGACCCGCTCGAGGCAGGAGGGTGCATCGGCGGCTCGATCGAAGCGCTTGCCGGTGGTTGGTCCCTCCCGGGACCACGGTCGGTGATCGATGCGAACCCTTCAGCACTCGACGACCCACACCACGATTATCCGGCGTGGGACTGGATCCTCCCCGAGAACACACCCGTCTACGCGGTGCGAGGGGGCACAGTCGTGTCGACCCAGTACTGGCCGTTCAACTGGTGGGACGAAGGATGCGGGCTGAACGGTCGCAGCGACTGCCGGACGTGCGGAATCGGGGTGACGATCGCCAGTGAGGACGGAACCCGTTGGACCTACTGTCACGGCACCAACCTCACGATCGCCGACAACGCTGTCGTCGAGGCCGGCCAGCAGATCATGTGGTCCGGCAACACGGGCCGGTCAGGAACGGCCCACCTCCACCTGGAGATCCGCACGTCGGGTGTCCGCCGATGCCCGCAGCCGCTGCTCGTCTCGATGTACCGCGACGAGACCGGGGCGATACCGGCCAGCCTCCCATTGGCGGGATGCAGCTTCGAGACCTGACTCTGTCAGCGCAGAACGGTAGACGGACTGCAACACAGCGCGGCCGAGATCTCGTGCCAACGAAGGCGGCGCCGCCAGATCTTCGCCGACCATTCGATCGGGCTGCGATACGGAAGATGTGCTGTTTTCGCGCACGTCTGGCGCGGGCTTCACTCGCGCATCTCTGGGCGCTTTCCGGGCTTCGTGTTTGCCTCGATCGTCCGTTCAGATTCTGAGGGAGTGTTGCCGGATCGCGTACGAGTCGCGGCCTGGATATCGATCGACGGCGGACGTTGGCGTCAGCGTCCGATGATGGTCAATGGGGTCGGTGCATGGTCGTCATGACCGGGCGGCGTGTTGAAGTTTCCCTTTCCGCGCTCACCGTTGACCGCCTGGGTGCTCTGGGCCAGGGAGATCACGGCGTGAGCGGCCGCGTCACCCATCTGATCCAGAGCCAACGCACTCGGGTTGTCGAGGTCGTCACAGCCGAGGTGGTAACACGGGTCGTACTGCTCGCCTACGGTGCCGCCGTAGATCGCTGCCTGCTCGGTCGTCTTGATGCCCTCGGCACCGGTGAACAAGCCGCCGGCCGGGATACCGACCTCGATGAAGGGTCCGTAGTCGGAGCGCCCGGAGAACTCGGTCGGCTCCGACGCCAGGCCCTGGCTGTCGAAGTAGTCGACGAACAGCGTCTCGATCGCTGCCGAGCCGTCCGGAGCGCCGCTCGGCGGTGGCGGTGAGTCGGACAGGTCGCCGTCATACACGAATCGGACGAAGTTGGGAGACGCGATCATGTCGAAGTTGAGCATGGCGCCGATGTCGTCGATCTCGTCCTCGGTGAGGCTGTCGACGTAGAACTCCGATCCGAGCAGGCCGGACTCCTCGGCACCGAACCAGATGAACCGCACCTGGTTACGTGGCTTGACCTTCTTCATCTGTTCGGCGATCTCGAGGATCGCCGCCGATCCCGTTCCGTTGTCCTGGATGCCCGGTCCGACTCCCACGCTGTCCAGGTGCGCACCGACCACCACGACGTTGTCGTCCCGACCGCTAGTCTCGGCGATCACGTTTTGTGTGGTGTACGTGCCGGGTTGCCAGTCGATGCGGAACCGTGCCGTCTGCCCGGTGTCTCCGTCAGCGACGCCGTCGACCAGCGTCACCGCGGCATCGAAGGTGGCCCCCAACGTCGGGATGTCGATCCCGTCGAAGTTGAAGAAGACGGCACCTTCTTGGCCCGGAGGTGCGCTGATGAACACGAGCGCAGCGGCTCCGGAATCTTGTGCGTTGAAGAGCTTCGTGGCGATCCCGCAGTTCCCCCGTTGCACGACGACGATCGCTCCTGCCGGGACGCCGTCGAAGTCGGAGACCTCGCAGCCCGACGTGGTCGTCGTGGGGTCGTCGAGGGCGAGATCGATTGCCCACACGGGTGCCGTCGTGTCGATCCCGTAGGCCGTGCTCTTGAACATCGAACCGAAGTCGCCCCCGAGCTGGGCGGCGGCGATTCCCGGCACCAGCGCCGGCCCGCCGACCACCTCGAGGATCGGTGCCTGCCAGTCGGCAAGGAAACCGAGGTCGTACTCGAACTCCTGGACGGTGACGTCGAGTCCTGCCGCGGCGGCACGATCCGCGACGTAGTGGGCGGAGTCCTCGTAGCCGGTGTTGCCCGAGAGTCGATTCCCCGGCCCCGCGTCGGCGAAGGACTGGAACGCCGCGAGATGCTCCTGGATGCCGTCGACCGTGACCGCGGCCCGCAGCTTCTGGCTGTTGTTGTTGTTCGAACTCTGATGGTCCGGGGCGGACATCGCCGGCGTTGCGCCAACGAGCACGGCCACAGCAGCAACGAGTGCTCCCCCGACGAAAATCGGTCGCTTCATCGTTCATCCCTCCCCAGTGGCCGGGTGGCCGACACACAGATGACTATAGACCACCGTCTCGACCCTCGAGCCCGGCCCATCGGGCACGTCGAGATCGTGGGCATACCGAACGATCCTCGCGCACGGTCACCGATCGAAAGGTGCCGCGACGAGCGGGGTCCGGCGAAAGGATCGGTGTTGTTCCGGGGTCAAACAATGCAGAAGGACTCCGGTCCTCTCTGGAGACTGACCCTGAGTTGGTCGACTCTGCGTGGAACGGCAACACGCTGCTCGAATGGGCAACCCAACCCCCACACGGAGTCAACCGAGACTGCATTGCGGTCTTGATTGGATCGGGAGCGTCACTCGACCGGGCGCTCTGGTGCCGATCTCTGCGGCTCGCAAGGTCAGCGACCAAACTGGGGGCATGAGCCGGATCGGTGTCGTTCGATGTCTTCTTGCCGCCGTGCTATTCGGTGCGTCCGCACCCCTGGCGTCGGAATTGGCCGGATCACTGCCGACGTTCACCCTTGCAGGCCTGCTGTACGTCGGCGCGGCGTTCGCGGCCGCGCCTGTAACAATCCGTCGCCCGCCGAGCACTCGGGCGCTACGCGCCGAGTGGCGTCCGGCAGCGGCGGCAGTGGTCATAGGTGGGGCGGTCGGTCCGGTTCTCCTCGTCGCTGGACTGGCACGAACCGATCCAGCGACGTCGTCGATCCTGCTGAACGCCGAACTCGCCGCGACTGTCGTCCTCGCCGCCGTTGTGTTCCGTGAGCATCTCGGCTCCCGTATGTGGGTGGCGGCTGGACTCATCACCGTCGCGGGCGGAATGTTGACGTGGCAGCCCGGAGCAAGTCTCGACGTCGGCGCGTTGTTGGTGATCGCGGCGTGTGCGGCGTGGGGGTTCGACAACGGCTTGACCGCCAGCATCGGGCAACTCGCACCCGAGCACGTCGTGATGCTCAAAGGTGTGATCGCCGGTGGCGCGAACCTGGCGATCGGGCTGCTCCTGAGTGGTTGGGGTTCAGCCACGACGCTGCTCGACGTCCTGGCGGCGCTCGCGATCGGGGCAGCAGGCTACGGGCTGTCGATCACACTGTGGGTGAAGGGTGCTCGCGATCTCGGCGCAGCGCGAGGCCAGGTCATCTTCGCGACGGCTCCGTTCATCGGTGCCGTCATCGCGTGGACCCTGCTCGGCGACGACGCCACCGGCGTTCAGATCGTCGCTGCGTTGATCGCAGGTGTCGGAGTTGCGATTTCGTTGCGGTCGGCTCATGAACACTCGCACCGTCACGCCGAGATCGTTCACGAGCACGAACACATCCACGCCGATGAGCACCACGACCACAACCACGGGGACGGAGTCGCTGGTCGACACTCCCACGTCCACGAGCACCGGCCGCTGGTGCACGCTCACCCACACGTACCCGACCTCCACCACCGACACGATCACTGATCCGCTCGTAACCGGATCGCCTCCACGCTCGCGATTGCGTAGTGCACAATCTCGCGCACTGAAACGCTCGCGGTCGTGCCGAACTGCTCGGCTTGGACGTGGTTCGGGGTTCCGCTCCTGCGGGCGGTCTCACCTGGTGGGCCTGTCTCGGCCGCGGGAGGTGCCGAACCCTTCGCTGGTGATCCGGTCGGCTTCGGCTTCCAGTTCCGCGAACAGCGTGAGCTGCAAACCTCCCGCAGCCTCGAGTCGGCTGTTCGACGACTTCCATGGCGTCTGCACCGGCCCGGCAATGAGGGACGCACCGTTCGCGACGAGGCGGTCGGTGACGGCTGCGGTGTCGTCGACCTCGAACGCAATCCGGATGTGCGGAGACACCCGATGGCCGACTTCGACCCGGTCGATCATGTCGACCTGCGCCGGGTTGGCCAATTCGAGGGTCGCTCGTCCGGCATCCAAAATGATCACCCGGGCATCGCCTTCGCCCTCGAACGCTGCAAGTTCGTCGAGCCCCAGCACGTCGCGATAGAGCGCAACGGCTTCATCGAAGTCTTCGGCCTCGACCACGACTCGGAGTTGTCGGACACTGCTGTGAGTTGATGCCATGCCGGTACGGTAAACCCTCACATTGATGTGAGGGTCAAGCAGAAAGACAGGATCCGTGCGAATTGGAGAGTTGTCTCGCGCCACCGGGGTCAGCGCCAGGTTGTTGCGTTACTACGAGGAACGCGGGCTGCTTCAGCCGACTCGAAGCCCATCAGGACAACGCCTCTACGAACCCGACACGATCACACGCGTCGAACAGATCCGCGCCCTCCTCGCCGCAGGACTGAGCACCGAACGAATCTTCGATCTGCTCCCCTGCTTCAATTCCGAACCCGAAGAACGCACCAGCTACCTGCTCGACAGCCTCCGCGACGAACGCCGACGCCTCGAGGTCACGATCGCATCGCTCCAGACGGTCGCTCACTCCCTGGACGCCGTCATCATCGACGTCGCCGAGCGAAATGCCAGCTTGTCGTCGCACGCCGAATCGCTGATTCGACAGACTTGACGAAGAATTCTCGAACTTTCGCGATGTTCGCTCTGCGGTCCGACATGTGATGGATGTGCATGCGTACGCTCGCGGTGTCTCGCCGTTCGGAGCGGCAACTGCGTTGGTTCGTTCAGTGCATGACGTCGTACACGAGTTTGGTGACTCCGTTGGCATAACTGTCGGACTCTCGGAGTTGCAGTTGCTGTTTGTCGCGGTCGCCGCGGCTGAACAGGCTCTTGCCCGCTCCCAGCAGCACCGGGAACACCAGCAGGTTGTACCGGTCGATGAGGTCGGCGTCGGAGAGGCGGCGGGCGAGTTCTGCGCTGCCGTGGATGAAGATCGCCCCACCGTCGCTCTGCTTCACGTTCTCGACGTCTTCGTCCGATCGCAGGATCGTGGTCGGACCCCAGCCGTCAACGAGATCGGCGTCGCGGAGCGTTGACGACACCACGTATTTCGGGATGTCTTTGTACGCCGCGTGATCCTGCGAGTCGCGCCAGAACGGTGCGAAGACCTCGTAGCTGCGTCGCCCGAACATCAACGCTGTCGTCTCGGCCAGTTCCTCGCCCTTCAGCGCGAATGCGTCGGGGACGAACTCGGTTTCCGCGACCCAACCTCCGCTGCGATGGCCTTCGGCGGTGCCACCCGGCGAGTCCACGACCCCGTCGAGGGTCATGAAGCCGGTGTAAACGAGTTCACGAGCCATGGTGCCGGTCCGACTGGATGCTCGATGTCCCCGATGCAACGAGCGACACGCTCGAAGGTATGGACGAAGCCGGTCCACGGACAGGACGGACGTACTCGGTGTTCATGGGGATGCCTCCTGGGCGGTGAGTGGGTGGTTGGTGAGAAGTGCGGCGAGCGCAGTCTGGAAGAGCTCGGCTCGGTCGATGCCCAGGTGCTCGGTGTGCGTCGTTCGGAGGTATTCGTAGCGGACAGGGATTCGGCCCTTGGTCGGGCTTTCGGGTGCGGCGCTGAGGACGAGGTGTCCGATGAGGAGGCGGAGTGTGGCCCCTTTGACGTAGATCGCCTCCGCGTTCGTGTGGCCGGAGTCGACCAGGATCTGCAAGATGCGTTCGTGGAGATCCATCACGGGCGGCTGTCGTGATTGGGTGGTGATGATCCAGATCCCGAGGTCGGGGTAGGTGCCGAGTTCGACCACGACCGATGTCAACAGCGCCACGATCTGGGCACGCCAGTCGCCGTCGGTCGGGGCTCGCGCAACAAGCGACTCGGTGGTCCGCTGCACGACGGCGGCGAGGAGCTCGTCTCGTCCCTCGTAGTGGTAGTAGAGAGCGGTCGCGGTGACGTCGAGCCGGTCCGCGAGCGCCCTCATCGTGAGTGCGTCGAGTCCTTCGCGTTCGATGAGTTCGAGGGATGCGTCGAGGATGCCACTGGCGGTCAGGCGAGCCATCGAGTGTCAGCCTTTCATGTTCCATCTCGTTCTACGACATCGCCGCTGCGGCGATCCGCCGCCCTCGGACATCGCCGCTGTCCTCCGATTCTAACATCTGTTTCTAACATCTGTTAGAATCCTACTCATGGAAAGTCTTCGGTTCTCAGGAAAGTCGGTGGTCGTGACCGGTGCGGGGTCCGGGATCGGACGCGCTGCGGCTGTTGGTTTCGCGGCCGAGGGCGCATCCGTTGCTTGCCTCGACCGCGACGCCGACAACGCCGAGTCGACGACCTCGATGATCCGCGACACCGGCGGTCGTTCGTTCGCGGTCGAGGTCGACGTGCGTGACGAGGAGTCGGTGCGTGCAGCGACTGCTGTGGTGGTCGACGTCCACGGCGGGATCGACGTGCTCGCGGCGAATGCGGGCGTGAACGGATTTCAGACGTTGCACGAGGTCACGGTGGAGGACTGGGATGACATGTTCGCAGTGAACGTGCGCGGCGTGTTCCTGTCGATCAAGCACATGGTGCCGTACCTCATCGAACGTGCCGGTTCGGTCGTGATCACCGGCTCCGCCATCCAGTCCGGATCGCGTCCGGGGTCGGCCGCGTACGCGTCGAGCAAGTCGGCTCTGGCGGGGCTCGCACGGGCGGCAGCGCTCGACTACGCGGCCCACGGTGTCAGGGTGAACATCGTGGCGCCGGGCACCACCGACACGTCGATGGTGCGGGGCATGTCCGGTGTCGGCGAGGACGACGACCGTTGGCCGGCGATGCGCGAGGCGTGGGGTCGCGATCGGATGCCCGGGCTGCAACGGATGGGAACCGCCGCGGAGGTCGCAGCGGCGGTGCTGATGCTTGCCAGCAGCGACGCCGCGTTCATCACCGGCACGACGCTCTTCGTCGACGGCGGAATGACCGCAGCGCTGTGAGCCGCCCGATGCGTCGTGCGTGTTGCGGAGCGTTCGAGATCGCATACCACGTCATCGGTGACGGCGATCCGGTGCTGATGATCCCTGGTCTCGGCGCCACGGCGGCGTCCTACCACCCGGTGGTCCCGCACCTCGCCCGCTCACGTCGGTTGGTGGTGTTCGACCAGCGCGGCACCGGTGGGTCGTCGCCCGCGCCGAGCGACGCATCGATCGAACAGATGGCGGCCGATGCCCTTGCTCTGCTCGACCACCTCGAGGTCGGGTCTGTGCACGTCGTCGGGTCGTCGCTCGGAGGTTGCGTCGCTCAGGTCCTCGCCTCGACCGAGCCGGCCCGTGTGCGGTCACTCGTACTCGCAGCGACCTTTTCCGAGATCGATCGTACGCTCGAACTGTCGTACCGATTCCGGCGAAGTCTCGTCGAACGGGTCGGGCTCGACGAGCCCTGGGTCGGCGACTTCATGCGCGCGACACTGTTCGGGCGAACCTTCCTCGACACCGACGACGGTGAGGCACTCTCACGTCTCGCTGTCTCGATACTCGCTTCGGCTGACCCGACGACGTACGTCCGGCACCTCGACGCGCTGTTGACGTTCGGGAAGTGCGACCTGCCTCGTTCGACTCGAGCAGGATTCACGGCACAGCTCCGCACCCTCGACGTCCCCGCGCTGGTGCTGTGCGGCGAAGAGGACTCACTGATCCCGCCCAGCGTCTCGCAGTCAATGGCCGATGCGATCGACGGCTCGATCACTGTCGTGCTCGCCAGCACCGGGCACGCCCTGCTCGCCGAACAACCCAAGGTTGCCGCCGACCACATCACCGCGTTCTGGTCGCAGTGTGACGGATCGGCCGACCACCTCACCCGACCACCTCGCTCTACACGAACGGACACGCGATGACCTCTACCGC
>NZ_BAOL01000049.1 GCF_000350145.1 Ilumatobacter nonamiensis YM16-303 | reverse complement strand
CGCACGGAGCGCTGGAACAGATCACGAGATCGTGGTGGGGTGGGGTGTCGGGAGGGGCGGGTGGCATGATCGGGGGATGTCACTCGTGCTCACCGACGTCCGCGACGGGGTCGCCACCCTCACGCTGAACAACCCCGACGAACGCAACACGCTCACCGCTCCGATGGTCGCCGAGATCATCACGGCGATGGACGCGTTCGAGAGCGACGACGGCGTCGGCGCGCTCGTCGTCACCGGGACGGCTCCCGCATTCTGTGCGGGAGCGAACCTCGGGAACCTGAGCGAAGCGACCGGAGAGAGTCTGGGCACCATCTACGAGGGGTTCCTGCGGATCGCACGCAGCCCACTCCCGACGCTCGCGGCGGTGAACGGCGCGGCGGTCGGCGCCGGTGCGAACCTCGCCCTGGGGTGCGACGTCCGGATCATCGCCGACGAGGCGCGCATCGACACCCGTTTCCTGAACCTAGGGATCCATCCCGGCGGTGGCCACACCTGGATGCTGCGGCGCATCGCCGGTCCGCAGACCGCGATGGCCGCCGTCGTCTTCGGCCAGGTGCTCGGCGGAAAGGAGTGCGAGCGGGTGGGTCTGGCCTACCGCTCGGTGCCCCGCGACGAACTCGCCGATTTCGCGCAGGAGTTCGCGGCGGGAGCGGCGTCGGTGCCCCGGGAGCTGGCGATCACGACCAAGGCGACGATCCAGGCGATGGCCGACATCGACAACCATCCCGACGCCGTCGCGCGCGAGCTGGAACCGCAGCTCTGGAGCACGCAGCAGCCCTGGTTCGCAGAGCGGCTCGCCGCCCTCAAATCCAAGATCACGTCCAAGGAGAGCAAGAAGTCATGAGTGACGAGACACCGTCAGCGAGCGAGATCGCGGATTTCAACCAGAGCATCATCGACGAGTTCCGCGCCAACGACGGCAAGGTCGGAGGGCCGTTCGAGGGCGCTCCCGTCCTGCTCCTCCACACCACGGGAGCGAAGTCCGGCAAGGAGCGCGTCCATCCGATGGTGTACCAGGACCTCGCGGGAGAAGTCGCAGTGTTCGCGTCCAAGGCCGGTGCCGATACGCACCCCGCCTGGTACCACAACCTCGTCGCGAACCCGGCTGTCACCGTCGAGATCGGCACGGAGATCCGCAACTTCCGGGCTCGAGTGGCCGCCGGCGATGAACGGGAACGCATCTGGAGCACCCAGAAGGAATTGGCACCCGTGTTCGCCGACTACGAGGCGAAGACCGACCGCGAGATCCCCGTCATCGTGCTCGAGCCGAGCTGACCGGCCCTCTCCGGCACCGTCGCTGAGCAGGTGTGACGCCGGTCACGGCGAAAGCGCGCAGAACTGTTACATGCGAGCCCTGTCAGACGAACTCCGGATGACCTACTGTTGAACGGACAGGAACCGAATCCACCGCGGCGTTATCAACCTGTGCCGCAAAGTAGGAGGTCACCAATGAGCCAGCGACATCGCGACAGCGAGACGCCGATGCTGCCCCGACAGGAGAGGCGAGCGCACGCACACAGCGAGCGCCACCGCATCCACGTCGAGTTGCAGTCCGTCGCCCAGGGAGTGTCAGCCGGGGTACCGCCCGAAGACCTCCACGAGCCGGGGAGCGCATGGAAGCCCACGAGCCACCATGACGCCGACGTCGCCAAGAGCAAGATCGCCAAGCGCAATCGCACCAAGCGCCATTGGAAGACCAAAATGTGGAAGCGCCGGACCCAACTCCGCGCCGCGAAGAACGAGATGCTGCAGTCGACCCGGGACAACTCGGGCATCATCACATCCTGACCTGAGCGTCGCCATCAACCGCCCGAACGGGGCCCCGGGAGACCGGGGCCCCGTTTCGCGTCACCGGTGCGAACGGATCGCCTCCCGCTCCGCGAGCGCCGCTCGGAACTCGGCGACCCGACGCAGCTTGAGCTCCTCGTAGCCGCGGATCTCCATCGGCAGTGCGAGGGCGGCGAGGACCGCGTCGATGTCGTCCGGATGGGCTCCCAGATGGTCGAGCTCTGCGTCGACGAGCGCGAGGTACTCGTCGATCAACGCTCGCTCGGTCCGGCGCATCTCGGTGCGTCCGAACGGATCGAGACGGGTGCCCCGCACCCGCTTGCCGCGTGCGAGCGCGAGCATCGCCGGACGACCGATCTTCTCGCTCACCCCGATCTTCGACGTCCGCCCGAGCGCTTTGAGGAGCGGAGGATGCAGTCTCCAGGTGGTCGTCGCGCCCGCACCACCGACGCGTTCTGCCGCCGCGCGTGATTCGTCGGCGACCAGCAGGCGGGCGACCTCGTACTCGTCCTTGTACGCCATCAACTTGTGCAGCGACCTGGCGACGATGTCGGTCACCCGAGCGTCGACCTTGTGCGCGGAGCCGACGCGCTCGAGGAACCGCTCGGCGTACGCACGGTCCTGGTAGCCGACCAGGTCGGCGGCGAGCATTTCGACGACCGTCTCCTGTTCGGGGTCGAGACCGATCGCGGCGAGGTGTTTCGCCAGACCGTCGGGCAGCGGTTCGATCTCGACGACGGGTGCTGCTGCGGGGCGTGAGGACGCCGCGGCCTCGACCGCTGCGGGGTCGTCGATCCACGCTCGGCCCCAGCGCAGCGCGGCGATGTTGGTGTCGACCTCCACACCGTTCAGCCGGATCGCCTCCTCGACCGATTCCGCCCGGATCGGGAGGGCTCCGTGCTGGATCGCGGCGCCGATCACGAAGATGTTCGCCGACGTCGCGCTCTGCAACAACGCATCGGTGAGTGCTCCGGCGTCGGCCAGCCGCGTCGCGTCGGCATCGGTCGCCCGGTCGAGTTGGGCACGCAGTTCGTCGAGACCGGGAACGCGGCGGTCCGGACGGCCGATCATCGATCCGGTCGGTGTCGGACTCGTCGAACCGACCACGACGGTTCGGTCGGCGCCGCACGCCTCCAGCGTGCGGCGGGTGGCGGCCGTGACCAGATCGAACGCCAGCAACACGTCGGCGGTGCCGTCGCCGAGCAGGTTCGATTCGGGCGTGCGGCCGGTCGACAGTCTCAGGTCGCTGACCACGGGCCCCGCCTTCTGGGACAGGCCGGTCTGGTCGAGACCTCGACTGTCGTAGCCGTCGAGCATCGCGGCGGTCGCCAGAACCTGCGCTGCGGTGACCACGCCGGTTCCGCCGATCCCGGCGATGCGGATGTCGATCTGTTCTCGACCGGTCCGCGGCGACGGCTCGGCGAACGTCGTCGGTGGAGTGGGAACGGTGTCGGGCAGGGCGTCCATGGCGTCGGCTGGTTCGACCGTCATGAAGCTCGGGCAGTCGCCGTCGAGGCAGGAGAAGTCCAGATTGCACGTCGTCTGGTCGATCGTCGTCTTGACGCCGAGTGGCGTATCCACGGCCTGCACCGACAGGCAGTTGCTCACCACACCGCAGTCGCCGCACGCTTCGCAGATGCGGTGGTTGATCACGACCCGTTGCGAGGGCGTCGGCACGGTGCCGCGTTTGCGGAGTCGTCGGTTCTGTGCGGCGCACGCCTGATCGTGGATGAGGACCGTCACCCCGGGGATCGTCGCCAGCTGTTCCTGTGCCTCGACGATCCGCGCTCGGTCCCACACCTCGACGGTGCCCGCATCGTCATGAGGCAGCTCGACACCGCGATACCGCTCGACGTCGTCGGTGGTGACGATCACTCGGCGCACCCCGTGGGTGATCAACACGTCCGCGATGTCCGGAACACCGAGCTGGCCGACCGGGTCCTGCCCGCCCGTCATCGCCACCGTGCCGTTGTGGAGCAGCTTGTAGGTGATGTCGACACCCGCGGCGATCGCAGCCTGGATCGCGAGTTGACCGGAGTGGAAGAAGGTCCCGTCGCCGAGGTTCTGGACGAAGTGCCGGCGGTCGACGAACGGTGCCATCCCGATCCACTGAGCGCCCTCTCCGCCCATCTGGGTCAGCCCGGCGGTGGTGCCGACCTTGTCGTCGTCCATCAGCAGTGTCATCGTGTGGCAGCCGATCCCGGCGCCCACGAGCACGTCGTCGGGCACCTTCGAGCCCCAGTTGTGGGGGCAGCCGGAGCAGAAGTACGGCGTGCGCTCGACGCTGAGCGGAATCAACGCCTGGCCCCGAGCGGGTCGCTCCTCGACCAATCGGTCGCCGAGGCGGTCCGCGAGCCGTCGCCGAAGCGCCGGTGCGATCTGGTCCGCGACGAGAACCCCGTACCCGACGATCAGTTCCTCATCGTTCTCGTCGCGCTTTCCGACGATTCGCGGGTGGTTCCGCGACGAGTACAGGGCGTCCTTCATCATCAGCTCGAGCGTCGGGTCCTTCTCCTCCACGACAACGATCTCGTCGAGTCCCTCCGCGAACTCACGGGCGACGTCGCCGTCGAAGGGGAGTGGCATCCGCAGTTGCAGGAGACGGATGCCCGCCGCCTCGAGGTCGTGGTTGGAGCCGAGGCCGAGTCGCCGCAGCGCTTCGCGGGTCTCGCCGTAGGTGACCCCCGACGCTGCGATGCCGAGCCACGCGTCGCTCGCGTCGACCGTGATCCGGTTCAACCCGTTCGCTGCCGCGTACCGTCGAGCACGCTCGACGCGCGTCGTACGGATGTCGCGCTCGATCGCCATGTTCACGGGTGGAAGCAGACGGGCGTCGGGCGTGTGGACCGGTTCGGCTCCGTCGATGTGCATGTCCGGGATCACGGTCTCCAGGCGATCCGGTGAGATGTCGACGGTGCCCGACCCGTCGGCGACCGCGGCGACGATCTTCATCGACGTCCACAGTCCCGTCGCGCGGCTCATCGCGATCGCGTGGCGACCCAGATCCAACGCCTCCTGGACATCGCCGGGGTAGAAGACCGGCAGGTGGAGATCCCACAGCGCCAGATCCGAGCTCGACGGCACGGTCGAGCTCTTCGCGGCAGGATCGTCGCCGACGATGACCAGCGCCCCACCGTGCTGCGAAGCACCGGCGTACACGCCGTGGCGAATCGCGTCACCGGCACGGTCGAGTCCCGGCGCCTTGCCGTACCAGATCCCGAGTACGCCGTCGTGCTTCGCGTCGGGCTGGCCGGGTGCGAGCTGGCTGCCCATCACCGCCGTCGCGCCGAGTTCTTCGTTGATGTTGGGTTGGACGACGAACGTCAGCTGCGGGGCGGCACGCGCCGCCCGGGCGAACTCCTGGTCGAGTCCGCTCAGCGGCGAACCCTGATATCCCGACGCGAACGCAGCGGTGTCGAGTCCGCGAGCACGGTCGGCGCGCAGCTGCTCGATCGGCAGACGGGCGAGGGCCTGGATGCCGGTCATGAACACCGTGTCGGTGCCCTCGCCGTAACGATCCGACAGCTGGTAGCCGCTGCGCAGCTTGGACGATGTTGGTGACACGTCGACGGTTCTCCCTGGTTGGTTGCCCGTCGTCGATTCCCGTCGGCGCCGGGGGCCGCCGGGTCACTCTCTCATGTGCTCAGTGGCCGATCCAGTCGTTGACGAAGTCCTGACGGCGGAGCTGCCACTCCTCGCTGGTCATCGCATACCGCATGTGGTCCTCCCACGTACCGTTGATCTCGAGGTACCGCTCGGCGATTCCCTCGTTGCGGACCTGCAGCTTCTCGACGATGCGACGACTGCGCGTGTTGCGCGGCACGATGCAGATCTCGATGCGGTGCAGCCCGAGTTGCTCGAATGCGAACTGCATCACGAGCGCGACACCTTCGACGGTGTATCCGTGGCCGGCGTGGGCCTGGTCGATCCAGTATCCGATCGTGCACGACTGCATCGCGCCGCGCACCACGTTGTTGAGGTTGACCTCGCCGGCGATGCGCTGATCGACGAACAGGCCGAACTGGTACGCCGTGCCCGCCGCACGGTCGCGGTCGCGTTGGAGACAACGTGACGCGAACGCCGATTTGTCGGTGGTCGGGTTCGGCTGATGGGCGATCCGGCTCGGTTCCCACACGGTCAGCCAGTCGCCGTTGCGCTGTCGGACCTCGCTCCACGCCCGGAAGTCGTTGACGGCGAGCGGGCGCATCATGATCCGCCGCCCGTACAGGTGGATCGGTGCGGGCGGTTTGGACGGATGGCGAAGGCCCATGTCAGGCGATACCCGCTTCGCTCATGATCGCAACGGCGGACAGATCGAGGCGGCGCATCACCGCGAGCACGACGCAACAGGTCCCGACGATCGTGTCGACGTGTGTCGGGTCGAGGCCCGGATTGTGCAGCCGTTCGTCACGCGGCTCGGCGACCAGCGTGCGAAAGACCTCGTCGGCGTCGCTGCGTTCGAGTTCGTAGCCCGGTGGGATGCTGGTGGCGCCGAGTTCGACGTGCGCGAGAGCGATGGCGTGTGGTCCCACGAACGCAATGGCGGGCGCTGCCAGGACCAGCGGCGACTCGCGGATCACGTCATCGAGGTGGTCGGTCACCACACCCAGGGCGTTCGTGAGTTGCTCGGGTGCCGGACGATTCGCTCGCTCGAGTTCGTTCTCGACCAGCCCGACCGGGCCGACGGGAACGGTCCACTGACCGCCACCGATCATCTCGATCCGGCTCGTGCGGTCGTCGAGGCCGACGATCAGCGAACCGGGTGTCACGCGCCGACCCCCGGAGGCAGACCCGCGGTCCCGACGGGCACGCGTTGGATGGTCCACTGGCCGATCGCGTCGTCGCCGGTCGCCAGATGGTGAGCGACGTGTGCGTGGAGGCACTTGACGCCGACGCGCGTGCCGCCGACGCCGCCGGACGGGCGCGGACCGTCGTGGTCGTCGGGAATCGCGGAGTCACGTTCGTGTTCGTAACGACGGTGGATCGCCGCGATCGTGTCGTCGTCGAGTTCGGCTTCGACCTCGTCGATCGCGCCGGTCGCCTCGACGCGACTGACCGCCTTCACCAGGTCGAGACCGACGAGGTAGTAGCGAGTCGGCATCGGGGTGCCGTCATCGAGGAACGGGGCGTTGCGCACGACGACAGGATCGCCGGTGATATCGCGCACCACGACGTCGAACTCGCCACGCGGGGTGCGGCCGAGGAGTTCGGCGACGCGGGCCCGATCGTCCATCAGCTCCGGCGGCGCAGGATGAACAGCACGATGAGCAGTGCTGCGATCGCAGGGGCGGCACGCTTCAGGATCGAGCTGCCGCTCACCTCCATCAGGTCGATCGGCTCCGCAGCCGGACCGTTGATCTTGCGCGCCTTGGGGGCGGCGTCGGTGGCCGTCGCTGCGGTCGCCGGGTCGGTCGCGGCCGGTGCGTCGGCGGATTCATCGCCACCGGATTCGGCAACCCCGTCCTCGTCGATCATCGTGTTGAGGTTGTCGGCGAACTGGTCGATGAGCTTGGCGCTCACGTCGCCGAGGATGCCGCGTCCGAATTGAGCGACCTTCCCGGTGATGTGGAGATCGGTCGTGACGACGACCTTGGTGCTCGTCGGGGACAGGCTCTCGGCGTGGGCCGAGATGTCGGCCGAGGCGTTGCCGCGCCCGCCGGTGTCACGTCCCTTGCCCTTGATCGAGGCGGTGTAGGCCTCGTCGTCCTTCTCCACGAAGTAGGCGTCGCCCTTGAACTGCGTCGAGATCGCGCCGAGCTTGACCTTGACGACACCGCTGTAGACGTCGCCCTTCTCGTCGTCGTGGTTCACCTCTTGGAGCTCCGCTCCGGGAAGACAGGGAGCGATCTTCTCGAGGTCGGTGATGATCGGCCATGCCTCCTCGATCGAGCGGTTGACCGTGAATTCGTTTGTCAGTTGTTCTGCCATCGTCGGAGATCCTCTGCGGTGTCGATGTCGGAGGGGGAACCCGTGCACGGTACTTCACGTACCAGGTCGGGGTGTAGACGCATCAGACTACGTGCACCTTCGTCGCCTGCGGTCGGCAGCAGGTCCCACACCGATGAGTGCAGCGCCACCGGGTTGGCGCGTCGACCGTCGTACACGGCGACCGCAATCGGTGCGTCGGACGATGCGGCGGCGGCGACCGCGCGCCATGCGCTTGGCTCGATACCGGGCTGATCCGCGAGGCCGACCACGACGACATCGCTCTCGAGCGACCGCGCGGCCGTGATCCCGGTTCGGACCGACGTCATCTGTCCGTCCTTCCAGGACGGGTTGTGGACCGTGATGATGTCGGAGCCGTTCGACGCCTCGTCGGTTTCACCGACCGGTCGGTGGGGAAGGCCGAGATCCGCGGCCGACAGCCGTCCGGTGACCACGACGACCGGCCCGATCTCGGCCGCGACGGCGGCGGCGATCGAACGCGTGGCGACCGACTCGTCGGGTCGATCGGCTGTTTCCGGCAGAATCGCTGACAGTTTGTGACCGATGTCACGGAAACGGGTTCCTCCGCCGGCTGCCAGCACGACCGCGGTCACGGTTCCGCGCCCGGGCGCGGCGTCGCGCCAGGTCACGGGTCGGTTTTCGGCGCGTCGATTCCGATCACCATCGAAGTCTGCATGTCAATTCGGACGATCAGATGTCGGTCCGATGTCGAATCGGCAATGTCGCGCTTGATTGTGTCGATCCGATGACGATATGTTGCCCGTCCGTCACACAGTGACGCGCCACAACGTCGTGGCTGCGTCTTCGGCCGTCGGCCGCGACTGGACCTCTTGCCTCATGACTCCCACCACCCCGTCTCTTTCCGTGCGCGCCCGACGAGGTCTGCGCAACATCGCAATCGTCGCCGCCTCGTTCGGTGCGGTCGGCGTCGCGATGGCCATCGACTCCGGCAGCGCTGGTGCGGTGTCGAACGTGAACGAACTGGCACCGGAGATCACCACGTCGGCGCGGCAGGCCGTTGCGGCACTCGACGCATATGCCGAGAGTGGATCGGTGGCCGACGAGCAGTCCCTCGCCTGGCACCGGGCGATCACGGCGCGCTACACGGCCCGTGAGCTCGGCTACGACGAACTCGCGATGGTCGACGCATGGCGTACGACGAGCCTCGAGCACCAGCGCGCCGTCCTCGGCGCGCTCACGCAGGTCGGCGTCCCGTATCGGACCAACACCAGCAAGGAAGGCGAGGGATTCGACTGTTCGGGTCTCACCACCTTCGCCTGGGGTGGTGCCGGTGTGAGCCTCACCCGCCAGTCGGGCTCGCAGATCTCGGACGCGCAGCGGATCGACCGTGAGTCTGCCGAAGCCGGTGACCTCGTCCACTATCCGGGCCATGTGATGCTGTACCTCGGTGTCGACGACGCGATCGTGCACTCGGTCAGCAGCGGCCGCACCGTGGAGGTCGACACGATCCGCAGTGGCAGCGTCAGCTTCGGAGACCCCACGCACTCCAGCTGAACGTCCGCTGGTGCCAGGCACCGACGGACATCTCGTCAGGAGTGGATCGGGCCGCTCGCGTCGCGCAGGCTCGGGACGCCTTTGCCGGTACGGCGGGCGATGATCTCGGCGCAGATGCTCACCGCGGTTTCCTCCGGCGTCCGGGCGCCGAGGTCGAGACCGATGGGTGACATCAGACGGTTGAACCCGTCGTCGTCCACGCCCACTTCGGTCAGCCGCTCCATCCGCTTGTCGTGAGTCTTGCGGCTGCCCATCACGCCGATGTAGCCGACCCGGGTCGCCAAGGCGCCCTGCACCGCGGGGACGTCGAACTTGGGATCGTGCGTGAGGATGCACACCGCATCGCGCGGACCCAGCTCGGCACCCAACTCGTCGAAGATCGGGGTCGGCCAGGTGACCCGCACCGCGTCGGCCATCGGGAATCGCCGCTTGGTCGCAAAGACCTCGCGGGCGTCGCACACGGTGACGCGGTAGCCGAGGATCTTGGCGACGCGCGCGAGGGCGGCCGTGAAATCGACCGCTCCGAAGATCCACATCTGTGGCGGAGGAGCGTGCGATTCCACGAAGACCCGAATCGTCGGCTGGTCGATCAGGTCCTCCGGCGTCGTCTGGCCTTCGGGGCCGTAGCTGCGCACGCCGGAGCGGGCCGCTTCGAGTTCCGCGATCGCGTCGCGCGCGACGACGCGATCGAGATCGGGATGGCCGAGCGTGCCCAGCGGCTCCGCTCCATCGGTCGTGACCAGCAGTTTCGCGCCGGTCTGGTCGCCCTCGATGATGGTCGCCAGAGCCACGGGGGTCTCGGTTCGGAGAAGCTCGGCGTAGCGATCGAACAGCGGGGTGTCCGGAGCGGTGGTCACCAGGCCAGTTCCTCGATGAAGAGATGGATCGTTCCACCGCAGGTGAGTCCGACCGCGAACGCTTCGTCGTCGGAGTACCCGAAGGTGACGACTCGCGGCTTGGTCGTCCCGTCGAGGATCGACAGTGCCTCGCCGACGACCGCTCCCTCGACGCACCCGCCGCTGACGCTGCCGGCGACCTCGCCGGATTCGGTGACGGCCATCGCGGCGCCGGGAAGGCGCGGTCCCGAACCCTCGATGTCGACGACGCGGGCGACGGCGATCCGTTCACCGTCGCGACGCCACCGTTCGATGTCGGGCAGCAGATCCTTCATGATGTCGAGCTCCTGTTCATCGGGTCACCGGGCTCTCGTGGCTGATGACGCGGGTCAATTCTTCCATCGCTGCGACCGAATGCCCCTCGACGAACGCATCGATGTGGGGCAGTGCGGCCGCCATGCCGCGAGCGAGTGGGGCATAACCGGGGGTGACCTTGAGCGGATTCACCCAGACCAGCTTGTGGGTGACGCGATGCAGGCGTTCCATCTGTTCGGCCAGCGTGTCGGGGTCACCCCGGTCCCAGCCGTCGGACAGGATCACGACGATCGAGTTGCGGGCCAGGCCGCGCACACCCCACTCGTCGTTGAACTGGCGCAGGCCCTCGCCGAGTCGGGTGCCACCACTCCAGTCGACGACGCGGTCCGTCGCAGCGGACAGGGCCACATCGGGATCGCGGCTCCCGAGCTCGCGGGTGAGCCGGGTGAGCCGGGTGCCGAGCGCGAACGCCTCGACCTTCTGCCGTCCCGCCACCGCAGCGTGGACGAACCGCAGCAACGCTCGGGCATACGGCTCCATCGAACCGCTCACATCCAGCAGGATGACGAGGCGCCGCAGTCGAGTGGTCGGCTTGCGAAAGTGTCGCTCGATCGGTTCGCCGCCCGCTCGAAGGGTCGCCTGCATCGTGCGTCGGATGTCGGGTGTCGGTGTCGCCCGACTCGCGGGGCCGAGTCGAAGCGAAGCGCGTGGTGACCCCACCAGACGCAGGCTCGACATGAGCTCGTGTGCCTGTGCGAGTTCGTCGGGGCTGTACTGGGCGAAGTCCTTGTTGCGCAGCACCTCGTTCGCCGAGAAGCGCAGCTCGATCGTCGGGTCGTCGTTCGGCTCCCCGAGGCCGTCGTCGTCGTTCGACGAGTCGTCGTTCGCGTCAACCGCGATCGTGATCGACAGTTGCTCGTCCTCCTCGTCGACGTTCTCGCTTCCCGAGCGTTGCTCGAAGAACACGGCGAACGCCCGGTCGTAGACCTCGATGTCTTCCGGGCGACGGGCGAGCGTGGCCCGTCCGGCCCAGTAGACGCCGTCGCGGTCGTCGATCCCGGTGGCGCACAGGGCCTCGGCGAACGTGTTGGTCGAGCTGGTCGGAACCCGCAGACCGGCACCGCGCAGGAGTCGGGTGAAGGCCACGGCGATACGCGCGGGGTCCGCGGCCGGCGCGTCGACGGCACGACCCGCGACGGACCGTTCGTCGGCCGACGGCGGGGCCCAGCTCACCCGTGCAGCAGCCCCTTCTCGAAGGCCTCCTTGACGATCGCGCCGACACCGTGCTGGTCGAGGCGCTGGTGATCTTCTCGATACTTCAGCACCGCACCGAGCGTGTTGCGGACGAGTTGTTCGTCGAGCTGCGTCGCTCCGAGGCGTCCGAGCGCGTTCGCCCAGTCGATCGTTTCGGCGACGCCGGGCGGCTTGTACAGATTGAGGTCCCGCAGCGCTTCGACGGCGCCGGCGACCTGACGCGCGAGCGCCTCGTCGACCCCGGGCACCCGCAACCGCACGATCGCCACCTCGCGTTCGAAGTCGGGATGCTCGACCCAGTGGTAGAGGCACCGGCGTTTCAAGGCGTCGTGGACGTCGCGTGTGCGGTTCGACGTGAGGACCACCAGCGGCGGACGCTCGGCGCGGAACACGCCGATCTCGGGGACGGTCACCTGGAAGTCGGACAGCACCTCGAGCAGGTAGGCCTCGAACTCGTCGTCGGCACGGTCGATCTCGTCGATCAGCAGCACCGGAGGGGGACCTTCGACCGGTTCGATCGCCTGGAGCAACGCCCGCTTGACCATGAACCGCTCGCCGTACAGCTGCGCTTCGAGGTCGTCGGACGTCATGGCCTGCGATTCACCCGTTGCCTCGGTGGCGCGGAGGTGGAGGAGTTGGCGGGCGTAGTCCCAGTCGTACACGGCCTGGGCGACGTCGATTCCCTCGTAGCACTGGAGACGGATCAGCTGGCCGCCGGTCGCCGCGCTCAGGGCTTTCGCGAGTTCGGTCTTGCCGACGCCGGCTTCACCTTCGAGCAGCAGCGGCCGCTGGAGGGTCATCGCCAGGAAGACCGACGTCGAGATGCCTTCGTCGGGGAGGTAGCCCTGATCGGACAGGGCGGTGCTGACATCGCTCGGCGTCACCCCGGCGACTGTACCGCCCGTCAGGACTCGGTCGTACGAGCGGTGATGATCTGGGTGACCACGTTGTACGGCCAGCCGTCGGGCAGATCGGTCGGCAGCGGAGGCAACGGGAGCACGGTGGAGCGGTTCTCGCCCGTCTCGATCAGACCGTAATCCTCACGTGCAGCTTCACGGATCCCGTCCGGGGTCTCGAGGCGCATCGTTTCGGCCTCGAGTTCGTTGTTCACACGTTGGAGTTCGTCGAGCTGAGCTTGGCGCTGTTGGAGATCGACGGTCTGATCGCGCCAGGTGCCGACCGGGAGGACGAACACGGCGATCCCGATGAACGCGACGATGCCGAGCGCGAACAGTCCGGTGAACAGCGCCGCGCGAGGTCGGCGGGAGATTCGCTTGTCGACCGGGATGGGCCGCGTCAAGTCGCCGAGGCGCGATCGTCCGGCGTCGGCCGCCGGCGCCACCGGTGGGCGCGGGATCGACGTCGTCTTCGAGCGAGGCACCGCCCCATTGTGGCAGTGCCGCGTCCCGATCAGCGGTCATCTTCGGAATCGCCCGCGGAATCAACCTCAGATCGACGTCGAGCCCCGTTCTCGTGATCTGTTCCCGCGCTCCGTGCG
>NZ_BAOL01000050.1 GCF_000350145.1 Ilumatobacter nonamiensis YM16-303 | reverse complement strand
GCTCCGTGCGCGAACTGTTCACGAGAACGCAGTTGGGCGGGTCGGATCAGACGATGTTCGCGATGGGGTCGAGATAACCGACGTAGAAGGCGCCGAACTCGCCGTAGAGCGCGGAGCCCTCGTCGAAGCGCATCGTGTAGACGACTTCCTTGATCACGTCGGGGCTCTTGGCGAACAGGGTGACGCCCCACTCGAAATCGTCGAGGCCGGTCGAGCCGGAGATGACCTGCGCGACCTGTCCGGCGAACGCTCGCCCGCTCTTGCCGTGCTCCATCATCATTTCCTGGCGGCGCTCGTACGGCGTGGAGAACCAGTTCGCGTGACCCTCACGCTTCTTGCTCATCGGATAGAAGCAGAACGCGTTCAGACCGTCCGGCGGGATGATCGGATGCAACCGGCCACGCAGCATCTCCGGAGGCATGCCCTTCGCGTACTCGCTGACCTCGGTGATCGACACATAGCTGTCGACGACATCAAGCCCGGCAGCGCGCAGCGCGTTCTGGAACGTCCGCTGGGTCCGCCAGTCGGCGCACAGCGTCATGAAGCACATGTCGGCCTTGTGCCCGAGCATCGACGCGGTGATCACCTGGCAATCGGCAGCCTCGGCCTGGATGACCGCCGCGATCACGGCGTCGCGGTCGAGGTTCTTCTTCGGCTTCGCGAACAGGTGGACAACGCTCAATCCGTCTTCCATCAGCATCCGGTCAGACTACCGAGCACGCCCGAAAGCGTTCCGTGACGGGTCGGACCCGTCACGTCACGCTGGTGAGTAGAGGTTGAAGGAGTCCCCGCGGACGAAACCGGCGAGGACGAGGTTGGCCCGGCGCGCCGCATCGACGGCCAGCGCGGTCGGCGCGCTCACGGCGACCAACGTGGAGAACCCGCCGGCCCACGCCTTCTGGACCATCTCGATACTCGCTCGACCGCTGATGAACAGGCCCAGACCGGTCGCCGGAAGTCCGGCCCCGTCGTCGGCACCTCGAACCAGCGCACCGACGACCTTGTCGACGGCGTTGTGACGCCCGACGTCCTCGCGTGTGAAAATCACCCGACCGTCCCGATCGAACACGGCGGCGGCGTGCACCGATCCGGTCGTGGCGAACAGTTCCTGCGTCTCGAGCACGCGGCCGGGGACCGATGCGATGACGTCGAGATCGATGCCCTCCGAATCCGGCAGCGGATCGAGACGCGCACACAACTCGTCGATCTGCTCGCTCCCGCACCAGCCGCAGCTGGACGACACGTTGCCCAATCGAGGCGTCGGTGCCGGGGCCAGGCATCCGGTGTCGACGGTGATCACGTTGAGCTCCGACTCCCCCGCCTGAACGTCTCCGCAATGGCGCACGTCGATCACGGGCATCCCGGCCAACAGGCCGTCCGTCAAGCAGAACCCGACCGCCAATTCGGCGTCGTGGCCCGGTGTCCGCATCGTCGTCGAGACCAAGGTCCCGTCGAGTTGGATCGACAACGGTTCCTCGACGATCAGGTCGTCCGCGCGTTCGTCGACGATGCGCTCCGGGAGCGGCCCGGTCACCCGACGCACGTCGACCCGCTCCGTGCGCTGCCGACTCATCTCAGGTCCTCGGACCCGTGCGCGAGTTCGCGATGAGCGAGGTCATGCGCACATCCTACGAAGCCCGCCGATCGAGGAGACCGGGTCGAATCGCGGCGCGCGGAAGGGTGACGGAGTCGAGGGACGCCCGACGGCAGGATCAGCCGCCGGCGACGGCGGGAATGATGGAAACCGTGATGTTGTCGCCGACCGTGGTGTCGAGGCCGTCGAGGTAGCGCACGTCATCGTCGTCGACGAACACGTTCACGAACTTGCGCAGCGAGCCGTCCTCGTCGAGCAGCCGATCACGCATCCCGGGGTGTGCCGAATCGAGCGCGCCGATCACGTCGCCGAGCGATCCGGGCTCGACGGCAACCTGCTTCTCGCCGCCCGTCAGAGGGCGCATCGTGGTGGGGATTCGTACGGTCGCAGCCATACCGGAAACGCTATCGCCAATCCCTACCCGTTCAGTCAGGATTGCGTGCCGAAACGCGGCACCGGCGGCGTCGGGAACGCTCACCACTAGGTTGTCGGCGATGCGTGTCCTGGCCGCTCCGGACAAGTTCAAGGGGTCGATCAGCGCCCGCGACGTCGCCACTGCGATCGGTCACGCCTGCTGGGAGTTGGGCATCGACTGTGTCGAGATCCCGATGGCCGACGGCGGGGACGGCTTGCTCGACGCGTTCGGGGGCGCGAACCGCCACAGCACCGTGACGGGTCCGATCGGCGATCCCGTCCGCGCCGGATGGCGGTTCTCCGGCGGCACCGCCGTGATCGAGATGGCACAGGCGAGTGGGCTCGTCGTCGCCGGCGGAAGCGAGCACAACCGGGCGCTCGACGCCACCACGACCGGAACCGGCGAATTGATCGACCACGCACTCGATGCGGGCGCCAAACGGATCATCGTCGGACTCGGCGGGTCGGCGACGACCGACGGCGGTTTCGGCGCGATCCGTGCAATCACGGCGATCGCCCGACTCCAGCAGGTCGAACTGCTCGTCGCGTGCGATGTCACCACGAGGTTCACCGACGCAGCCGCCGTGTTCGGGCCTCAGAAGGGCGCATCCCGCGCGGAGATCAAGCTGTTGGAACGTCGACTGGAACGCCTCGTTCAGATGTTCGACGAGGACTTCGACGCCGATGTTCGCGACGTCGTCGGAGGTGGTGCGGCCGGCGGCCTGGGCGGCGCACTCGCCGCCGTCGGCGGTCGGCTGATCCCCGGGGTCGAACTCGTCGCCGACGAACTCGGCGTGTTCGATCTGCTCGACGCGGAAGGCGCCGAGTCCGTCGACCTCATCGTGACCGGCGAAGGACGACTCGACGCCACGAGTTTCGCGGGCAAGGTGGTCGGAGGGATGGTCGAGTTCGGAACGGACGCCGGAATCCCCGTGGCCGCAGTGGTCGGCGACGCCGACACCGACACCCTCGGAACCCACCTCGACCACCTCGATGTCGCGGTGCTGAACGAGCTGTACGGCGCAGAGGCATCGTTCGGGGAGCCGAAACGGTGCATCGAGCAAGCGGTCGGCGACCTGCTCAGGTCCAGACAGACCTGACCCTCGAGCGCGCTGACGTCCGGTCCGCCCGAGAGGACGAACTCTCGTGACGTCAGCCGTCGGCTTCCGCGGTCCCCTCTTCGGGGGGCGCCGTTGCGGGCGTCTCGCCGCCGGCGGGGGCCGGTGCTTCGGTGGTCGCCTCGGCCGGTGTGCCGCCGAGTTCCTCGAGCGTCTTGCCCGCCTCGTTCTCACCGAGCACCACCATGACCCCGGCATCGCCGATGTCTCCGCTGGCCGTCGGTGCCGGTGTCGGCAGCTCGAGCACTTCGAGACCACCGAGGTCGTCCGCGACCGAGTTGGCGACGTCTTGCGCCGCTGCCTGGGACGGGTCGTAGTAGACGAGCGAATCCTCGAGGTTCGGTCCACTCGCGTCGAGGGGCTCGATGGTCGTGTAGCCGGCGAGTTCGAGCGTCTTGGTCATCGCGCCGGCCGAGCCGCCCACGGTGTTCGCGTTCGCGACGAGGACGGTCGCACCGGTGGTCACCCGGGGCATGGACGTGGTCGTGGTCGTTGCATCAGTTGTCGGAACGTCGACCGAGATCGATGGACCGGACCCCGCGCCGACAGTTGCGTCGTCGGCCGGCTGGGTGGTCAGATCGTCGCCCGCCGCTCCACCGTCGTCGGTGATGTTGCGCAGGATCAGGAAGCCGATCAACACGGCGATGACCGCGAGCGCGATCGTGAGCCACGATCCGACCGGCGACCCTCCGACTCCTTGTCGGGGCGTACGCCGGTTCGAGCCGAGTGCGGAGTCTTCGTTCGTCATGCGTGATGTCCTTCTCCGCCTCCCGACGAAGCCACAGCGGCTCCGTCGTGACGCAGTTTGCGTGCCCGGAGACGCAGCCGCTTCAATCGACGCACCACGAGCGGGTCGTGGTCCATCGCTGCCGGATCGTCGAGCACCGTGGTCAGCTCCGCATGATATTCGTCTGGCGAGCACTGGAAGCGCGCGCGGATCACTTGTTCACGAGGTTCGTCGTTGTTCCACCACGAGCGTTCGAAATCGAGCATGGCGGCGTGACGTTCGGACAGCATCACCCGACAGGTTGGCTCGCGGACGCCGCGAATTACAAGCACCCCGCCGAATTGTCCGGATGAACTCCACGGAAACGACGACGAGCGACCCCGTGGATCGAGGCTCGCGTGTCGCTCGAACGGGTGCAGCACCGGGACGATCTATGCTGCGCCACGTGACACGGCCCTTCTTGATCGGCGTCGCCGGCGGCAGTAGCTCGGGAAAGACGACCATCTCGGAGCGTCTGGCGGAGATGACCGGCGAGCAGCATCTGTCGCTGATCGAACTCGATTCCTACTACCTCGATCGCAGTGGCGAGAGCCTCGAGGAACGCAGCACGGCAAATTACGACCACCCGGACGCGTTCGACTGGCCGCTGCTCAACGACCACCTCGCCGCGTTGGCGAACGGCGCGAGCGTGGCGGTTCCGATCTACGACTACGCCCAGCACAACCGGTCGGGAAACACTCGCGAGGTTCACCCCAATCGCATCGTGGTCGTCGATGGGATCCTCGTGCTCTACGACCGCGCGCTGCGCGAACGGTTCGATCTGAAGATCTTCGTCGACACCGCCGCCGACATCCGACTCATCCGCCGACTCCGGCGCGACGTCGCCGAACGCGGGCGAACGGCCGAGTCCGTCATTGACCAGTACCTCAGCACCGTCAAGCCTGCGCACGAACGCTTCATCGAGCCGAGCAAGCGCCACGCCGACGTGATCATCCCCGAGGGCGGCCTCAACCGTCCCGCCCTCGACGTGCTCCTGGCACGCGTCCGCGAACTGGTCACCGACTGACACCACCGGTTCCACACCGGGTCGACACCGAAGTCTCGGCGGTATCTCCGTGTGTTCGTGGTCAGCCGGCGTCGTGGGCGTCGCGAGCCGTGTCCATCGTCTCCGCGAAGTCGTCGTAGCTCGATGACCCGGTCACCCATCCGGTGATCTCGTCCCACAACAGATCCGACCCGATCTCGGGAGGCATCTGATCGGACGCATCGAAGACCTGCGCCGGCGCATCGGCCAACGTCTCGATGAACTGCCGCTCCGGATCCGGGTAGGCGCCCACCGCGATCGACGACTTCGCACTGATGAATCCGCCTTCCTCGACCCACGACTCGCCGGCGGCGACTCCGGCCAGGAACTCCATCAGCTCGGCGACATCGGGTCGATCGTCGAGAGCGACGATCAGGTCGCCGCCGATGAGCAGCGGCGGCTCCGATTCGTCGACGTCCGGGAGTGCGAACCAGTCGATCCCGCCGTCCGGGCCCACGTCGAGGCTCGGCATCCAGTTGAGGGCGAAGTCGGCCTGCTTGTACATCGCACATCCGGGTTCGGTCGCGAGGAGAGGTTCCCACGCGAGCTCGACGGGGGTCGCCACGACGGCGGTCAACCGGCCGGCGACCCGACCGGGCGCCAGGACCAGTTCCTGGAACTCGGTGAACGCCGCCTCGATCCGGGAGTCGGCGAACCCGATCCGCCCTGCGGCCCAGTCCTCGTAGACGTCCACGCCCGATCGGCGCACGACGATGTCCTCGACCCAGTCCGTCGCGGCCCACCCCGATTGATCTCCGGCCTGGAGCGAGAAGCACCACGGCGCGATGTCGCGATCGGACGCGACGATCGCCTCCGCCAACGACTCCAGTTCGTCGAGGGTGCGCGGCACCTCCCATCCCTCCGCCTCGAAGACGTCGGGCCGGAACCAGACGATGCTCTTCAGGCTGCGGCGGTACGGAACAGCAGAGTCCTGGCCGTCGAAGATCGCCGCATCGGCGATGTCGGGCTCGTAGTTCGCACGCAGCGCGTCGCGCGCCGCCGCGTCGAGCGGGACCACCTCACCCCCGTCGACCATGCTCTGCACCAGGCCCGGCTGCGGAACGACGACCACGTCAGGCGTCGCACCGTTGTTCTCGATCCGCTCGGCCAGGTCGCTGACGAAGTTGCTGCTGCCGGTGTAGCGCACGTCGATGCCGGTGGTGTCCGTGAACACCTCGAGGGACTCGACGAACCGATCGGCTTCCACCGTGCGATAGGGACCGAAGACGACGATGTCGTCCTCGTCGATCTCCGAGTCGTTGAGGCAACCTGCGAGCGACATCGCCGATCCCACGACCAGCGCGACGACCGGGGCCGACCTGAACCTGCCGGTCATCGCGAGCTGACCGCGTAGAACTCGTCGCGCTCGTACCGCAGCTCGAGGTCGACGGGTCGACCGAAGGTGCTCCGGACCAGGTCCGCCAGTCTCCACGCCGGACGCACCTCGTTGGGTCCGGATGCGATCAGCTCGACGTGCGCCGTCCCGTCGACCACGTCGGCCGTCAGTTCGATGACCCGAACCGACGCGTCCCACTCGACCACCGCCTGGGTGACGGCGCGCCGGAGGTTGGAGTCGCGCACCGTCGCCTGCGTGTGCAGCGTCAACGGAATCGCGACGACGGCGACGGCCAGCAACGTGACCGACAGGCGCAGCCGGACCGACCGACGAGCACGCTCCTCCTGCGGACGGAATCCTGACAACAGCAGCATCACCGATGCGGCGAAAACGATCGCGGCGAGGTTGGTGAGGAACAGCAGGAACGCGTTCTGGGCCGCGGAGTTCAGCTTGAGCTGGATCAGGATGCCGACCGTCGCGAGCGGCGGGACGAGCGCCACCGCGATGCCGACGCCGGGCAGGGCCGAGGTCGTCGATCGGCGCGTGCTGATGTATCCCGCGGCCGCACCGGCGGTGATCGCGACGCCCAGATCGAGCAGCCCGGGGAAGGTGCGCTGGGCGACCTGGTCGGGCAGATCGGCCTCCGAGGCGATGTCGAATCCCGCGATCGCACACGTGACCACACCGACCCCGATGGCGAGGACCACGCCGAGGAAGATGACGAGGATGGAGCGCACCAGCACGTCGTTCTGGGCCCGCACGGTCGCGGCCGCGGCGGCGGTGATGGGGGTCATGAGGGGCGCCACGAGCATCGCCCCGATGACGACTGCGGCCGAGTCCGAGAGCAAGCCGAACGCGGCGATGCTCGCCGACAACACGGTCAGCATCGAGAAGCGGCGCAGGTACGGAAGGAAGTCGTCGCCGCGCGGGATCAGTTCGTCGAGCGCCGCCTCCTCGTCGTCGGTCGGCGTGACCTTGACGACTCGTCGGATCCACGCAGTCGACGACCCGAGCGGGGTCATCGAGGCCTCGTCACGGCCACCGTGACGATCGATGTCGTCGCGATCCGAGTCGTCGACGGACGGGTTGGCCCCTTCCTGCTCCACGATCAGACGGTAGCTGGCCGCAGGACCGGGTCAGCGGCTTGCCGACAGCGTCGAGCCGGACGCGCTCTCGATCATCAGCTGAAGGTTGGTGGCAATGAGTTCGAACGTCGGGCTGTCGTTGAGAATCGCCAGGAACGCGGCCTCTTGCGTGGCGACCTCGCCGAGACACGCCATCAGGGTCACCGCGATCTCGCCGAGGACCAGTTGGTCACCGTCGATCTCGACGTCGGTGGTGTACGAGTTGCATCCGGTCGTTCCCGCCAGGGTGCCGTCGTCGCCGAACACGAGCGTGGCCGCCGTCTCCTCGACGACGGGGGTGCCGTCGATCTCGGTGACGGTCCACTCTCCGCTCAACGGGGTCGCGTCCCCGTCGGCCTCGCTCGGCGAGACCTGGATCAGCACGAGATCTCCGAGGTCGACGCTCCCGCCGTCGGCCTCGACGATGTTGGCCGTGTCGGTCGTCCAGTTGAGCGAGCCGTCGGCTCCGGTGATCTCGGCGCGCACCGAATACATGCCGCTCGACTCGAGGTCGGCCGGATCGACCGACAGTGCGAACGGGATCGGGATCTGTTGGTCGTCGAGCTCGATCGTCTGCTCGGCGATCACCGGCGCAGCCGTGTCGGCAACCGATACGTCTTCGAGGGTCACGGTCGCCGTCCCCCCGGGCACCAGCGCGATCCGTGGGAGATAGGTGAGGTTGCCCGTGATCTCGATCACGTCGTCACCGGCACCGGAGGAGTCGTCGGGATCGGACCCGCACGCGGCGATGGAGAGCAACAGGATCGGCAACAACAGGAGTCGGTTCACGAAGGTCCCTTTCGGTCGGAGGGTGTCCGCATCGTACGGCGCTCCAGTGCGCTGGGCAGGCACCTTCGAGCACCCGCCGTCACGACCCCCACGGTGGTCATCGTGACCAGGCTGAAGTACATGTACGCCGTTTGTCCCGGGCCGGATACGTTTGCCCGAGGGGCGTCGGGGAACACCCGCAGAGGAGGTCGACCCATGCCAGAAATCGTCGTGCGATGAACGCTCGTGAGGTCCGGACGGAAACGGATTCACTCGGACCCGTCGATGTCGACGCGTCTCGACTCTGGGGCGCGCAGACGCAGCGCAGTCTCGAGAACTTCCCGGCGGGGCAGCCCCACTACGTGTGGGGGCGGGGGCTCATTCGCTCGTTCGGCCTCGTGAAGCGAGCCGCCGCGGCGGCGAACCTGGATGCCGGCATCCTCGACACACGCATCGCCGAGTTGATCGACCGGGCATCGGCGGAGGTGATCGATGGTTCGCTCGACGACCACTTCCCGCTCGTCGTCTTCCAGACCGGGTCGGGAACCCAGACGAACATGAACGTCAACGAGGTGATCGCGAACCGTGCCAACGAACTCGCGGGCGAGGAGCGCGGCACGAAGCGTCCGGTGCATCCGAACGACCATGTGAACGCGAGCCAGTCGAGCAATGACGTGTTCCCGACCGTCATGCACCTCGCCACGATCTCCGCGCTCGACGAGAGCATGTACCCGGCGGTGGACCATGCCATCGCGGTCCTCGGTGACCTTCGGCAGCAGTTCGGCGACATCGTGAAGGTCGGGCGAACACATCTCCAGGACGCGACACCTGTGACGCTGGGCCAGGAGATCGGGAGCTGGGAACAGCAGCTGCGGTCCGCTCGGGAGGCGATCGCGTCGGCCGAGGTGACGCTCCGCGAGTTGGCGATCGGAGGCACCGCGACCGGCACCGGGCTCAACTCGCCCGTCGGCTTCGGCCCGGCCGTCGCCGGTCGCCTCGGCGAGCTGACCGGCCACGACCTGACCGCCGCCACCGAACCGATGGCATTGACGGCCAGTCACGACGCCATGGTCGCCGCGAGCGCGGCCGTTCGAGGACTCGCACTGGCCTGCTTCAAGATCGCCAACGATGTCCGCTGGCTCGCGTCCGGGCCACGAAACGGAATCGGGGAACTGAAACTCCCCGCCAACGAACCGGGGTCGAGCATCATGCCGGCCAAGGTCAACCCCACCCAGGCCGAAGCACTCACCCAGGTCGCCGCTCACGTGTTCGGCAACGATGCGACGGTCGCGTTCGCCGGTTCGCAGGGCAGCTTCCAGCTGAACACCTACAAGCCGATCATCCTCCACGCCACGCTCGACAGCATCTCGTTGCTGTCGGAAGCGCTCGTGTCGTTCACCGATCGCTGCCTCGTCGGGATCGAGCCGAACCCGGAACGAATCGACGCGAACCTCGAGATGAACCTCGCCCTGGTGACCGCGCTCGTGCCCCACATCGGATACGACTCGGCGTCGAAGATCGCCCAACACGCGGCCTCGGCCGGGGTCACGCTTCGCCAGGCCGCGGCCGAGGTCGCCGACGTCGCCGGCGATGACTTCGATCGCTGGGTCGACCCGGCCGACATGGTCCACCCCACCGCCTGACACCAACTCGTGAACTGTTCCCGCGCTCCGTGCGCGAACT
>NZ_BAOL01000051.1 GCF_000350145.1 Ilumatobacter nonamiensis YM16-303 | reverse complement strand
TGGCCGTACCGCCCGCGGGACAGCCAGGCTGGCCGACCAGCGTCGGGCGCCCACCCGACGGGTCGCCGTCGTTGCGGAGTACGTCGATCGTCACCGGGTCATCGACGAAGGTGAACGTCGAGTCGTCACGTGCGAACGGTGGTTCGGGCAGCGGTTCGGCCAGCACGGTGACCGTGACCTCCCCGTTGACCTCGTGTGCGTTCCCGTCGGAGACGGTGTAGGTGAATCGAACGTTCGAACCCTCCTCGTCGTCGATCTCCGACGGGGTGAACTCCAGCTGATTCCGGCCGCCCTGTGCGACGGTACCCCCCGATTCCGGTTGGGTGAAGCCGACGACGGCCAGCGGATCACCATCGGGATCGAAGTCGTTGGCCGTCACGTCGATCAGGATCGTCTGCCCCAAGACGGCGGTCCGGAGATCGGCCGACACGACCGGCGGGCGGTTGGGCTCGTTCTCGTCGATGACGACGACGAGCACCGAGCTGCGGACCCGATGACCCCGACCGTCATCGACCTCGTACTCGAACGTGACCCGTTCTCCACTTCCGGCCAACGCGGTCACGGCGAGCTGTTCTCCCTGGACCTCGACATCGAGACCATCGGGGAGGGGCGTGACGACCGAGACGACGAGGGGGTCGCCGTCGGGATCGGAGTCGTTGAGCAGCACCGGCACGGTCGTGACGGTGTTGCGGCGCGTGCGCACGGCGTCGGGCTGAAGCCGAGGTCGGCGGTTCGGGTCGCCGGGCGAGGCGACGTCCACCGTGACCTCGACGGGTTCGCCGATCGCTCCGAACGTGTCCACCGGTCGATACGAGAAGCGCGCCGCGCCCTCGAAGCCGGGCACCGGGTCGAACTCGAGCGCGGGCAGCCCCGAACGGCCGACCGACTCGGTCACGGTTCCGATCTCGGGAGCAGCGGAGAACGAGTCGAGCCGAAGACCGTCACGTTCGGGGTCGAGATCGTTCACCAGCACGTCGACGATCACGGACACGCCAGGACCGGTCTCGGCGTTGTCGGGAGCTCCCACCGGCGCTCGGTTCGTTCCGTCGACCGGGAGGAGCTCGACGATGACACGTGCCGAGGCCTCGTTGCCGTTGCCGTCGACGATCGTGTAGCCGAACTCGTCGCGACCGACGTATCCCGGCTCGGGGGTGTACACGACGGTCGTCGCGGTTCCGATGTCGACCGCACCGTGCTCAGGTGTCCCGACGCTGTCGATGGCCACCGCCTCGCCGTCGGGGTCGTAGTCGTTTGCCGTGACGGCGACGGGGACCGACGCACCCGAACGCGCCGTGACCGGGTCGTCGATCGCGACCGGTGGATCGTCGACTCCGTTGTCGTCGGGTTCTCGGAGCTCGGGCTCGTCGGCGACGCCGTCGTCTGCTCCGGCGGCCCGACCGTCGTCGGCGTCACCCTCGTCGACGACGTCGCCCTCTTCACCAAGCAGGAGCAGTCCCGAGTCGTCCTTGTCGACCGCGTGGATCCCCCACGGGTGCACCGTCCAGACGAAGTCGCCGATCACATCATCGATCCAGATGACGTCGGTGGTCGCCGTGACGTCGAGCAACGTCGTCCCGTCGACGGTCACCGGCTCACCGATGACCTCCTCGGTCCGCCAGTCGAACTGCACCACCTCGGTCGGACCGCGCCGCACGAGTGCGGCTGCGTCACCGGCGATCGCGAGAAGATCGCCGCCGCCGACGTCGAGTCCGGGCACCTCGACGACTTCGTCGAGCCCGCTCTCGGACACACACCACAATTCATCGCCACCGCCGATCCAACCGCAGTCGGCCGCGGGACCCGGACGCTGGACGACCAGCTCGCTTCCGTCGATGTCGGTCGGCAGATCGTGCCATCCGCCGCTGCCGAGTCGCGCGCGGCCACCTGCCCGGTCGAGGACGAGTGCGTCGTTGTTCACGAGCGACACCGCAGCGTCGTCGAGCCCCGAGATCTCCGTGGTCGTCGCTGCTGAAGTGGTACGCCGGAGCGAACCCTCGGCGATCGACCAGATCGACCCGTCAGGAGCGAGCGCGAAGGTGGTCGAGTTGTCGACTCCAGGGGTGGTGTCCGCGGCGAAATCGAAGTCCACCGGCTCGTCGTTGGTCGGCAACAGAGTGGCCTCCCCCACGGTCGGATCCGCGACCAGGAGACCGGACGATCCGGCCTGCGCCACCGCGGATCCCGAGCCCAGGACACCGAGTGCTCGTGGCGCGCCCAGGCGGAGGTCGGCACTGTCGATGAGTCGAACTTCGGCGGTCGTGTCATCGAGGACGTAGCTCTCGGCGCGACCATCGGCAACGAGCATGTCGTCGCCCGTCGCGCCGGCCTCGAGGCTCGCGAGGGCCCGACCACCGAATCCATCGACGAGCACCACGCGGCCGGATGGAGAGTGGGCCACCCACCGCGTGGCTCGCGACGCGGCCGCATCGATCGCCGGCAGACCATCGGACCGCAGGACCACGATGAGACCCGTCAGCGCAACGGCGAACACGACCATGGTCGCGAAGGCCTGACGCCACGTCACAGTCGAGAGCGAAGCGGGTTTTGGCACCAAGGTGTACGGTACTGCGGTTGCGAGTCGTTGACGGACCGCGGCGACCGAACACCCATAGTGCTCGCGTCACACAGTGCGCCTCTCCCACGGTCGATTCCCGATCGTCCGACTCGGCCGCCGTAGTGTCACGTGGAATGGACATCGTGGTGACCACTCCCCACGGTGACGCCGACATCGACATCGTGGCGGCGCCCGCCGAGACAACCCTCGCCGACCTGCTGCGTGCGGTGACCGGTCAGGCTTCGCCGGCGACCGCACGACTCGACGAGCGGGCGGTCTCGACGGCCCGATTGCTGACGGACCTCGACCTCGCGATCGGTTCGACGATCGACACCCGACCCGCCAGTCCCCTCGACGACCTCGACAGTGGGACCGGCGACGCCTCATCCAGTCCGGTCGTCCAGCTGATGCAGCTCACGGGCCGGGGCGCAGGGACGACGCGCTCACTCCCGTCCGGCCGCTTCCTCGTCGGCACCGCACGGAGCCCGCGGGGCGACGAACTCGACACGGCGCCCGTCGACACGGCCGCGTTCGAGCTCGACGTCGGCACCGACGGCTCGGTCCGGGTGAGCCCGACCGTCCACATCGTCGGTGCCCGCGGAATCGACGCACCAACGCTCGACGGGCGGCTCCTCGATCGCGAACTGCCGTGGGCAGACGGCCAACTCCATGTCGGTGGCCGCCGATTCGAACTGCTGCGCCACCCTGCGGCGCTCCCGCCAGGTCGCCGCTCGACGCCGCTTCCCGACGGCACGATTCCGTTCCGGCGTGGGGCCGCCGTTCCCGACAGCGACCGTCGCCTCGTGGTCGGGGCAGTCCGCGATGCCACGACCGGCGGCGGACAACTCTGGCAGTGGCGGCCGGGCGACCGAGGCGCCTACGACATCGCCTACGGCCTGCACCGTGACGGCTCCTCGATTGCGTCCGCCGATCTCCTCCACCACGGTGGGGTCGCCGTGGTTGGTTCCGAACGCTTCGCGGCGGCGCTTGCGCGAACCCTGCTCATCGAAGTGTGCACCATGCACGGCCCGTCGACGCTCGACCTCGCGATCGCTTCGACACCGGAACGAATCGAGCGATGGAACTGGGCGCGTTGGCTGCCTCATCTTCGCTCCGGTCAGCCGAACTCTCCGGCGCAGCTGTGGAGCGAGCCTGATCAACTGCGCGCCTGGGCCGACTCGATGGCCGAACGCCCGTCGGACTCGGCACCCAGACGCATGACGATGCTCGTCGTCGACGACGAGTCCTTGTGGTCGCGACGAGATTCGCCACTCCAGAACCTCTTGACCGACGCCCCGAAGAACTTCCGCCTCATCGGACTCTGCGACGACATCGACGAGGCTCCCGCCGTGTGTTCCGAGCGAATTGTCGAAGTCGGGCCGGCTCAGCGGCTGGCCACGACGCCGACCGACCGGGGTGAGGCCCCCGCCGTCGTCCCCGAGCTGTTCGGCTCATTCGCCACCCATCGATCGCTGGACGGGCGATCCGCTGCCTCCACCGACGACATCTCCCCCGCGCTCGTCGAGGAACGACTGGCCGCCGAGGTCGCCCGACAACTCGCACCATTGGACGACCTCGATCGTCCACACGGCCAGAACCCCGCCAGGGCGACCGACATCACACCGCCGACGTTGGCGTCGGTCGTGGATGCATCGGCGGCGCGCGTCGACGACGGCTCGCGGCTGTCGGTCGTGGTCGGAACCGCCGAGATGGTCGGCGCAGTCCCCGGGGCCCAACGCGACCTCGCCGTCGAGCTGTCGGGACCGCTGTCGACCATCGTCACCGCCGCGGGCACCGAGCAACACGATCTCGCCGTCGCTGCCGTGGTGCTGGGAGCCGCGACGCAACGGAGGCCGGACGAGCTCGCGGTGGTGATCCTCGGACAAGAACGGCGGGAGTGGTACGACCAACTCCCACACGTGGTCGGATGGGTGGGCTACTCCGAGGCAGACGACCCAGCGCGACTGTTGCACCGCATCGCCCACGTCGTCGCAGCACGGCCCGAACTGCACGTGCTGATCGTCGTCGAGCACGCGTTCCACAGTGATGATCCGCCGGCGCCCGAATTGGTCGCCGCGATGAACGAGCTGGCGGTCACCCATCACAACGTGCACGTCGTGTGGTCCGGCGACCATCCGGGCTCGGTGCCCGCGTACGCTCGGTCGAGCTGCGGGGCTCTCGTCTGGTTCACACCTCGTGGCGACGGGACGGTCTGGTTCCCGGAGCGCTCCTTCTCGTTCGTCGGTCCGGCAGCAACGGCCCTGAGCGAGTTGACCACCACCGACGCCGATGACCTCATCGTCCGTCCGTCGGCGGTGAGCCGATCCCTGACCTCGTTGGAGCGACGGTTGGACCGAACCGGCGACGGAAACCAGGCCTCGTGGGCAAGCCGGGTCATCAGCACCATCGCACGCCGCGTCGGCGCTCGCTACGGCGGTCCCGACGCCCAGCGCCGGGTCGCCACGGCGCTGGTTCCGCCTCCGCTCGCCACGACCGTCGATGCGATGCAATTGCTCGACGACCATCCGGGAGATGCGATCCCCATCGGCCTCATCGACCGACCGGAACTCGCGCGTCACGAACCGTTCTGGTGGCAGCCAGGGAGCGAGGGATCGATTCTGACGGTGGGCTCGCCGCGATCGGCGATGAACTCGCTGATCGACGTCCTGACGCTCGGCATCGCGGCACGGTTCGCCGCCGACGACCTCCACGTCTACGCGATCGAAACCGCGGGCGCGCGCCGCCGCGCAATCGAGGCACTTCCCCACACCGGGGGGGTCGCCGACCCCGATCGCACCGACGAGATCGTCGCCCTCGTCGCCGAGCTGCGCTCGATTCTCTCCCAACGGCTGCAGCGCCCGACCGACCTCGATCGGCCGGACATCATCGTCGTGATCAGCGATCTCGGTCGGATGCGCCGTTCCCTCACCCCCGAACAGGACGACACCACGATCGAGCAACTCGGGGAGCTGGTCGCATCGGGCGCCTGGGTCGGTCTGAACGTCGTCATCGGCGCGACCAAGGTCGACGAACTCGGCCCGCTCGACCGACTGACTGGCAATCGCCTGGTCGGCCCGATGAGCGATCCCGACGATCGGTCCCGACTGGGCGTCGCAGCCGTCGACGCTGCCGATCGTCATCCTCGACGGTGCTGGTCCACCGCCGAGGACCGTCGCGTTCAACTGGCGACACCGCCGACCGATCTCGAGCGTCGGATCACCGCCCTCGCCCCGGAACCGCCTCGCTACCGACCGCCGAGCCCGATCGCGACCGGGAACGAATCGTGAACCCGGCCGGCGCCGCGAGCGGTCACCGACCCCCGACATGCGGGTTCGGGATCGAGCTCGCCGACCTCGCCGTGCGCGGAGTCCGCATCGACGCGACCGAGTCCGGACAGTCCGTCGCGTCCGCCGAGTTTCCCGTATCCGCTGGAGACGACCAACTCGTCGACGCGCTGGTGCTGCTGAACGCGGAACTCGGCGAACCCTCCGAGCCCGCGCGCATCGCCACGCTCCCGGGCGACGCGACGCTCCAACGGGTCGATGTCACGGGCCGTTCCGACGCCGACGTCGTCGAGATCCGAGAACGCATGCGCGCCGACCGCGGGATCCGCTCGTCGGTGATCGCCGCTGATGGCCCACGCCGATGGCTGCTGCTCATTCGATGGGACGAGCAGCGGATCGAGCGGTTGCGGACGCTCGCCGCCCGGGCGGGACTCGTCGACGTCGTCGTCGAACCCAGCCCGATCGCGATCGCGCGCATCGGCGGAAACGACGCCACCTACGTCCGGCGGATCGCCTCACGCGACGAGGCACACCACGCGGTGGTGCAGAATCGCGTGCCCGTCGCCGCGGCATCGACTGCCGCCGAGGGCCGCGCTCATCCCGATCTCGACATCGCGATTTCCTCCGTCGCCTTCGCGTCGTTCGACGAGTTCCTCGACGACCACCTGCTTGCCGAATCCATCGACCGGGCGGCCACCCGCGTCGGAGCCCTCGTTTCGCCGAGCCTCGATGGCATCGACGTGGCAGCCCGATTCGACCAGGAAGCGCTCCGACGCCACGGGGTCGCGCTCGGAGCGGCGTACGGTGCCGCGGGGCTCTCCGGGCCGATCCATCCCATCCAGATCGTCGGACCGAGTGCGGGGATCGGGGGCGATCCATTCGACCGACCGTGGGCGATCGAGCCGGTGCCACCTGGCGACGACGGCCCGCAGATCGATGCTGCCCACGGGATCGAACGTGTCACGCGCTGGTTCCGTACACGCCGTCCGCAGTGACGTCGGGTTCCTGAAGGCGGTCGGAATCGGTCGCTGTGTCAGTCGGGATCGAGCGACGGCGACTGACCGAAGACGGCGATCGCCTGCTTCAACGGGACCAGGTCGGCACTGACTCCGCGGAGATCCGCCTGCTCGGCCTCGCGAATCGCATGGAGCGCGATCTGGCGAGCCTGATCGAGTTCCTGACGGAGCCGGAGGTTCTCGTCCTCCAGCTCCATGACCCGGCGGATTCCCTCGAGGTTCATCCCCTCGTCGGTCAGTTCGGAGATCCGCCGCAACAGCTGGATGTCGTCGTCGCTGTATCGACGGTTCCCACCCTGCGTGCGGGCCGGCGACACGAGACCCCGGCGCTCGTAGATCCGCAGGGTCTGAGGATGCATGCCCGCGAGTTCGGCGGCGACCGAGATCACGTAGACCGCTTTGAGTTGATGCTTCGTCATGATGACTCCTGCTCCGCGTCCACCGTAGTGGCTGCCGCGAATGCCTCGACCGCCGCGCGTTGAGCGTCGTTGAGCTCGGTCGGTACGTCGACCTCGACGGTCACGATGAGGTTGCCGCTGTTGCCGCGCCGGGCGATTCCCTTGCCCTTCACGCGGTGGCGCGAACCCGACTGCGTTCCGGGCTTGATCCGCAACGTCACGTCACCGCCATCGAGGGTCGGCACCGAGATCTCGCCACCGAGTACGGCGTCGGCGAACGACACCGGCACCGTGACGGTCAGGTCGTCACCTTTGCGCCCGAACCGATCGTGGGGAGCGACCTCGAGTTCGACCAGGAGGTCGCCGTTCGGTCCGCCGTTGCGACCGGGGGCACCGCGGCCCTTGAGCCGAATCGTCTGGCCGTCCTTCACGCCCGCGGGAATCCGGGTCTTCACTTCACGCGGTCGACGCTCGATTCCGGACCCGCGGCACGTGTCGCACGGGTGCTCGATGACGACGCCGTTGCCCTGGCACACGTGGCACGGGGTACTCATCGCGAAGAAGCCCTGGTTGTCGTCGACGACGCCCCGGCCACCACAGTTCTGGCAGACCTTCGGGCTGGTTCCCGGCCGGGCGCCGGACCCGTTGCAGGTGGAGCACTGGGCGTCGGCGGTGAGGTACAGCGAGGTCTCCAGACCGGTGACCGCGTCCTCGAAGTCGACCTTCAGGTGCGCCTGCAGGTCGGCACCGCGCCGCGGCCCGACCCCGGCACTCGATCCGCCGCGCCGCCCTGCGCCACCGCCGCCGAACATGTTGCCGAGCAGGTCGCCGAGGCCACCCCCTCCGCTCATGTCACCGACGTTGAACGAGAAACCTCCCGGCCCGCCGGGCTGGCCGCCACCGAACCCGCCGCCGACCGGGCCCATCGACCGGACCTCGTCGTACTCGGCGCGCTTGGCTTCGTCGCCGAGTACGTCGTAGGCGGCCGAGACGTCCTTGAACTTCTCTTCCGCGACCGTGTTGCCCGGGTTCTTGTCCGGATGGAGGTCACCCGCGAGCTTGCGATACGCCTTCTTGATCTCCTTCGCCGACGCGTCCTTCGACAGACCGAGCGTCTCGTAGTAGTCCTTCTCGAACCATTCCCTCTGTGGGGCCATGACGGGTTTCCTCCTTTCTCGTTGGTTCCACCGTGACCGGCGGTCGCGGTCAATCCGTGGTCTTCACCATGGCCGGACGCAGGGTGCGCCCTTTCCAGCGGTAGCCGCTGCGGAGCACTTCCGACACGAGGGCTTCGCCCCCGTCGCCCGGTTCGTGCGCGACGGCCTCGGCGACCTCGGGGTCGAAGGGCTGGCCGTCGAGGTCGAGGGTCTCCAGACCCTGCTTGCGGAGTTCGACGAGCATCTGGTTGAGCAGTGGCCCGATCTCCGCGGGATGGTTCACGTAGGCAGCCTCTGCGGCGTCGAGCACGGGGAGCAGTGCCTCGGCGAGCCGCCCGGTCGCCCGGTCGGCATCGGCCTGCGCTCGCACGGCGGACTGCTTGCGGAAGTTGTCGAAGTCGGCTTGCGTGCGCTGGGCCATCGACTTGAACTGATCGCGTTCGTCGAGCACGGCGAACACGTCGACGTCGGAGATGTCGATCTCGTCGACCGCGTCCGCGAGTGCCTGTTCAGCATCCGCATCGGGTCGCGCCGATCCCTCGGTGACGTCGTCGATCTCGCTGGCACGGTCCGCGCCGTCTTCCGACGGACCCTGGCCGACGCTCCCGTCGGCCCGGCCGGCCGATGACGCTGCATCGGCCGGTCGGGACACGTCGGGATCGTGGACCTCGGGGTCGTAGTTGTCGCCGTCGCCGGTGTTGCCCGGCCGGCCGTTCGGTTGGTCGGACATCGGCTTCCTCAGCTCTCGTCTTCGTCGACGACTTCGGCATCGACGATGTCATCGTCGTCGGCACCGGTCGCTCCGGCGTCGCCGGTCGCATCCTGGCCCGAGGCCGAGCTTCCGGCACCATCGGCGTCCTTCGCAGCAGCTTCGTAGAGCTTCTGGCTGAAGGCCTGGCTGGCCGTCATGAGCGTGTCGGTCGCCGTCTTGATGGCGTCGTTGTCGTTGCCCGCGAGTGCGGTCTTGAGGTCGGCGAGCGGCGTCTCGACCGCTTCCTTCTCGGCGGCATCGACGCTGTCGGCCTGGTCACGCAGGAGCTTCTCGGTCTGGTGCACGAGCGACTCGGCGTTGTTGCGGACCTCGGCCTCCTCACGACGTGCCTTGTCCTCCTCGGCGTGGGCTTCGGCGTCCTTGACCATCTGGTCGATGTCGTCCTTGTTGATGGTCGACTGACCGGTGATCGTCATCGACTGCTCCTTCTTCGTGGCCCGGTCGGTCGCCGACACGTGAACGATGCCGTTGGCATCGATGTCGAACACGACTTCGATCTGGGGCACGCCGCGCGGGGCGGGCGGGAGGTCGACGAGCTGGAACTTGCCGAGCGTCTTGTTGTACTGCGACATGTCACGCTCGCCCTGGAGCACGTGGATCTCGACCGACGGCTGGTTGTCCTCCGCGGTGGTGAACACCTCGGACCGCTTGGTCGGGATCGTGGTGTTGCGCTCGATGAGCTTGGTCATGATGCCGCCCTTGGTCTCGATGCCGAGCGACAGCGGGGTCACGTCGAGCAGCAGGACGTCCTTGACATCGCCGCGCAGCACGCCGGCCTGGATCGCGGCGCCGATGGCAACCACTTCGTCCGGGTTGACGGTCTTGTTCGGCTCCTTGCCGGTGAGGTTCTGCACGAGGTCGCCGACGGCGGGCATCCGGGTGGAGCCACCGACGAGGATCACGTGGTGCAGGTCGCCCTGCTTCACGCCGGCGTCCTTCAACGCCTGCTCGAACGGAATCCGGCAACGCTCGATGAGGTCGGCGGTCATCTCCTGGAACTTCGAGCGCGACAGGCTCTCGTCGAGGTGCAGCGGACCGTCGGCCGTGGCGGTGATGAACGGCAGGTTGATCTGCGTCGACTGCGTCTGGCTCAGTTCGATCTTCGCCTTCTCGGCGGCTTCCTGGAGACGCTGCGCGGCCATGCGGTCCTGGCTCAGGTCGACACCGTGCGCCGCCTTGAACTGGTCGACCAGCCACGTGATGATCCGCTGGTCCCAGTCGTCGCCACCGAGTTCGGTGTCGCCGTGGGTCGACTTCACTTCGAACACGCCGTCGCCGATCTCGAGCACCGACACGTCGAAGGTGCCACCGCCGAGGTCGAACACGAGGATCGTCTCGTCCTCCGAGCCCTTCTCGAGGCCGTAGGCGAGCGCGGCTGCGGTCGGCTCGTTGATGATTCGCAGCACTTCGAGGCCGGCGATCGTGCCGGCTTCCTTGGTGGCGGTGCGCTGGGCGTCGTCGAAGTAGGCGGGGACGGTGATGACGGCCTGCGTGACCGTGTCGCCGAGGTAGCTCTCGGCGTCGCGCTTGAGCTTCATGAGGGTGCGTGCGCTGATCTCCTGCGGCGTGTACTGCTTGCCGTCGACATCGTCGGTCTTCCAGTCCTCGCCGATGTGGCGCTTGATGCTTCGGAAGGTGCGATCGGGGTTGGTGATCGCCTGACGCTTCGCGACCTCACCGACGAGCACTTCGCCGGTCTTCGAGAACGCGACGACCGACGGGGTCGTGCGCGCGCCTTCGGAGTTCGGGATGACGACGGGATCGCCACCTTCGAGGACCGAGACGACAGAGTTCGTGGTTCCGAGGTCGATACCGACTGCTTTGGCCATGGGGGTGTACTCCTTGTGTGGGGATTCAGATCTTGATGTGGCGACACTCAAGATAGTGGTCCCGCGCCCCGACGCCAACCCCTCGATCAGATAACGTGAGTCCACTTCACTCAACTTCGTCATCCCGCCCGGACCCACCTCGCTCGCCGCACTCCCACCCACTCGCCATCCCACGTCACCCGCCGCGCGTCCGTCCCCAACACCGCTCGCCCGGGGAAATTTCGAGGGATCGAGACCGCTGGCATCCAAGTCCCTCGAAATTCTGCGGCAGCACCGAGTCCCTGTTCGAAATCTCGTGGGATCGAGACCCTGAGCGACCCGATCCCTCGAAATTTCCCAGCGGCGGTCCGGGTCGCAGGAGGGGCAGGGTCGGCGGGGTGGTGGAAGAGCTCGCCGGGTGGTGGTCGTGGGCCGGCCGGTCGGGAGCGAGTCAGGTGAGGTGGTCGGGACCGAAGGAGATGGGGAGGAGATCGACGAGGGGCATCGAGATGACGCGGCCGTCGGCCGTCGACGCGTGGACGACGGTGTCGGGCGTGGCGAACTCGCGGATCTTCTGGCGGCACCCTCCGCACGGGGTTCCTGGCTCGTCGCCGCCGGTCACGGTGACGACGTCGGTGATCGTGGGATGCCCGTCACTTCCGACCACCATCATCGAGATGGCACCCCCTTCGGCGCACACGCCCTCGGGATACGCCGCGTTCTCGACGTTGCAGCACGCGAACACGTCACCGGTCGTCGTGCGGATCGCGGCGCCGACCCGATAGCTCGAGTACGGACTGTACGAACGCTCACGCACGCGCACGGCAGCTTCGAACAACTCGACGACGACCGCGCTCGACGCGGCAATGGTCGTGGGGGGCGGAACGTGCTCGCTCATGGTCTCAGCCTGCCATCCGGAACGGATCGTCGGCGCGCGACAGATTCGCGACCGTGCACGGTCGTACTCCGCGAGTCGGGCATCGTCACGTCACGCGTCCTCCAACGGATGATCGGCGACGGCGACAAGAACGGCGCCGAGACGCGGATCATCCACCTGCGGTCGCGGTGCAACCACGCACCCGGGCTGGACTCGCGCGATCGGCTCCAGATCGGGCCGCGCACGCGGCAGCTCGAGTTCCACCAGGTGTCCAACCGCTCGTAGCGCTCGCTCGGCTGCGCTTCCGGGCGACGGTTCCTCCGCGTTCCACTTCCTACACTCTCTGCTCATGGCGTCGTTGTCGTTGCAGCCACATCCATCGTTCACCGGCCGCCCGGGTCCGGTCCTGGTGGTCGTTGCCGATGGCGTCGGCGTGGCTCCGCCGGGGTCGAGCAATGCGGTCACCCAGGCCCGTACGCCGATGCTCGAGCGGCTGACCTCGACCGAGCTGTACACCGAGCTCGCCGCGCACGGCCCAGCGGTCGGACTCCCGACCGACGACGACATGGGCAACAGCGAGGTCGGCCACAACGCCCTCGGCGCCGGACGGATCTTCGCTCAGGGCGCGAAACTGGTCAACAAGGCGATCGCGAACGGCGCGATCTTCGAATCCGAGGTCTGGGTCGAGACCGTGGATCGCGCCCGAACCGGCACCTTGCACCTGATCGGATTGCATTCCGACGGCGGCGTGCACTCGAGCCTCGATCACCTCGATGCCTTGATTCGGAACGCCGCCGCGGAGGGCGTCACCAGCTGCGCCGTCCACATCCTGCACGACGGGCGTGACGTCGATGCCCGGTCCGCGCTGACGTACATCGATCGGACCGAGGCGGTACTCGCCGACATCAACGCGGCAGCACCGGGTCGCAACTACCGGATCGCGTCGGGTGGCGGCCGGATGAAGATCACCATGGACCGCTACGAGGCCGACTGGCCGATGGTCGAGCGTGGGTATCGCTGCCACGTCCACGGCGAAGGACGACCGTTCTCGAGCGCCCGCGACGCGGTCGAGACGATGTACGCCGAGTCCGAGGCCGGTGACCAATACCTCGGTGAGTTCGTCGCGGTGGACGAGAACGGCGTCCCGGTCGGCGAGATCGTGGACGGCGACGCGGTCGTGTTCTTCAATTTCCGTGGCGACCGGGCGATCGAGATCTCGCGGTCGTTGGAGGAGCCGGACTTCGACGTGTTCGACCGCACCGGCGTCGACGGTCGGCCCCATCCGGACATCTCCTTTGCCGGGATGCTGCAGTACGACGGCGACGCGCTCGTACCGAAGCGCTACCTGGTCTCGCCGCCGGCCATCGACCGCGTGATGGGTGAGTTCCTGTGCGGTGAGGGTGTCCGCACGTTCGCGATCAGCGAGACGCAGAAGTACGGCCACGTCACGTACTTCTGGAACGGCAATCGCTCCGGCTACATCGACGAGACGCTCGAGACCTACATCGAGATCCCGTCCGACAACGTCGAGTTCGACACCACCCCGGCGATGAAGGTGCGCGAGATCACCGACGAGACGATCGACCTGCTGCGCTCGGGCGAGTACCGGTTCGGTCGGCTCAACTTCCCGAGTGGGGACATGGTCGGCCACACCGGACACCTCCACGCGACGGTCGAGGCGATGGAGATCATCGACGAGTGCATGGCGCGACTGGTGGAGGTGATCGACGAGCTCGGCGGAGTGCTGATCTACACCGCCGACCACGGCAACGCCGACATCATGTTCACCGAGACCTCGTCCGGGGAGCGGCTGCCGAAGACCTCACACACACTCAGCCCGGTGCCGTTCGCGATCCACGATCCGAACTACGACGGCGAGTACCACATGAACGGCGGTGCCCCGGCGGCGAACCACGGACTGGCGAACGTCGCCTCCACCGTGTTCAACCTGCTCGGCTACGAAGCCCCCACCGACTACCTCCCCAGCCTCATCGACTTCTGACGGGACATCCGGTGTCGGGCACCGGTTTGTCCGAGCTACCGGTGGGCTCGGAGGACTTCGTTGGCGGCGTGCAGGCCGCACATGCCGTGGACCCCGCCGCCGGGTGGAGTGGAACTCGAGCAGAGGTAGACGCCGTCCAGCGGGGTCGTCCACGGGTGCAGGCCGAGCGTCGGACGGATCAGGTACTGGCGGAGGTCGGCGACCCCTCCGTTGATGTCACCGCCGACGTAGTTCTCGCCGTGTCGTTCCATCGCCGCCGTGTTCATCGAGTGCCGGGCGAGGATGCGGTCGCGGAACCCCGGGGCGAACCGCTCGACCTGCGCTTCGATCCGACCGGTCATGTCGACCGCCGACCCGTTCGGGACGTGGCAGTACCCCCAGGCAGTGTGCGATCCTGCCGGCGCCCGGTCGGGATCGACGACGCTCTGCTGCGCGAGCAGGACGAATGGTTGCTCGGCATGACGTCCTTGCTGGACGATGTCCTCGGCTTGGACGATCTCATCGAGCGTCCCACCGAGGTGAACGGTCGCCGCGCGAGCAATCTCGGGGTTGGTCCACGGGATCGGGCCGTCGAGTGCCCAGTCGAGCTTGAACACCCCGGGGCCGTACCGGAAGCGCTCGAGCGACCGGCGGTAGCGGCTCGGGAGCTCATCGCCGGCCAGGTTCAGGAGCTGGCGCGGCGTCACGTCGAGCAGCGTGACGTCGCTGGGCGGAAGTTCCCGCAACGAGCCGACACGGTGATCGCACTCCACGCGACCACCGTGGGATTCGAGCACGGACACCAGCGCATCGGCGATCCGCTGTGAACCGCCCTGTGCGACCGGCCACCCGACGGAGTGGGCGAGGGTGCCGAGCATCAGCCCGTACCCGGCCGTGATCGGCGCGCGCAAGGACAGGATCGAGTGGGCGGCGAGCCCCGCGAACAACGCCTGTGCCTCGTCGGTGTCGAACCGACGGCGCGCGAGTCCTCGGGCGGACCACACACCGTGGAGGCCGAACCGGGCGAGGTGGATCGGATGCGCTGGCGGCACGTTCAACGGTGCGAGCAGCCCGTCGGTGAGATCGAGACCGGCGTCGACGAACGGTTGGACGAGCCGCTGGTACGCCGACGCGTCGACGCCGAGGCCGGCTGCCGTCGTCTCGACGGATCGATGCAGGAGCGCCGCGCCCCCGCCGTCGAGCGGATGTGCGAGCGGGACCTCCGGGTGCAGCCACGCGAGACCGTGCCGGCGGGCGGCCGTCTCGTCGGCGAAGAGCTCACGGAATGCGGGCGAGGCCACCGCGAGCGGGTGGACCGCTGAACACACGTCGTGGACGAAGTCGGGCAACGTGAGCTCCTGGGAGCGCATCCCACCGCCGGGGGTCGACGCCGCTTCGAGAACGGTGACGTTCCAGCCCGCCTGGGCGAGGGTGATCGCCGCGACGAGCCCGTTCGGCCCCGCGCCCACCACGGTCGCGACGCGCCCGCCCGGCCCCGTCGGTGGTGCGTTGTTGGATCGGTTCGCCACTCCCCGATCTCATCACGCGATCACCCCCACCACAAGCCGGTGCTCCGCAACGGATCCCGTCCGCGTCGGTGGGGTCGGTCCTGCGCGATCTCGTCGCGCTCGAGCGGACGCCCCGGGTCGAGGAACGTCATCTGAGCATTGACGAGCGCAGTGCTCCCGGCGTCAGGTCTCCCAGTCGGGTCCGAAGTAGAACGACGGGATCCGCTCGGCGCGATAGGTGACGTAGACCTTTCCCGGGGCTGACCTCAGCTCCCAGACGACATCGCCGCCCGAGTCACCCTCCGGCACGACCTCGCGAATGACGATGCGCAACGGATCGTCCGGCGTCGGCGGGAACGTCCCGATGCCGCCATGGGTCACGAGCACGTTGCCGTTCTCGAGCATGTCGGCATCGGAGATGAACGATGAGTAGGCCGGGATGCCGTCGACCACGTCGACGTTCTCCCATCGCTGCGTCGCCGACCAGTCCGCCGGGTCATCAGAGCCGTCGTCCACCTCGTAGATGACCGCTCGACTGTACGGCAGGTTCTCGGGATCGTCCGGGGAGGTCCCCGGACGGAAGTTGCCGTTGTCGTACAGGATGAGGGAACCGTCGTCGTTGACCTCGACGGCGTGTTGGTAGTAGCTGGGCTCGCCGTCGAACGGAATCGTGGCACCCGCTCCGAGGATCCATCGCAGCTGCGACTGCGGGCCTTCGTCGTCGAGATGGTCGAACGCGACGATCTGATCGGTGTGTCGCGACGACACGATGATCGCGTCCCGCTCCGGGTCGTAGATCGCGCTGTTGGCGTGGGTCCAGTCACGCGTGTTCTCCTCGGCGAAGATTCCCGCATCGACGCACATCTCGCCTCCCGGGAACTCGTCGATGTCGATCACGTCCCAGAGATCCCAGGTGCGCACGACGCGACCGGACGGCTCGAACTCGACGGCGACGTCACTGATTGCATCGAACGGCGCCGGATCGCCGGGACAGAACGTCGCGCGCTGCTCGGGCGTCAGTTCATGGATGGTGGTCGACAACGTGAGGATGTTGCCGTTCGGCATCGGCCAGCTCTCGTGGTGGACGCCGGCGAGGTCCATCCATTCGGCGCGGATCGCTACCGGCTCGGCGTCACCCGCGTTGCCCTCCAGTGCCTGCAGACCGCCTTGGAACTCGACTTGATCCGGGTCGACGTCCTCGACGGTTCGCTCGTCGTCGACCTCGCCCGACGTGTCGGCGGGCTGGGGACGCCAGTTGTTCACCACGTTGCCCACGAGGTCGATCTCCCGGATTCCGAACGGCCAGTAGAACGTGTTGAACGTGCCGGCGGGGGTCCGTTCGACGCCGCCGACCGCTCCGGTGTTCGTGTAGTACCAGACGACCTCGCCTTCGTCGTCGTAGGCCATCAGGTGTTGGCTCGACGGCGCCCCCTCGGGAACGTTCATCGCGTCGAACTCGATGATGGTGTACCCGGGCGCCGCGCGGTCCGCGTCGACGGTCACCTCGTGCTCGTCGAACCACTCGGGCAGCGCCGACGTCGTGAACTCGGCCCCGTCGACGTCACCGACGTGCATCCCGTCCTCGTCGAAGAGGCTCGCCGAGATCTCGTAGGTCTGTTCGGCACGCATCCCGACGAGCGGAATGTTCAGGTCGGTGTCCATCGCCGACGTGCGCGGAACGTCGACGACGTGATCGCCCGAAATGGCCGTGACTTCGGCCTGCACCGGAGCTCCACTGGCCACCGACACTTCCGCGGCCAAGCCGATGTGCGGACTGGCCTCGACGGTCAATTCGGCCTCGACCTCGACGGGTTGATCGGTCGGTTCCGATGTGGCTGCATCGTCTGCTTCCTGTGGGTCGGCTGGATCGGTCGTGGAGGACGCATCCTCGATGGGGGCCGTCGAGCCGGCAGTCGCCCCGTCGGCGTCACCACCGCTGGAACAGCCGGCGACGATGAGTGCGAGCGCGACGAATGGAGCGAGATGTCTCGAGTTCACCGCATGAGTTTGGCCGTTGCGTGCACCATTCATCGCAACCGCGTGAGCCTCCGCTCAGCCGCACCGACCATCGTGTCCATCGTCACTGCCGAAACTGCGTAATGTGTCCGCTCATGGCCAACAAGAAGCAGCAACTCGACAGCCTCCGAAGCGTCGCACTGTTCAGTGCGTGTTCGAAGAAGGAGCTCGAGAAGGTCGCGAAGGCGACCGACGAGGTCTCGATGCCCGCGGGCAAGATGATCATGGACCAGGGTCGTCTGGGTCGAGAAGCGTTCATCGTGGTCGACGGAGAGGTCGTGGTGAAGAGGAACAACCGCAAGGTCGCCACCCTCGGACCCGGAAGCGTCGTCGGCGAGATGTCGCTGCTCGACAAGGGCCCGCGTACGGCAACCGTGATCTGCGACACCGATTGCACGCTCCTCGTCATCGACCACCGCCGTTTCATGGCCGTGATCGACACCATTCCGTCGATCACCCACAAGCTGATGGAGGGCCTCGCCGGCCGGGTCCGCGACCTCGACCGTCAGTACTACGGCTGATCGACGAGGTTCCGCCGTCGACGGCGCTGACGGCCTGGTTGTAGCGTCGACTCATGGATGGCGTCGTGCTCGACGACTGGCCCGCACAGCGCGACACCTTGCGACGCGTCGCCACTCACGTCGTCGCCCAGGCCCAGGCACGCGAGACGGGGCACTTCGCACTGGTCGCTCTCCCGGGCGGATTCGGCACACCACAGTTCGGTGATGACCGCCGGCGGGTCCGCGTGACCGGTGGCAACCTGTTCATCGAGAACGCACGCGGTCAGCGCCACGGCGAGGAAGCCGCGGTCACCGACATCGTGCCGATCCCCGGCGCGACGATCGCGTCGCTCTGCACTGCGTGCGGATTCGATCCCGACCCGGGCTTCTGGGTCGGTGGCGACACACCGGCGTTGGGAGACGTCGACACGCTGCTCGACGTCGATCCCGAAGCGGTGCGGATGCTGGGTGACTGGTACACGCTCGGACAGCGTGCGATGGATGCCTCCATCGCCACGCTGAATGACCCGCAGGCATCGGTCATGCGGCTGTGGCCCGAGCATTTCGACCTCGGGATCGACCTCGCGGTCGGAGCCGACGACGACGCCGAGGGTCGGCGCCGGGTGAACCTCGGTGCCGCCGCAGGCGACGGATTCCACGAGCAGCCGTACCTCTACGTCGGCCCGTGGGGCGACGAGCGTCCCGGTCCAGCCGACTTCTGGAATGCTCCGTTCGGCGCGGTTCTCGGTTTCGAGGACCTCGCCGGTGCGACCGACCCGTTCGACGTCGCGGTGGAGTTCATGACCACCGGTCTCGGCCACCTCACGAGCTGACCGACCGCAGCGACGGCGACCGGAAATGGCCGGGGCGCGTACCCGCGGGTAGCTTTGGGGCCGCATGAGTACCCCGGTCGAGAACGCCCCCGACACCTCCACCAAACGGATCAAGCCACATCAGCTGGCGATCATCCTGTTCACGACGATCGCGCTGTTCACGGTCGTGTCGGGCATCCTTCCCCAGATCACTGGATGGAAGAGCGACAGCCTCATCCACCGCACGGTGTTCGTGAACATCCCCGGACCGCTCCAGATCGCCTTCTACACCGTCATCCCGGTGCTGTTGGTGTGGGTCGGGATCATGTTCTCCAACCGCATGAAGAACTGGGAGCGTGGAGCGCCCGCCCTGCGGCGCACGACGACGAAGAACGCGGCACAGCGGATGAAGGACTTCCGCGCCGGCGTCTACATGCAGACGCTCCTGCGCGACGCGGGTGCCGGCCTGATGCACTCGATGATCTACTTCGGGTTCCTCGGCCTCCTCGGCGTGACGACGGTGCTCGAGATCGACCACCAGATGCCCGAGGAACTCAAGTTCCTGCACGGTGACGTGTACCGCGGCTACGCAGCGTTCGGCGATCTGATGGGCCTGGTCTTCCTGGGCGGCGTCAGCTGGGCCATCGTTCGCCGATACGTCCAGCGTCCGTATCGGATCCGGATCAAGTCGAAGCCGGAACACGCGGTCATCCTCGGCACGTTCTTCGTGATCGGGGTCTCCGGGTTCGGCGCCGAGATGTTCCGCATCGCACTCGAGTCGCAGGTGCGTGACGTCGACTACGAGCAGTGGAGCTTCATCGGGTATCCGCTGAGCACGCTCGTCGACGGGTGGAGCGTCAGCGCACTCGAGGCGTGGCACCAGTGGTGGTGGATCGCCCACGTCGTGAGCTTCATCGTGTTCCTCGCGATCCTGCCGATCACGATGCTGCGCCACATGTTCACGTCGCCGATCAACATGTACCTGAAGGACAAGGACCGTCCGAAGGGCGCGATGCGGCCGATGCCGAACCTGATGGAGACCGAACTCGAGTCGTTCGGTGCGAGCGTCGTCGAGGACTTCACCTGGAAGCAGCTGCTCGATCTCGACGCCTGCACGATGTGCGGCCGTTGCACCTCGGTGTGCCCTGCGCACGCGACCGGCAAGCCGCTCGACCCGCGCGAGATCGTGCTGAAGGCGGGCGAGGTCATGGCCGCCACCGGCACGCCCTCCGTGTCCCCGCCGCTCGGCACGGTCCCCGAAGTCAAGGTCGAGGCGAACAACCTGTTCGAGCGGATCACCGCCGAGGAGCTGTGGGCGTGCACCACCTGCAAGGCGTGTGACGAGATCTGCCCGGTGAACATCGAGATCACCGACAAGATCTTCGACATGCGGCGCTACCTGTCGCTGATGGAGTCGAACTTCCCCGCCGAGCTGGGCAACGCCTACCGGGCGATGGAGAACCAAGGCAACCCGTGGGGTCTCAACCAGGGCGAGCGCGCGGACTGGGCCGAGGGCATCGAGGGTGTCTCGATCGTCGATCCGGGCGAGGCACTGCAGTCCGAGTACCTGTACTGGGTCGGGTGCGCGGGTTCGTTCGACGACAAGAACAAGAAGGTCACCCAGGCGATGGCGAACCTGCTGCGCCGCGCTGGAATCGACGTGTCGATCCTCGGACCGTCCGAGATGTGCACCGGCGACTCCGCCCGCCGCTCGGGCAACGAGTACCTGTTCCAGATGCTGGCCCAACCGAACGTCGAGATGCTCAACGGGATGGGTGTGAAGAAGATCATCACGCAGTGCCCGCACTGCTTCAACACGCTGCTCAACGAGTACCCGCAGATCGGCGGCAACTACGAAGTCGTCCACCACACGCAGCTGCTCGAGGAACTGATCGACTCGGGTCAGCTCGACGTGTCGCAGGCAACGCTCGACGAGCGGATCACGTACCACGACTCGTGCTACCTCGGTCGCCACAACGACGTGTACGTCGCTCCGCGCAAGGTCGTCGGCTCGATCAAGGGCGTCGACGTCGTCGAGATGCAGCGCAACGGCACGAAGGGCATGTGCTGTGGTGCCGGCGGCGCCCGCATGTGGATGGAGGAGACGACCGGCACGAAGGTCAACGACGAGCGTGCCGCCGAGGCGTTGTCGACGGGCGCGTCACGCGTCGCCACCGCCTGTCCGTTCTGCTACATCATGATGGACGACGGCGTCAAGGGTGCCGGCATCGAGGACGACGAGGTCAAGGTCGCGGACATCGCGATCCACCTGGTCGATGCACTCGAGCAGGGCGAGGCTGCGTTCCACGCCGGCGAAGCACCGCTCCTCGACTCCGAGAACTCCCCCGTCGCCGGCGCGTAGCGTTACGTAACGGGTCTGACCCGTTACGTAACGCCCGCCTACGCTGAGGGCGTGAGCACGCAGGGCTACGACGCGGCGACGGCGTTGATCGTCGTCGACATGCAGAACGACTTCGGCCATCCCGACGGCTCGCTGTTCGTCGACGGTGGTGACACGATCGTCGGTGCGATCAATGACGAGATCGAGCAGGCGACGGGGTCGGGTGGCACCGTGGTACTGACTCAGGATTGGCATCCGCCGTCGACGCCGCACTTCATCGCCGATGGTGGCGTGTGGCCGACCCACTGCGTCGCGGGGACCTGGGGCGCCGAGCTGGTGGACGGACTCGATCCGCAGCACCGCGCGGCCGCGCTGATCCGCAAGGGCACGAACGGCGAGGACGGCTACTCCGCGTTCTCGATGCGCGAGCCAGGCGGTGACGTCGACATCCCCACCGGGCTGGCCGGACTGTTGCGCGAACGTTCGATCCGGCGCGTGGTCGTGGTCGGCCTGGCGACCGACGTGTGCGTCGCCGCAACCGCCGAGAGTTCCGCGGCCGCCGGATTCTCGACGACGGTCCTGTGGGCCGCGACTCGCCCTGTGTCGACCGACGCCGACACCCGCGAACGCGTCCTCGCCGACCTCGACGACGCCGACGTCACCGTCATCGACGCCCCGTGACCGACATCTCGTGATCGGCACCGCCCACCCCTCCCTCTCCCCACCCCTCTCGTTTGCGTTGTACTTCTGGTCGTCCCGCAGACCAGAACTGCAACACAAACGGGGTCGAGGCCGAAGATGAGTGGCGAGCAGGAGCTCGGAGACGCGATCCGGGCGCGGTGGGCGGCCACGCGCGGCCCGCTGTTCACCGACATGTACGAGTTGGCGATGGCCCAGGTGTACGTGTCGCAGGGCATCTCCGAGCGGCCCGCGCAGTTCGACTACTTCTTCCGCTCGGCGCCGGACTACGGAACGCACCAGGCCGGCTTCTGCGTGACGGCCGGGCTCGGCCCGTTCGTCGAGTGGCTCAGCGGATTGATGATCGCGCCAGCCCACATCGAGGCGCTCGCGGGCATGCGGTCGGCAACCGGGTCGGCCGTGTTCGATGCACCGTTCCTGGAGTGGCTCGCCGCGCCGGACCGGTTCGCGGACATCGAGATCCGGGCCGTCGCCGAGGGCCGAGTCGTGCACGCACAGGCGCCGATCGCAACCGTCACCGGACCCCTCGCCGCGTGTCAGATCATCGAGACATCGCTGCTCAACCACTTCAACTACCCGACGCTGATCGCCACGAAGGCCGCTCGCGTCGTTCAGAGCGCACGCGGTGGGAGGGTGCTGGAGTTCGGGATGCGGCGCGGCCCGGCAACGGGAGTGAACGAAGGGATCCGCGCAGCGCTGATCGGTGGATGCGTGTCGACGTCGAACGTCGAGGCCGCGATCGCGCTCGGAACCGAACCGTCCGGAACCCACGCGCACAGCTTGGTTCAGGCATACATGGCGCTGGGCCAGGGTGAGCTCGGAGCATTCCGGGCGATGGCGGCGAGCGCCCCCGACGGATGCATCCTGCTCGTCGACACCGTCGACACGCTCCGGTCGGGCGTTCCGAACGCGATCACCGTCTTCGACGAGTTGCGCGCGAACGGACACGAGCCGGTCGGCGTCCGCCTCGACTCCGGCGACCTTGCGTATCTCGCGGTCCGAGCCGCAACGCTGCTCGACGAGGCGGGATACCCGGACGTGTCGATCGTGCTGTCGAGCGACCTCGACGAACTCACGATCTGGCAGATCCTCACCCAGATCGACGACGACGCAGAACGCCTCGGCGTCGAGCCCGAGCCGATCCGGCAACGACTCGTCTACGGCGTGGGAACCCGTCTGATCACCTCGCACGGCGCCGGTGCGTTGAACGGCGTCTACAAGCTGGTCGGTGTCCAGGACGCGGACGGGAAGTGGGCGCCGGCGATCAAGCTGTCGGAGGATCCGGGAAAGGTCCCACTCCCCGGGCGCAAGACGGTGTGGCGACTGTACGACCGGCGCGGTTCGGCAGTCGTCGATCTCATCGGACTGGCCGACGAGGAGCCGTTCCCGACCGAGTCGATCGTCGTCCACGACCCCTCTCGGACCGACGTGAGCCAGACATTGCGCCGCTCCGACATCGCGGAGATCGAAGAACTGCTCGACGTGGTCGGCCCGAGCGCTGCGTCAGCGACGATCGGCGAACTGGCAGGCCGTTGCTCGGCCGACATCGTCCGCCTCGACGTGGGCGTCCGCCGCCTGGTCAATCCGCACCGGTACCACGTCAGCATCACCGATCGGCTCCATCGGCTCCGGGCCGATGTGATCGCCGAAGCCCGCTCGTCGTGACGTGTTCGTTGGTGCCCGCACCAACGGACATTTCAGGTGAAGTTCTCGAAGTACCGGCTCGGTGTCGGGCCGCGCTGGCCCTGGTACTTGGAGCCCTTGGCGCCCGATCCGTACGGGTTCTCTGCGGCGCTGGTCATCTGCATGAAGCTCACTTGGCCGATCTTCATCCCCGGATACAGGGTGATCGGCAGGCTCGCCACGTTCGCCAGTTCGAGGGTGATGTGACCGTCGAAGCCGGCGTCGATGAACCCCGCGGTCGAGTGGATCAGCAGGCCCAGCCGTCCGAGTGACGACTTGCCTTCGACGCGACCGACGAGGTCGTCGGGCACCGCGATGCGTTCGTACGTGGAACCGAGGACGAACTCACCGGGGTGGAGCATGAATGCCTCGTCACCGACGCCGTCCTCACCGACCGGGATCTCGACGAGCTCGGTGAGGTTCTGGAGGTCTTCCTTGACGTCGATGACCCCGCGAGTGTGGTTGCGGAACACGCGGAACAGGTGCGAGATCCGCACGTCGATCGACGACGGCTGGATCAGCGCGTCGTCCAACGGATCGACGACGATGCGACCCGCGTCGAGCTGTTCACGAAGGGATCGGTCCGACAGGATCACGCGCTGCACGCTAGCGATCGCGCTGCGCGTCGGTCAGATCCGATGGCACGCAGGTTCTCGACCCGGTTTCGTTACAGCTCGTGCAACAGAACAGGGCCGAGAAGACGGTGCGACCGGCCGAGTCAGACGAGAGCGTGGACGGCGGAACCCATCAGGTCGATGAAATTGTCCGCGTAGAACCGGTCGCGGATCGCCTCGCTGCGGTCGCCCAGGCTCCGCTCGAAACGCTCGAACGGTCGACGGCCGCCCTCGACATGCGGGTAGTCGGTGTTGAACAACAAGATCTCGGGGCCGACCTGATCGGTCACCCAGCCCACGTCCTCGGTCGGATACGGGGTCACCCGCACCTGCCGCTCGACGTACTCCCGCGGGGTGAGCGACAGTGAGCGGAGCCGCTCCTCGTGACGGCCGAACGCATCCATCGCCGACTCCATCTGCTTCAGCCAACTCGGGAGCCAGATGCAACCTTGCTCGATCACACCGACACGCAGCTGCGGGTGTCGTTCGAGGACGCCGTCGAAGATCATCGTCGCCAGGGTCTGCATCGGAGGGAACGGGATCGCCATGTAGTCGACCGAGCGGAAGTTCTCCTCGCCTCCGTGGAAGTCGGGCGGGATCGGCAGGCCGTTGTCGAAGTACGCCGGATCGATCAGCGCGCCGGTCCCGCCGACGTGGAAGACGATCGGGATGCCGGCTTCTTCGGCCTGTCGCCACACCGGGTCGAGCGCGCGATGCGATGGCGAATGCCCGGCGGGACATCCGGATGCGATGAGGAGCGCGGCGGCCCCCATCGCGATCGATTCGCCCGCCATCGCCTCGGCGCGCTGGAAGTCGGCCAGCGGGACGTAGCACGTCGGGAGCAGCCGGTCATCGACGGAACAGAACTCGGTCATCCCGCGGTTGTGGGCGCGGGCCGCTCCGTACGCCAGATCGAGATCGACGGACCGTCCGTCGGTCGGGTGCTCCCACTCGTAGAGCCGCGAGTTGTGGAACGTGTTGAACAACAGCTGGCTGTCGACCCCGATGAAGTCGAGCACCCGGGGCCGGTCCTCCGCGAGGAACGCCCCGGTCGCTGCGAAGTTCTTGCGGTCATCACGTCGGCCGCTTCGTCGCTGAGGAACTCCTCGGAGCGGTGACGATCGGCGAGTCGATCGAAGATCGCGTCGAGCTCATCGGGACTCGGCGCTGCTCCGGGCTCGGCATCGCCGGTCTGCGCGAGCTCGTTCGCGTAGGCCGGGATCTCCAACCGATCGCGGACGTCCGGATCGGCATGGTCACGAAGCCACGTCGGTGGCTCCATGATGTGCGCGTCGGCGTCGTGAACCCGTCGGCGTTCGATGTAGGCCATCGCGACAGTCTCGCGTGAACGGCGGCGTGCTCAGTCGTCGACGGCTGCCGCGACGGGTTCGTAGAGGAGCGCGGCGAGTTCGTTGCCGGTGCCCGAATCGGCCTCGACCACGAGGTACGCGCCGTACTCCTCGTCCAGGTCGAGCCAGGGAACCGATCCGTAGGCACCCCCGTCGCTGATCCGTCCACTCTCACGGTCGACCCACCACCCCATGCCATAGCCGGTGTCGTCGCCGGCCGATCCGTCGTACGCCTCGGCGATCCGATCGGCGTGCATGCGATCGACGGCCTCCTCGCTGAGCACCTGCCCGCCGGCGCACTCACCGTCGCGCAGTTGCATCAACAGCAGCTCCGCGTAGTCGGGCGCCGTGATGTAGACGCCGCCCTCCATGTTCGGATTGTCGGTCGGAGCGAGCGTGGACGGATCCGACGCGAACTCGACCGGGTAGTCGAACCCGCCGCTACCGATCTGGCCGAAATGGTTGTTGTAGGCCAGGGAGTCGACATCGCACGGTTGGACGTAGATCTCGTCGACGAGTTCCGCCCACGATTTCCCGGAGGCGACCTCGGCAACCGCGCCCGCGACCTGCCACTGCGCGCCGCCGTAGCGGAACTCGGTGTCGGGCGCCACGACGTCCGCGTCGTCGTCGGCCGTGGTGAAGATCGTCGCCGCGCAGTCTTGGAGCGTTCCGACAGCGAGGTACTGGCAGATGTACGGGGCGTAGGCCGGTTCCGGGAGGAGCCCGACCAGGCCGGAACTGTTCGACACGAGTTGAGCCGGAGTCACGTCTGGGTTCCCGGCTCCCCACTCGGCCACGGCCGCGACCGGAGCGTCCATGTCGAGGAGACCGTCGTCGGCCAACCGCATCAGCACGCCGGCGGTGAGCATCTTGGACGACGACGCGATCAGCGAGATGCGATCGGGCCCGAACTCGCCCCAGTACTCCTCGTGGATGATGCCGTCGTCCTCGTCGACCACCACGAGTCCGGCGCCGTTCAGTCCCCGTTCGGCCACGAAGGCGGACACGATCGGATCGATGGCCGAGAAGTCGTCGACGTCATCGTCTTCATCGTCATCGTCCGTCGGCGGGTCGGACGCCGGCGGGTCCGACGGTTCGGGCTCGGATGTCGTCGGTTCGGTGTCCGCAGGTTCCGACGTGGCGGCGGCCGAGTCGTCGATCTCCACCGCGTCGGTCCCCGATGCAGCGGGCTCGGTGTCGGGGCCAGGATCGGTCGCGACGGCGCCAGAGTCGGGAACGGCGTCCGATCCGTCGCCATCGCTGCTCGCGCAGGAGGCGACGAGCAGACCCGCTGCCACCGCGAGGACAAGAGGACGTCGACGACCCATTCGACGAAGGTAGCGCCCGAGCCTGTTCCTGACGGGTCCCGGCACGAGCGGGACGGGCGCTCTTGCGCTGGTGATGGCAGAGACGATCTCGTCGGCAAGCGACGCGGACGCGGCAAAGTCAGCGTCGGCGGATCCGGTGGTTTGGACCACCCACTCCAACCGCTCGACCACCGCCGACAAGTGCACGGGTTCATCGTGCGCACGGGCGCCGTGACATGGTGTCCGTGCGATCGTCAGCGGCGCAGATCGGCTCGTCGCGCTCGAGTCGACGTCCGGGCCCGGTGCGACGTCAGCCGGCGACCCCCTTGGGAGCCGACTGTTTCATGTAGCCGAACATGTAGCCCGCCACGCGCCTCATCTGGATCTCCTCGGCACCCTCGGTGATGCGGTAGCGACGATGGTGGCGGTAGATGTGCTCGAACGGCTGGTGACGAGAGTATCCGAGACCGCCGAACACCTGCATGGCACGATCGGCCGCTTCACAGCACAGGCGATTCGCGTAGTAGTTGCACATCGAGACCTTGTCCGAGCACGACCACACCCCGTCCGTGTCCATCAGCCAGGCCGTCTTGTGAATGAGCGCGCGGAGCATTTCGCACTGGGTCTGCAACTCGACGAGCGGGAACTGGATCGCCTGGTTGGTCGACAACGCCTTGCCGAAGGGCGAGCGCTCCTGCGCGTACGCCACCGAACGGTCGATGCAGAACTGTGCGGCGCCGAGACTGGACGCCGCCTGGCGAATCCGGTTCTCGTTGAAGAAGTGCTGGACGACCTGCAGGCCCCGTCCTTCCCCGCCGAAGATCGCCGAGTCGGGCACACGCACGTCGGTGAGCCGGATGTGAGCATGGTCCGTCGGCATGTTGAACGTCCAGAGGTACTCCAGGATCTCGAATCCCGGGGCCTTCGTCGGCACCAGGAACGCGGTGATGCCATTGCCGTCGCCCGCGCTGCCCGACGTTCGGGCCATGACCATGTCGTACTGCGCGGTGTGGATCCCGGTGTTCCACGTCTTCTCGCCGTTGATGACCCACTCATCCCCGTCACGGGTCGCCGTGGTCTCCATGTGCGTCGCGTCCGAACCGTGCTTGGGTTCGGTGATGCCGAACGCGAATCCACGGCGGCCCTCTGCCAGATCATCGATCCAGTCGGCCTTCTGCTCGTCGGTGCCGTAGTTGAGCATCAAGAGCAGGCCGACGTTGTTGCCGACGATCGAATGCTCGTTCTGGAGGTCGTTGAAGAGGCCGAGTCCCTTGCGGGCGAGGTGCTCGCGGATGATCGCCATCCCGAGGTTGGTGCCGTCCATCCCGCCGTACTCCGCAGGAAGTGGGTAGCGATAGAAGCCCGCCTCGTCGGCAAGGCGTTTGGTGCGGTGGAGGAGTTGCTCCCACTCTTCGTTCGGAAGACCTCCACGCTCCCAGTCGGTGCGCGAGTCCTCCCGACGGTGATCGAAGAACCGCTCGTTGTCGTCCTCGTCCTGGATGGGCTGAACGACGGATTCGATGAAGTGATCGAGCTGGTCCAGCAGGTCAGTCAGCTCATCGGGCAGTGTGAAGTCCACGGTGTTGGTTCCCATCTCGGCCCATGGCCGACTGTTTCGAATGCAAGGAGGCGGAACGGTACAACCAAGGTGACACTGATGTCAATGTCACTGTCAGGACGGGTTCACCCGTTACGGTGACAGTGATGTCACTCTCGGAGGAACTTGCACACAACGAAGCGGCGCTCGAGACGAGTCGAAGGATGACGCTCTCCGGGCAGTTGCTCCGCGCCGCACGGAAGTATCCCGAACGGGTTGCGTACTCGTTCGAGGGTCGCACGACCACCTTCGGCGAACTGGCCCAACGCGTGGAGAGACTCGCCGGGGCTGCCTGGACACTGGGCGTCCGTCCAGGAGATCGGATCGCCACGCTCCTCAACAACGACACCACCGTGGTCGAGGCGTACGCCGCCGCCTCACGGATCGGTGCCATCTGCGTCCCGATCAACTTTCGCCTCGTCGGAGCCGAGATCGGCTACATCATCGAGGACTCTGATCCGAAGATCCTGATCTCCGACCCACAGCTGGAACAACAGGCCGCGGCAGGGCTCGCAGTCGCGAACAGTGGGATTCCCCTGCTCGTCACACGGGAGGGATCGGCGGCCCCGGGCGCGATCGGCTACGAAACGTTGCTCGCTGCCGCAACTCCGCCTCCGGCGGTGCCGACGAGCGAGGATGACGTCGCGTTCATCATGTACACCTCGGGCACGACGGGGCGGCCGAAGGGCGCGATGCTCACCCATTTCAATCTGCTCATGAACACCTTCAACTCGATGGTGGTCATGGGAATCTCCGATGCGGACGAAGTCTGGCTCTCGGGCTTGCCGCTGTTCCACATCGGCGGGCTCAACGGGATCCTTCCGTATCTCATGCTGGGCGCGAAGGTCGTCTTGATGCCGACGGGCGACTTCGACGCCGAGCAGGTGGTCGAGACCTTCGAGTCGGAACAGGTCACGGGCTGCTATCTCGTCCCGACGCAGTGGGAGGAGGTGTGCGGGGTTCCCGAGATCGATTCGCGAAACCTCGCACTCCGGCGCATCAGTTGGGGAGCCTCTCCGGCACCACGAGCCGTTCTCGAATCGATGGCGGCGACGTTCCCAGGGGTCGCGATCTTCAACGCGTTCGGTCAGACCGAGATGAGCTCGGTCACCTGCGTTCTTCGCGGCGAGGATTCGTTGAGGAAGATGGGGTCCGTCGGCCAGCCCGTCGCGAACGTCGAGGTCCGCCTGGTCGACGACGCCGGTGAGGACGTCCCCGTCGGCGAGATCGGGGAGATCGTGTACCGCGGGCCCACCGTGCTGCAGGGCTACTGGAACGACGAAGAACGTACCGCCGAGGCCTTCGACGGCGGTTGGTTCCACTCCGGGGACCTGTGCACGGTCGACGAGGACGGCTTCTACTACGTCGTCGACCGCAAGAAGGACATGATCATCTCGGGTGGCGAGAACATCTACTCGGCCGAGGTCGAAGCCGTTCTCGCGACCCACCCCAAGGTCCGGGAGGTGGCGGTGATCGGGGAACCCCACGAACGCTGGGTGGAAACACCCGTCGCCATCGTCGTGCCGCACGACGCCGACGACGCTCCGACGCTGATCGAGATCCAGGAACACTGCCGAGCGCAACTGGCCTCCTACAAGAAACCCACTGCGATTCGCAGGGTGGATTCCCTCCCGCGCAATGCGAGCGGCAAGGTGGTCAAGCACATTCTGCGGACGCAGGCATCCGGTGGCGAGTGATGGCCGGTCGCTACTCTGCAAGAATGTCTTGCGCCCCGATCTGGTCGAGGATCGCTCGACAGGGGGCCGAAAGACGACGGCGGGCAAGGTGTCATGAATTCATCTGACAACGGTGTGCGGGAGCCGCTCCCGCTCCCCACGACGAGTCGAGGGATGAAGACACGATCTCTGCTCGTCGAGAAGGCGCGCGAGATCTTCGAGGAGAAGGGCTACCTCGACACGGTCGTCGCCGACATCGCGTCGGCGGCAGGAGTCGCGCACGGCACCTTCTACAAGTATTTCACCAGCAAGCAGGACATCTTCCGCGTGTTGGCCCTGGAGCTGCAGGCCGCCATGATCGGCGACCCACCGGACAACTCGCGTCACGCCGAGGACGATCGCGATCGCTCCCGCACGGCACCGGCCCAACGGTCGGTCGAAGAGTGGTGGGTACGGGTCGAGGACAACAACCGCCGTTACCTCACGGCCTACATGGGCAACGCCAAGCTGATGGCCATGGTCGAGCAGGTGGCCACGTTCAACGACGAGATGTTGCAACTGCGACGTGAGATCCGTCGGGCGTTCGTGCGCCGTTCGGATCGAGCCGTGACACGCCTGCAGGCGGAGGGGCTCGCCCATGCCGACGTCGACTCGCGGTACGCCGCGACGGCTCTCGGATCGATGGTGGATCGATTTGCCTACGTGTGGCTCGTCCTCGGCGAGGACTTCGAACTCGAGGAATCCACGCGCACGCTCACGCTCCTATGGGCGCGAGCGATCGGTCTTCCCGAGCCAGCGCGTCGCTGAGCGTCGACTCCCGACGCCATCACTCACGGCCCAAACCACCACTCTCCGAGGTCGCACCGGTTCAAGTTGACAGTGATGTCACTGTTGTGATTGGGTGACGGCAGTTCGACGCAGTCGGCGTTCGAACGATTCCGAGGGGGTTCAGAATGATCCGTTCCAAGAAGTTCGTCGCTGCGATTGCGGCCACCATGCTCGTCGTCACGGCGTGCGGGGGCGGATCCGACGATGACGGCGCCGCATCGAGCGATCCGACGTCGTCGGCAGCCGAACAGTCCGAGGATGCGCCCACAGCGGGAAGCCCCGGCGGCACGCTGCGCTACGCGGCAGCCAACGAGCCATCGCGCTTCGATGTGCACCGCTCGAGCAACGGCTACGACCAGAACTGGTTCGCACCGGTGTACGAACGGCTGATCCATCAAACGCCGCAGGCAGAACTGGAACCAGGGTTGGCTCTCGAGTGGGAGTTCACCGACGACACCACGTTCGTCATGACCCTCCGCGAGGACGTGTCGTTCCATGACGGCACCCCCTTCAACGCAGAAGCGGTCAAGGCGAACATCGAGCGCGCCAAGACCGTCGAGGGATCTGGCCTCGCGAACTACCTCGCCAGCGTTGACACGGTGGAGGTGCTCGACGAGTACGAGGTGCAGTTCAACCTCGCTCAGCCCGACGCAACTCTTCCGATGCAGCTGGCCACTCGGCCTGGCATGATGCTGAGCCCGGATGCCTTCGAGAACGCCGACCTTGACGAGATGCCCGTCGGCTCCGGACCGTTCGCACTCGTCGAGTACTCACGCGGTGACCGCGCCGTGTACGAGAAGGTCGACGATTACTGGGATCCCGAGTACGCGCAGGTCGATCAGCTCGAGATCTTCTACATGCCCGACGCCGTGACCCGGCTGAACGCACTCCGGAGCGGCCAGGTCGACGCCGCCGTTCTCGAACCCTCACAGGTGTCCGAGGCCGAGGGCGCCGGACTGAACGTCGACGTCTCCGATTCGCTCGAGGTCTACCACTTCCAGATGGACCGCTCGAAGAGCGAATTCGGCGATGTGCTCGTTCGCCAAGCGCTCAATCACGCCGTCGACCGCGAAGCGATCGTCGAGGGGCTCGTCTTCGGCTACGGGCAGCCCACGACTCAGTGGGTGCCCGAGGGCAGTCCGTTCTACAACGAGGAGTTCGGCCCCGACTACTACCCGTACGACCCTGACCGGGCACGTGAGCTCCTCGCCGAGGCCGGCCTGGAAGACGGGTTCGAATTCGACGCCATGGTGTCGACGAACCCGATCTATGTCCGACTCGGCGAGATCCTGAAGGAACAGTTCGCCGAGATCGGCGTCGAGATGGATCTCCGCCAGGAGCAGCAACTCGCTGATGCCTTCTTCGTCCGGAACGATGCCGATGCCATCGTCTCGCCGTACCCCGGCCGGATCGACCCGACCGAAACCGCTCAGATCTACTTCAATGACGAGTCGTTCTCGAATCCTGGCCGACAGGTGACGCCGACGGTCAAGGACGCGTACTTCGAGGCGCTCATTCCCGCAGACGACCGACCGGACGCGGTCAAGGCTCTGTCAGGTCAGATCGTCGAAGACGCGCTCGGGGTGCCGATGCTGTTCCCGAACGCAATCCTCGCGTCGACCGAGGACGTGAACGGGCTGACCTGGTACCTGTCGGGCCATATCGAGTTCGATGGTGTCACCGTGAACCCAGGATGAGTCGAACGATCACCTCACCGAGGGCCTCTCTGCAGCGTGGGGGCCCTCGGTGACACGGCTCGTCGTCCGGCGGTTGCTCTCACTGATCCCGCTGCTCCTGATCGTCACCTTTCTGACGTTCTCGCTGATCCTGCTCGTTCCCGGCGACCCGGCGGTCACCCTCGCCGGCGACAACGCCACGCCCGAGCAGATCGACGCCACGCGAGAACGACTGGGGCTCAACGATCCCATGCTGGTCCAGTACGGCAAGTGGGTCGGCGACGTCCTCACGGGCGACCTGGGTACCTCGCTCTATCGCAACGAGCAGGTCAGCGAGACGATCATCGATCGACTGCCCGTCACACTCTCGCTGACCTTTCTCGCATTGGTGGTCGCTCTGGTCGTCGCGATCCCGGCTGGCCTGATCGCCGGCACGCGTGCCGGACGTGCCAGCGACAAGGTCGCCACGGTCGCCGCATCCGTGGGCGTCGCGACCCCGAGCTTCCTCCTGGCTCTCATCCTGCTGTTGTTCTTCGCGATCTGGAATCCGTGGCTCCCCGCCACCGGGTACGTCGCGCTCGAGGACAGCCCCTGGGAATGGTTCCGCCACCTCGTGCTTCCTGCGATCACGCTCGGTACGGCCGCTGCAGCGGAGATGACCCGCCAGCTGCGCAGCAGCCTCGTGGACGTGCTCAAGCAGGACTACATCCGCACTGCATGGTCCAAGGGCCTCGCCTCGAGAGTTGTGGTCGGAAAGCACGCCCTCAAGAACGCGGCGGCACCGATGCTGACGGTGGCCGGACTGCAGGTCACGGTGCTCCTGGGGGGTTCGATCATCGTGGAGCAGATCTTCGGGCTCCCCGGTCTCGGACAACTCGTGATCTCCGCCGTGAACTCGCGGGATCTTCCGATGATCCAGGGAGTGGTCGTGGCATCGGTCATCATCGCCGTCCTCGCCAATCTCGTGGTCGACCTCCTCTATGGATACCTGAACCCGAAGGTGCGGGCCCAGTGACCAGTCACCTCGAAACGGCCCACGACTCGGCAACACCGGAGAGCGGCGAGACCCCGGAAGTGCCGAGAACGCCATGGAGTCGCTTCCGGCGACGGTTCCGAACACAACGCGTCGGACTGATCAGCCTCGGATATCTGATCTTCGTGGTCGGAATCGCTGTGCTCGCTCCCCTGCTGGCCACGGACAGCCCGAACGCGCAGGATCTCCGCGCGGTGCTGGCGTCGCCGTCCGGTGAACACTGGCTGGGGACCGACGATGTCGGACGCGACGTATTCAGCCGCCTTCTGTACGCGTCGAGGACCTCGCTGCTCGCCGCGTTGCTGGCCGTCGCGGTCGCGCTCGGACTCGGCCTCGTGCCAGGTTTGGTGGCGGGGTATGCACGCGGTCGGATCGACGGGATCGTCATGCGCATCGCTGATGCGTTGATGGCCTTCCCTCCGCTGATTCTGGCGGTGGCGCTGGTGGGCGTGCTCGGACCAGGGCTGACGAACGCAATGATCGCGGTGGGGATCGTCTTCTCCCCGAGGTTCCTGCGGATTCTGCGCGGGGCGGCGATGTCGATCCGGGAAGAGACCTACATCGAGGCGGCTCGAGGACTGGGCTGCAGCTCGGTCTCGATCATCGGGAGGCACGTGCTTCCGAACGTACTCTCGCCGTTGATCGTCCAGATTTCGTTCGCCGCCGGAACCGCGATGCTCGCGGAAGCGAGCCTGAGCTTTCTCGGACTCGGAGTCCAGCCGCCGGATGCGAGTTGGGGCGCCATGCTCGGACGCTCGTACCGCTTCTACGATCGCGCACCCTGGGTCGTCCTCTTCCCGGGCATTGCGATCGCGTTGACGGTACTGGCGTTCAATCTGCTGGGTGACGCGCTGCGTGACTCGCTCGGTCGGGAGGAACGATGACGGCATCCGAACCAACGCTCGCCGGTGCTGATCGCCGGTCGCCGGTGCTCTCCATCGAAAATCTCACGGTGGAACTCGCGGGCGAGCACGGTCACGTGCGGGTCCTCGACGACGTCAATTTCGAGATCGGAGCGCGTGAAACCTTGGGTCTGGTCGGTGAATCCGGCTCGGGCAAGACGATCACCGCGCTCAGTGTCATGGGGCTCCTGCCGAAGAGCGCCAGGATTCCCAGCGGAAGCATCGAAATGGAGGGCGAACAGATCGTGGGCTGTCCCCTCTCCGACCTGCAACGGCTGCGCGGGAGTCGGATGGCGATGGTCTTCCAGGAGCCGATGACCAGTCTCAACCCGGCCTTCACCGTCGGGGACCAGATCGGTGAAACCGTTCGACGACACCGCGGAGCCAGCCGACGAGCAGCCCGCGCTCGTGCGGTCGAGATGCTCGATCTGGTCGGAATTCCGAACGCTGCCCGGCGTGTGCGGTCCTATCCGCACGAGTTCTCGGGAGGAATGCGACAGCGCGTCATGATGGCGATCGCACTCGCGTGCGAGCCGGCACTTCTCATCGCAGATGAGCCGACCACGGCGCTCGACGTCACGATCCAGGCGCAGCTCCTCGATCTGCTTCGCGACCTCCAGGACCAACTCGACCTCGCGCTGCTGTTCATCACACACGACCTGGGTGTCGTCGCAGACATCTGCGACCGGGTGATGGTGATGTACGCAGGTCAGGTCATCGAAGGCGCAGACGCCGAAACGCTGTTCGAGCATCCGGAACATCCCTACACCGAGGGGCTCCTTCGGGCGATGCCGCACATCGAAACGCGGAGCGGTGAACTCTTCAGCATCCCCGGTTCACCCCCTGCGCCGCTCGACCGGCCGCCGGGCTGTGCGTTCAATCCGCGTTGTGGCTACGCAGAACCGACCTGTACCGCTGATGCTCCGCCGCTCCGGTCGATCGAACCGAATCACACCACACGCTGCCTGCTCGCCGAAAAGCTCAGGCTCCAGGGAGTCCAAGAATGACGAACCCGCGCGAATCGGAGCCATTTCTCCAGGTCTCCGATCTCTCTGTGACCTTCCGCGTCACTGGATCCGGGTTTCGGCGGGTGCCGCTTCACGCCGTATCGGACGTGTCGTTCACACTGCAGCCTGGTGAGACGCTCGGCCTCGTGGGGGAATCCGGTTCGGGCAAGTCCACAACGGGACGAGCTGTGCTGCGCTTGATCGAGCCGACGCATGGATCGGTGCGCCTGCGCGGCGAGGAATTGACCGAGATGTCGCGCAAAGAGCTTCGGCGAAAGCGCCAGGCAATGCAGATGGTTTTCCAGGACCCGTACTCGTCACTGGATCCCTCGATGACGATCGCCGATTCGCTGGCCGAAGCGATCAAGCAGCACGAGGATCTCGGCCGCACCGACGTTCGGGAGCGCGCATCGGAGCTGCTCGACGAGGTCGGGCTCGGCCGTCATCACCTCGATCGATATCCCTACGAGTTCTCCGGCGGGCAACGCCAGCGCATCGCGATTGCGCGAGCATTGGCTGTTCGACCCGAGCTCATCGTGTGCGACGAAGCCGTGAGTGCACTCGACGTCAGTACCCAGAACCAGATCATCAAACTCCTCGAACGGCTCCAGGATCAGGAGGGGGTCGGTTATCTGTTCATCGCTCACGACCTCGCTGTCGTGCGCCACATCTCGGATCGTGTCGCGGTCATGTACCTGGGTCGCGTGGTCGAGCAAGGTCCGGTGGAGCAGATCTTCGAACGGCCGATGCACCCGTACACGAACGTGTTGCTGTCAGCTCACCCGATCGCCAACCCGGCCAGACAACGCGGACGCGAGCGAACGGTGCTTCGCGGGGAACTTCCCGATCCGACAGCGCCCCCCAGCGGATGCGCGTTCCGGACCCGGTGTCCGCACGAGTTCGAGCCGTGCGCCACAGAACTGCCGGATCTGGTCGAGATGCCGAACGGTTCGTTCGTCCGATGCCACCTCCACGACCAGGGTCCCGTTCTGGGCGGCTCGACCGTGCGCGTTCTGCCTCCCGAGTCGCGCGGCGACCGCCGGGCGGCCACGAGCGACGAGACGGTGTCGACCGATGCAGAATGAGCCGGAAGCCGCAGACATCCTCGCCGTTGTCGCTGAGGTACTCGCACAGGAAATCGTCCCTCAGCTGTCGGGCTCGGCTCAGCATCACGCGCGTGTCGCCGCCAATCTCCTCACGATCGTCGAGCGCGAACTTCTCCTCGCCGGTGAGAACGACCGGGTCGAACTCCAGCACCTCGCGGAGATCGTCGGCGACGAGTGCCCCGACGATCTCCGACGGGCGCGCCGCGCCGTGAGCACGTCGCTTCGCACCGGGTTCGCGGATGAACCGCGTCGCTTCGCGGAGGTCTGGGGTTCGCTGGTCGACGCCGTGCGAAACGATCTCGCGATCGCGAAACCCGGCTACGACGACTGGGAGGCCGATTGATGAGCGGGGGTTCGCACGGCTCGACAGCGGTCGACTCCGATCCACTCGTCGAGCCGTTGGCCGCATGGTTGAGCGAGGTGGAGGGTCGATGCATCCACATCGCTCGATTCGAGCGGGTCTCGGCCGGAGCGCGCCGGGTCAACGCGCTGCTCGACATCGCAGACGATCAGGGGACACGTCGCCTTGCGCTCACACTCAACCAATCGGCGGACATCGAGATCGTCCCGGTTCGCACCGAGGCCGAAGTCCGCACGCTGGCCGAGTCTGCCGGTGTCCCGGTGCCTCACATTCATCACGTCCACGACCGGACCGATGTCCTCGGCGGTCCGTTCTTCCTGAGCACAGCCATCAGCGGCCTGACGATTCCGCGCCACATCATGCGACGTGCCCGAGACCGGTCGCTCGGTCCGACCATCGTGGGCCAACTCGGGACCGCGATGGCGAGATTGCACAGTCTCGATCCGGGAGTGGCCCCGGCGGAACTGCCGCGACCCGAAACGGGGCGGCCGATCGCGGACTCGCTCGCCAGGCTCGACGAGCAGATGGCGCTTCTCCAACATCCCTCGCCGACGTTCTCGCTGGCGACCCGGTGGTTGGAGCGGCATGCTCCGTCCGAGCCGGATCGGCTGGCGATCGTCCACGGCGACATCCGCGTGGGGAATGTCATCGTCGACGACGCGGGCGTCGCTGCGATCCTCGACTGGGAGACGTGCCACCTCGGTGATGCCATGGAGGATCTGGCGTGGCCGACCTTGAGAATGTGGCGATTCCGCGAGGACGAGAACCGCGTCGGTGGACTCGGTTCGATCCCTGCGTTGCGTGAGGCGTATGCCGCGGCCGACGGTGGTTGGCACAGCACTCGATTCGAGTGGTGGCGTTTGCTGTCCACCGTTCGCTGGGGCATCTCACTGGCCGGACAGGCCCGGTCACATCTCGATGGACGACACAGATCGATCGTCATGGCAGCCAGCGGCCGGCGCGTCGCCGAACTCGAGTACGACACCTTGATGCTGCTCAATCCGGCTCGGCAGGTGTGGACCTGATCGCTGCTCGGCGAGCGGCGTGGAAGGCCCCTCCCCGCAAACGGATCTCGCTCCACTACCAGCTCTCCTCGGGAACGAGGGGCTCTGCATGACCTTCGTGGGCTCATCGCTGCGCTGAGTGGAGGAGACCAGAACGCGCCGGTCTTCGACGAGGTCCAGTTCCCGCTTCCTGGCGTCGAGGACCCGCGACAAACGATCTGGCCGAAGGACCGTGAGAGGCTCGCGCGCGGACTCTCGACGCATCGATTCGACGCACCACCACCGATTCCCAGACTCCTACCCCCGCGACGAACACCGACCTTTCGAGGGCTCGGATCTACACGGCGCCGAACTGCTCTCTCATCACCTGGAAGCCGAACCGCAAGATCGAACCAAGCCTCCGTCTACCCCCAAGAAGGTATCGTTTGGCTCGCCTACGATCAGTTCCTCGACGCACGTGGTGAGGTAGTCGCCGGCGATCTACACGACCTCACTCGGGGTCGCGAACCCAACCGGTGGACATGGTCGGTGAAGCGTGCAGCCCGTGCCCACGGCGTGCCCGCCTGATGGGCACGCACGGGTCAACACGCGATATCGTCTCCACACAACAACCAGCACGTCGTGGGCTCGATACGAAATCCCAGCTCAAGTGCCGTGTCGGCAAGGTCCTGACTCCGGTCAGGTCCATCTTGCGGATGTAGTTCAATGGTAGAACATCAGCTTCCCAAGCTGAGAACGCGGGTTCGATTCCCG
>NZ_BAOL01000052.1 GCF_000350145.1 Ilumatobacter nonamiensis YM16-303 | reverse complement strand
CGTCGCGATCAGGGTTCTCGTCGCGCTTTTCGTCGATTTCCGGACCGATCCGCGACGAGAACGGAGGTCGAGCGGATTTGCGCGGGACCCGGCCGGGCGCGCTCGGGAGGTCAGGAGGTGGAGCGGGAGCGGGCGACGACGAGGGAGGCGATGGCGGTGTCCTGCGCGCCGGTGCCGGTGAGATCGCAGATCGTGACGTCATCGGGATGGCTCCGACCGGCGGCCGACCCGGAGATCACGTCGCCGAGCTCGACCCCGTCGACCGGCCGACCCGCCTCCCGCGGCGCACGAAGCTCGCCCAGGCGTTCGCTCTGCGCGCGACTGTCGCAGACGAACCGGTCGGCCGCGGCAACGAGGTCGACGGAGAGTTCCTGCTTGTGTTCGGCGTCGGAGCCGACCGCCGTGACGTGAAGACCGTTCCGTCGAACCGTCCCGTCGAGCAACGGTTCCATCGCCGGAGTGGTGGTCACGACGATCCCGCCATCGACGGCCACGTCGGCGGGACGCTTCACGACGGATACATCGAGCCCGGTGTCGTCCCGCACTCCTTCGGCCAACTCGCCGGCCGCGTCGGCGCGGCGCGCCCACACCCTGACGTGGGTGATCGGCCGCACGAGGCGGAGCGCTTCGATCTGCAACCGCGCCTGCACACCGGCACCGATCACGCCGACCGTCGCGGCGTCGGGTCGGGACAGGTGCTTCGCCGCGACGGCGCCGGCGAGTGCAGTGCGGATGTTGGTGAGGTACCCGTTGTCGAGCAGCACCGCTTCGGGAACCCCGGTCGTGCTCGAGAACACGAGCATCAGCCCTCCGAGGCTCGGCAGCCCGATCTGCGGATTGTCGAAGAAACCAGCCGACACCTTCACCGCGATGCCGTCGACGCCGGGCAGATAAGCGGACTTGATGTCGATCTCGCCGTGGTGCTCCGGCACGTCGATTCGTTGGATGGGCGGCATCGACGCCGCGCCGCTTGCGATCAGCGGGTACACCGCCTCGATCGCGTTCAACTCGTCGGCGCCGAGTCCGACGAGTCCGCGAATCGTCGCTTCGTCGAGGGTGATCACATCGAATCGAAGGCCTGAGTGAGGTCGGCGATCAGATCGTCGACTCCCTCGATGCCGGTCGAATAGCGAACGAGTCCCTCGGGGATTCCGAGCATCTCGCGTTCCTCGGGCGTGCACTCGACGTGGCTCGTCGTTGCGGGTGGACCGATGATCGTCTCGACCGAACCGAGGTTGGCCGCGCGATGGGCGTACCGCAGGTGAGGGATGAACTTCTTCACGGCGTCGAGACCTCCGTCGAGGGTGAAGCTCAACATCCCGCCGAAACCCTTCATCTGACGCGCCGCGACATCGTGCTGCGGGTGACTCGAGAGACCCGGGTAGTTGACCCGAGTGACCCGATCGTGGCCTTCGAGGAACGAGGCCACCGCGTGTGCGTTCTGCGCCTGTCGCTCGACGCGCAGGTGCAGCGTCTTCATGCCGCGCAACAGCAGGTAGGCAGCCATCGGATCGAGCGTCGCGCCGTTGATCTCGCGGTAGTGGTACACCGCCTCGATCAGGTCGGGACGGCCGACCACCACACCGCCGAGTGCATCCGCGTGACCACCGAGGAACTTCGTCGCGCTGTGCACGACGAGGTCGGCGCCGTGGCTCAGCGGCTGTTGGTTGATCGGGGTCGCAAACGTGTTGTCGACCATCACGATCGCACCCTGGTCGTGCCCCGCCTCGATCAGCCGCGGGAGGTCGAGCACCTTGAGGGTCGGATTCGTCGGCGTCTCGAGATACAGCAGGTCGCAGCCACCCGCGACGGCGGACTCGATCGCATCGAAGTCGGTCGTGTCGATCAATTCGACCTCGATCCCGATCGCCGGGAGGAACTCGGTGAACAGCAAGCTCGTCCCGCCGTACGTGTCCTTGACCGAGATCACCTTGGACCCCGGCTTCAGCAGCGCGTACAGCGTGTTCGAGATCGCGGCCATGCCGGTCGCGGCCGAGGTCGCCGCTTCGGCACCTTCCAAGATCCGCACCTTGTCCTCGAACACCGCGACGGTCGGGTTGGTGTTGCGTCCGTAGATGTGGCCCTCGGCAACGCCGGTGGCGACGTCGTACCACTCGTCGAAGTCGGAGTACCCGAACGACACGCTGTGGACGACCGGCACCTGGGTGGCGCGGTCGACGAGGTAGCGGTCCTCGCCTCCCCACACGGCGAGGGTCGCCGGGCTCGGAGCGTTGGTCGATTCGGTCGATTCGGTCATGAGGGTTCCTTCGTAGTTGACGGGATTGTCGATGTGGTGGTGTTCGGAGGAGACGTCGCGGGCCGGGCGGGCGCGAACCCGAGGGCATCGTTGAGCCGTTCGAGAACGAGCTGCATGTGGTGCCGACGCACTTCGGCGAGCGCAACGCCGGACCGCTGGCCACATGCGTCGAGCGACGCTTCGATCTCGCTGCGAATCTGCTCGATCTCGGTGTCGAGATCCAGACTCGGCAACATCTGGACGAATGCGCGGGCGGTCTGCGCATACAGCTGGTCGTAGATCGAGCGCAACGGACCGTTGGTGAGCAGGTCGAGCATCACCTCGTGGTACTCGTCGTAGAGCGGTGCGAGATCCGCCGCCGACTCGACGTCGTCGAGCTGTTCGAGGCACGCCTCCAGTCGCTCGCGGATTTCGGGCGACGCGGGAAGGCGGACGAAATCGCCGACGAGATCGGCGATCCGGAGCCGGAGTGCCCACACTTCGCGGAGCGCCTGGAAGTCGATCGACGAGACCGACGCCCCGCTGTTGGGGTTGATCGTCACGAGGCCGTCGTGGGCGAGGCGGTCGAGGACCCGGCGGATCGGCGTTCGGCTGACGCCGTACTGCTTGGCGAGGGCCTCCTCGGTGAGCCGGGCACCCGGCTCGAGGTCGAGGCGGGTGATCCGCACGCGCAGCTGGCGATAGAGCTGCTCGTTGGTGATCCGGGCGGCCGCGGACGTGGTCTCGGCCTCGGCGGACGGTGGGCTTGGCGTCATGGACGAGTCATGCCTCCTGGGGGCGAATACAATGTGTATACGATACCGTTTGCCGCGCGTACATGCTGGTCAGCAACTACGTTGGGGATCCGGGAGGGACCGTGCCAGCAGACATCGAGTTGCCGTTCGAGCGACAGGAGTACCGCGACCGACTCCATCGGACACGCCTCGCGATGGAACGCCGTGGGGTCGAGGTGCTGTTCGCTGCCGACCCGTCCAACATGGCCTGGCTGACCGGCTACGACGGCTGGTCGTTCTACACGTACCAAGGGGTCATCGTCACCCTCGACGACGACCCCGTCTACTGGGGCCGGTTGATGGACGCCCAAGGCGCCCGCCGCACGGTGTGGATGGACGACGAGCACATCGTCGGGTATCCGGATCACTTCGTGCAGTCGACCGAAGAGCACCCGATGGAGCACCTCGCGCACACGCTGGCGAGCCGCGGTCTCGGCAACCGCCGTCTCGGTGTCGAACTCGACAACTACTACTACTCCGCAGCCGCCCACCGAGCGCTCGTGGAAACGCTCATCCGCATCGTTCCCGGCGCGTCCGAACAGCTGAGCGAACGTGACGGAATCAGCGACGCGACCGGTCTCGTCAACTGGCAGCGCAAGATCAAGTCCGACCGTGAGCTCGAATACATGGGAATCGCAGGCGAGATCGTCGGCCGGGTGTACGCGCGGTTGCGCGACGTGCTGCGACCCGGCATGCGCAAGAACGATCTGGTCGCCGAGATCATGCATGCCACCGTCACGGGCACCGAGACGCACGGCGGTGACTACCCCGCGATCGTGCCGCTGCTGCCGACGGGTTTGGACGCAACGGCGTCGCACCTGACGTGGAACGACAAACCGATGGAGGTCGGCGTCGGGACCTTCTTCGAGCTCGCCGGCTGCTACCGCCGCTACCACGCGCCGCTGTGCCGATCCGCGTTCATCGGGGAACCGTGGCCGCTCATGCGCAGCGCCGAGGTCGCCCTGATCGAAGGACTCGAGGCGGGCATCGAGCAGGCCCGCGCCGGCAACCGCGCCTGTGACGTGGCCAACGCGCTGTCCGAGGTGCTGGAACGTGCGGGGATCGAGCGGACCGCTCGGTGCGGCTACTCGACCGGGTTGAGCTATCCGCCCGACTGGGGCGAACGCACGATCAGTTTCCGGAGCACCGACGAAACGGTGCTCGAGCCGGGGATGACGTTCCACTTCATGCCGGGGCTCTGGATGGACACCTGGGGTCTCGAGATCACCGAGAGCATCGTGATCACCGCCGACGGCCCCGCACGAACGTTGGCCGACGTGCCACGCGAGATCATCGTCGTCGACGCGTAGACGGATCAAACGGGGTGTGACCCCCGTCGATACGCGACTCCCCTGGTCGCGCTCCCCCACTCCCCTCACCTCAGTGGTCGAACACCGCGCCGAGGAATGACTTGGTGCGTTCGTGCTGCGGATCGCCGAGCAGATCGGACGGCTTGCCCGACTCGATGATCTGACCACTGTCGAACATCAGCACCCGGTCGGCGACCTCGCGAGCGAAGCCCATCTCGTGGGTGACGAGCATCATCGTCGTCTCGCCCTCCTCGGCGATGTCACGCAGGACACTCAGCACGTCACCGACCAGTTCGGGGTCGAGTGCGGACGTGACCTCGTCGAACAACATCACCTTCGGTCCGGTGGCCAGCGAGCGAGCGATCGCGACGCGCTGTTTCTGACCGCCGGACAGCTGACCGGGCGTGTGGTTCGCGTGCGCGCGGAGTCCGACCTTGTCGAGCAGTTCGAGCCCGTGCTCCTCAGCCTCGTCACGGCTCACGCCCTGGGTCTTCATCGGCGCCAGGGTGATGTTCTCCAGTGCACTCATGTGCGGGAACAGGTTGAAGTGCTGAAACACCATGCCGGCGTTCGAGCGCACTTGGCGGATGTGCTTCTCCCGCGCCGGCTTGAGCTTGTCGCCGTGCTTCTCGTGATACAGGTGCTGACCCTCGAGTTCGATCGTGCCCGAGTCGGGCCGCTCCAACGTCATGCACACGCGCAGGATCGTCGTCTTGCCCGAGCCGGACGGCCCGATGATCACGACCCGTTCGCCCTCGGCCACGTCGAGGTCGAGCTCGCGCAGCACGACGTTGTCGCCGAACGCTTTGTTGACACCGCGCATGCGCACTGCGGGAGTGGCTGCGGAGTCGTTGGTGGACTGGGGCTCAGGTGCGCTCATACGCGATGCGCCTTTCGAGTCGACGGATGAGGAAGGCGGCAGGGATCGACACGGCGAGGAACCCGATCCCGACCAGTGTGTAGGTCTCGACGGGACGGAACGTGCGGCTGCTGATCGTCTTGGCGAAGAAGAGCACCCCGGTGACCTGGATCGAGCTTCCCAGCGGCGCGTCCTTGAAGCCGGCGACCAGGTAGTTGCCCAACGCCGGCAGCACATTGGGGATCGCCTGCGGCAGGATCACCCGTCCCCAGGTCGTGCGCCTCGGCAGGTTCATCGCCGTCGATGCCTCCCACTGCCCCTTCGGCACGCTGTCGATGCCGGCGCGATAGGCCTCCGAGCAGTACGTGGCGTAGTGGATCCCGAGGCCGATGATCAGCGCGGGAAGCGGATCGAGGACCCGCACGCTCTCGGGCAGCCACGAGATCGTCGGGAGTGCGTAGAAGAGGAAGTAGAGCTGGATCAGCAGTGGCGTCGACCGGACGAACTCGATGAAGAACGAGAACGGCCAACGCAACGCACGGTGATCGGAGCGGCGCCCCAGTGCGAGGAACAAACCGAGCACGATGGCGACGGCGAAACCGGCGATCGTCGCCTGAACGGTGACCCACAGCGCTTCGAGGAAGTCGGGAATGAGTGCGAAGAAGAAACCCCAGTCGAACTTCGCGTCGGGGTCGGCGGTCGCGTCGGTGTCGAAGCTGACATCGGTACCTCCGAAACGCCAGATGACGGTGAGCACGACGACGGCCGTGGCGACCCATCCCAACGTCACCATTCGGCGACGCCACCGGGCTGCCCTGAGTTCGGCCGCCGCCTCGACGTCGACATCCTCGGCGTGCATCGGGTGCGGGGCTTCCTGATCGGTCTGGTCGATGGTCATCTCAGCCCGTCACCCCTGCCGTGGGTGCGGACAGCTCGACCGCTGTGCGGCCGCTGCGCTGCTCGAAGCCGGCGTTCACGCGGCGTTCGGCGAGGCGGAACAACAGCGCGATGATCTGCGCGAGCACGAAATAGATGATCAACGCGTTGAGGAAGAGAATCGGAATGCTCACCGGGTCGTCGCTGATCGTGCGGTTCACGCGCAGCTTCGACACCTCGAAGGTGAGGTCGGACAACCCGATCAGCGAGACGAGGGCGGTGCCCTTCAGGATCTCGATCGTGAGGTTGCCCATCGGCGGCAGGATCACCGGCATCGCCTGAGGAAGAACGATGTGGCGGATGCGTTGGGTGGGCGTCAGGTTGAGGGCGATGCTCGCCTCGGTCTGACCCTTGGGGACGGATTGGATCGCGCCGCGGACGATCTCCGCGCCGTACCCGCCCATGTTGAGCCCGAGCGCGACCGAACCCATCAACAAGCGGCTCGGTTGGTCGAAGCCGAGCAGGATCGGCAGGGCGAAGGCCATCCAGAACAACAGCACGATCGAGGAGATCCCGCGTGCGACCTCGACGTAGACGAGCGCGGCGGCGCGGACGGCGACGCGCTCGGACAATCGGGCCACGCCGAAACCCACCGACAGCACGATGCCGAGCATGAAGGACAGCGCGAGAACCTGCAGCGTGACGAGCGTGCCGTCCCAGAGGCGTTCGTACTGGGTGGAGTTGAGGAAGAAGTCGTTCATGGGAACGGAGCGATCCGGACGGGCCCCGGCAGTGCCGGGGCCCGTGCGGATCAGCGGATCAGCCGCCGGTCAGGTCCTCGACGGTGAGGCCCGCCGCCGTCTCGACCGCCTGCTCGGAGAAGCCGTAGCTGGTGACGATCTCCATGACCGTGCCGTCGTCCTGCTTCTCGTGCAGGACGTCGTTGAAGGCGTCGCGGAAGTCCTGGTCCGTGAAGCCGAAGCCGCCACAACCGTAGACCTCGTTGCCATCGGCATCGAGCGGGATGAATGCATCGGTGGCCTCGATGCCCTCGTTGGCCTCGGTCTGGTTGTTGACCGTCAGCGACGTTCCACCGACGGCGTCCACGCGACCCGCGAGCAGCGCGTCGTACTGGGCGTTGACGTCGGCGAAGAGCTCGATCTGGTCCTCGGGCACCTGCGCGTCGGCAGCGTAGGTCTCATCGACCGCTCCCGACAGCACGGCGAGCGTGGCGCCGGTCTCGACGATCGAGTCGAATCCACCACCGATCCCCTCGGGGTTGCCCTCCGCGACGGCGAACGAGTAGTCGCCGCAGTAGTCCGGGTCCGAGAAGATGATCTGCTCGGCGCGCTCGGGCGTGATGAACATGCCCGCCGCGATCATGTCGTACTGGCCGGCCTGGAGGCCGGGGATGAGCGCTCCGAAGTCGACGACCTCGGCCTCGATGTTGTCGATGCCCAGCTCGGCGAGCACTGCGGCGGCGACGTCGGGGGCCTCGCCCTCGATCTCGCCTTCCTCGGTCTCGTACCCGTACGGGATCTCGTTCGCCAGGCCGACGGTGACCGTGCCGGCTTCCTGGAGTTCTCCGAGCAGGCCGGACGCCGCAGCGGCGTCGTCGCCGCCTTCGTCGGGCGCTTCGGAACCCTCGGTCATCGCCTCCGAGTCCTCGGTCATCGCTTCGGTCGACTCGGTTTCGTCGCCGTCGGCGGGTGCCTCGGTGTCGGAGGTGTCGTCTCCGGAGTCGCCGTCGTCGTCGCTACCGCACGCGGCCGCGACCAGTGAGAGGGCGGTGGCGGCAACGGCGATGCGACGCCAACGTCCCGTCGTCGTTCGTGTGGATGTGGTCATGTTGTTCTCCTCCCGGGTTTCGTCAACCCGATGTTGTGTTGCGCCGCGAATGAACGATCACCACGGCGCGGCTTCGTGTACGGCCACCGTGATCGCGGGGTCCCCCGACTCGATGAGCCCGGGGTTGTGTCGCATGATCACGATGCCGTTCACGCCTGAACGCAGCACCGATGGCGGTGCCGCGAGATCGTCGATCGGATGGATCCGAGCCACCGGGTCACCGGCGGTGACCTCGTCGCCGGGATCGGCGAGTGGCTCGAAGAGTCCGCCGATCGTGGCAACGGATGTTCCGTCGTCGACCATGCGGACGAATGTCGGTGGGGCGTCGAACTCCGGCTCTCCAGCCAGGACGCCCGCCTGCTTGAGGGTGTTGACGACACCGCGGTGGGTGATGTCGACGGTGCGCGCGCTGATCGCACGACCACCCTGGATCTCGGTGGTGAGGAACACCTTGCCCAGATCCTCGACGGCGCTGTCGAGCAGGCCGTTCGGGTCGGGTTCGTCGATGAGGACGGCGAGTGGCGTCCCGAACACCTTGATGTACTCGGCGGTCTCCGCCGTGCGACGCTCGTCGGCGAGCACATGCGTTGCGATCATCGGCTCGAAGGTCATCGACTGACCGCCGGAGTGGATGTCGAGGACGAGGTCGGCCCGTTTGACCAGCTCGCGGAAGACGAAGTCGGCGATCCGCTGCGTCGGCGTGCCGACGGGGTTCCCGGGAAACGACCGGTTGAGGTTGCCTCCGTCGACCGGTGACAACCGTCGACCCACACGCAGCGCGGCCTGGTTGAGCCCCGGCACGACGATGATCCGCCCGGAGACGCGCTCGACCTCGACTTCGTGCAGCAGTCGGCGCAGCGCGACGGGCCCCTCGAACTCGTCGCCGTGATTCCCGCCGGTGAGCAGGACGGTCGGACCCTCGCCGTTCGCGATCACCGCGATCGGAGTGAGGACGTTGCCCCATCCCGACTCGTCACGCGACCAGGGAACGGAGAACGTTCCGATCGAGCGGCCTTCGGCATCGAGGTCGATGGAACACGACGCAGGGGCAGGGAGGGCACCGCTCGTGCGGGCTTCGCGGCTGTCGTCACCGCGATGTGCGGTGTGTGCGTCGGATGTGTCTGGCATGTCTCCCCTGAGCCACGGATGGCTCCCGTCCGGACCGGCACGGACACACGACACACCTCGGCCGCCGCACGGGCGGCTCGGCGGGTACAGAATGTCCTGCGCTCAGACTGGACACAGATTGTATACCATCGGTCCATGGGTCCTGCCAACCCCCCATCCGTTCCCGCCACCCCACTGCCGGTCGATCTCGATGCGATCGAGGCGATCCGCGCCGACGTCGAGCGTCACGCGCTCAGAACCCCGCTGAGCAGGTCGAACGCGCTCAGCGAGCTCATCGACGGCGACGTCGACCTGAAGCTCGAGACGGTGCAGCCGACCGGCAGCTTCAAGATCCGCGGTGCTGCCGCGAAACTCGGGTCGCTCGCTCCCGACGAGCTCGAACGGGGCGTGATCACGGCATCGACGGGCAATCACGGCCGCGCCGTCGCGCACGTCGCGCGGGCGATGGGCGTGGAAGCCACCATCTGCCTGTCCGACAACGTGCCGGCGGGCAAGGTCGCCGACCTCGAACGGCTCGGCTGCACCCTCGACATCGGCGGGCCGTCGCAGGATGCGGCGTTCGAACGGGCGATCGCGGCGTCGGACCAGGATGAGGGACCGACGCTGGTCCACGCCTTCCTCGACCCGGTGGTCGTCGCCGGCCAAGGCACGTGCGGGCTGGAGATCGCCGAGCAGCGACCGGACTGCGGGCTCGTGCTGGTCCCGCTGTCGGGAGGCGGACTGATCTCCGGGATCGCCGTCGCCGTTCGGGCGATGCTGCCCGACGCGCGCATCATCGGTGTGTCGATGGAGCACGGTGCGGCGATGTACGAGAGCGTCCGAGCCGGACAGCCCGTGCAACTCGACGAAGCCGAAACGCTCGCCGACAGCCTGCAGGGAGGCGTGGGGTCGGAGAACGACGTCACGTTCCCCATCGTGCAGCAACTCGTCGACGACATCGTGCTCGTCTCCGAGGACGAGCTCGCGGACGCGATGGGGTTCGCTCTCCGGGAGCACCGCCTGGTGGTGGAAGGTGCCGGTGCCGTGGGGATCGCGGCGATCCGGGCGGGCCGTGTTCGTCCCTCCCCCGCCACGACCACGGTCGTCGTCTGCTCGGGCGCGAACGCGGAACTCGCCACGATCGCCCGACTCGCCTCCGGTGAGATGTGAGACCGACAGGTGGTCTCA
>NZ_BAOL01000053.1 GCF_000350145.1 Ilumatobacter nonamiensis YM16-303 | reverse complement strand
CGCGCACGGAGCGCGGGAACAGTTCACGAGAACGACTGATGGGGCCGGGCCCTAGCCTGGGGGTGTGGACGATCTTCCCTTCGTGGACACCTCCGAGGAGCGCGCCGACCGCTGGGCGTCGTCGATGGCCGGGCACGCCGACGACGACATCGTGCTCGCCCATGCGGACTCGTTCGCGACGGTCGGCAACGCTCAGATCCTCACTCGCGAAGCGCGTGAGGAACGCGACAACACACTGCTCGCCTCGAACGCGACTCAGGCGACGGGAGCCGGCAACCGCGCGGCCGAGGAGGAGCCGGATCCCTACCGGACCTGTTTCGAGCGTGACCGGGACCGCATCCTCCACGACTCGGCCTTCCGTCGCCTCGCCGGGAAGACCCAGGTGTTCGTGTTTCCCGGTGACCACCAGCGCAACCGGATGACACACGCGCTCGAGGTCGCGCAGGTCGCACGGTCCATCGCGCAGGCGCTCAGTCTCAACGTGCCGCTCGTCGAAGCGATGGCGATCGGTCACGACTGCGGACACGGCCCCGGTGGACACGCCAGCGAGGATGCGCTGTCACCGTTCCTGGAGGAGGGTTTCGATCACGCGCCCTGGGGCGCGAACGTGACCCTGCGACCACTCAACCTCTGCAGCGAGACGCTCGACGGCATCCGCAACCACTCCTGGAGCCTTCCGGCCCCGCAGACGCCGGAAGGTGAGGTCGTGTCCTGGGCGGATCGGATCGCGTACGTCTGCCACGACTTCGAGGACGCCGTCGCCTCCGGGATCGTCACGGCCGACATGTTGCCCGCCGAGGTCGCCGGGCACTGCGGCACCGACCGTTCGGGCCAGCTCGGCACGTTCGTCCGGGCGATGATCGCGGCGACGCTGCAGACCGGCCGGATCGGCATGTTGCCCGACACCGCTGCGGCCTTGGCCGCGTTCCGGAAGTTCAACTACGAGAACATCTACCTCCGTCCGGCATCGCGCGAGCAGGCCGACGCGGTCATCTCCCTGCTCCGGGCGCTCACCGAGCACTACGCCGATCGTCCGCACTCGATCCCCGATGCGACCGCCCGCGGCGTCCTCCCGGCCGACCTGCCGCTGGAGCTGGTGGAGGCTGGATCGACCGAAGCCGTCCGCGCCGCGGTCGCCTACGTTGCGGGAATGACCGACCGTTTCGCCTGCGAGCGCGGCCTCATCGAGCTGGACTGGGACCCCCGCCAGCTCCCCACCGCCGTCCGCTGACGAAGTGTCCGTCGGTGGACGGCACCGACGGGCCGCTCAGGGAAGGAGTGCCGCTCGGAGGCCGAGGCCCATGATGAACAGGCCGCCGCAGCCGTAGAGCAGGTACAGCTTGTCGGCGATGAACGGGCTGTTGCGGTAGCTGTACAGGATGGCCACCGCGAAGATCGTGCTGAACCCGTAGAGGGCGTGGAACGCGTCGAGTTCGATCCCCTCCCGATTCACGATCAACGCCCCGATCGCAGCGACGACCACGGTCGAGATCTCGGCGATTCCGGTCGCCACCCACAGCACGCGAGACCGCAGTGACGTCAGGTAGTGCGCGGCCAGGGCCCAGAGTCCCACGAAGGCGTTGGACCCGATCAGGAACCAACCAGCTGCAACGTGAGCGTCGTGCAAGTCGTTCATGAGGTGGTCGGGACGCGGGTGGCGGTCAGTCGAAGATCCAGCCGGTCCGGTACGGCGGCGTGCGGTCGTGCTCGATGAACCACTCGGACCCGAAGGCGCTCGCGAACACCTCGTCCGGCATCTCCAGGAAGAACGACGAATCGGTGATCTGGCTGCGGTGACACCGCATCGCGGCCCGCTTGGCCGGAGCCTGCGCGGAGGCATCGACGCACAGCGTCATGACCGACTCCGGCTCACCGAACGGGTTGCCGTCATCGGCCGGACCCTGCGGGTCGAACTCCTCCTGGCCCTCCCCCGGTCCCGCCTCGATTCCTGCCTCGCGTGCCGCGTTGATCATCGCTGCCATCGCATCGCGATTCGCCGTGGCCTCCATCGTCCGCATCGGATGGTCGACCAGTTCCGCCGCCCGCAGCCCGACTCGGTTCACCTGGACATGATCGGGATGTCCATAGGTTCCGTGCCAGTCATAGATCGTGAACACGTCGGCCCGCTCCTCACGCAACACGGCAGCCACCCGCTCGCCCGCCTCGTCGAGGTCGGCTCGGTGGAACGATGCCGCATCGGCGTTGCCGTCCCAGCCGGTCATCCCCGAGTCCTTGTAGCCGAGCCAGACCACGCGCTCGACCCCGAGCACTGCGGCAGAAGCATCGGTTTCGGAGCGTCGACGATCCGCGAGCGTCTCGCCGTCGCGTAGATCGTCGGGAACCTCACCGAACTCGCCGTTGGTCGCGACGATCAACACGACACGATGACCGTCAGCGGCAGCCCGCGCCATCGTTCCCCCGGTCGACATGCATTCGTCGTCGGGATGAGCGTGCAGACAGACGAGCGTTCCCATTCCGGTCAGTGTGGCGGCTCAGTCAGCGTGTCGCACCGCTCCCGACTCGATCAGTTCGTCGATCCGCGCCTCGTCGAAACCCCACGCTGCGAGCACGTCGCGGGTGTGCTCCCCCGGCCATGCCGGTGCCGACTCGACCGACGTCGCCGTCCGACTGAAGCGAGGTGCCGGCGCGGGTTGGGTCACTCCCCCGACGTCGATGAACGTCTCCCGCTCGACGTTGTGCGGATGTGCGGCAGCCTCCGACATCGTCAACACGGGAGCGAAGCACACGTCGGTGTGCTCCATGATCGAGCACCACTCCTCGCGGGTCTTCCCGGCGAACACCTCGGTCAGCCGTTCCTTCAACGGCCCCCACTCGCCCTGGTCCATCTGCTTCGCGAACTGCTCATCGTCGGAGAGCCCCGTGAGCCGGAGCAGCTCGGCGTAGAACTGCGGCTCGATCGACCCGATCGAGATGTACTCACCGTCGCTGCACCGGTAGACGTCGTAGAAGTGCGCCCCGGTGTCGAGCAGATTGGTACCCCGAGCGTTCTCGTCGAATGCTCCCATCTCCTTGAACGCCCAGAACATCGACATGAGCACCGCCGAGCCGTCGACCATCGCGGTGTCGACCACTTGGCCCTCGCCGCTCTTGCCGGCCTCCAGCAGCGCGGCCACCACGCCGAGCGCGAGGAACATTCCACCGCCGCCGAAGTCGCCGACCATGTTCAAGGGCGGCGTCGGACCCTCGCCCTTGCGGCCGAAGTGCGCGAGTGCACCAGCGAGGGAGATGTAGTTGATGTCGTGTCCGGCCGCCTGGCTGTACGGACCGGTCTGACCCCAGCCGGTCATCCGCCCGAACACGAGCTTCGGGTTGCGGGCGAGGCACACGTCGGGACCGATCCCCAAGCGCTCCATCACTCCGGGACGGAAACCTTCGATCAGCGCGTCCGCGCCTTCCACGAGACCGAGCAGCGTCTCGACGCCGTCGGGGTTCTTCAGGTCGATGGCGATGTTGCGCCGACCGCGCAGGAGGATGTCACCGTGCGGCTCTTCCGGAGCGGGTCCGCGCACCGCTCCGGCGCGCTCCACCCGGATCACTTCCGCACCGAGGTCGGCGAGCAACATCGCCGCGAACGGTCCGGGACCGATCCCCGCGATCTCGATGATGCGATGTCCTGCAAGTGGTCCGGGCATTGTTTCTCTCCTGGTTCGTGTTCTTCGTTCGGGTGTGGTGGTGGGGACGCGTCGGTTGCGGGTCAGGCCGTTTCGGCCACGCGAATGTGTCCGCCGATCGACTCGGCGAAGACCGGCCAGAGCGGCACCGGCAGATCGTGGCCCATGTCCGAGATCAGCAGATAACGCGCACCGGTGACGAGTTCAGCGGTCGTCTCTCCACCGGTCGGCGTGATCAGCGTGTCGTCACGACCGTGGATGACGAGCGTGGGAACATCGAGCTCCCGGAGACCCGCCGAACGGTCGCCACTCGCGTAGATCGCCGCGAGCTGACGAGTCGCTCCCTGCGGGTAGAACGCGCGGTCGAAGTCGGCGGCGGCACGGGCCCTCAACGCGTCGTGGTCGACGTAGCGCTTCGACGCCCACACCTCGCCGCGGGTCGACGCTTCGATGTACGCGGCACGGTCCGTCGGCGGCGGCGTGAGGAGCGCCTCACGAGCCTCCGGCGTGGGCGCTCCGCAGCGGGGGTCACCGGGGCTCGACATCACCGACGTCAGGCTGGCGATCCGAGTGGGATGCTCGATCGCCATCGTCTGCACGATCATGCCGCCCATCGAGACGCCGGCGATGTGTGCCCGGTCGATTCCGAGGTGGTCGAGTAGTCCGATCCCGTCGGCGGCCATGTCCGACAACGTGTACGGAACCTCGGGAAGCTCGCCCGCCAGAGTCGCAGCGAGCACCTTGCCCGGTTGGACGGCGCCCTTCAACTTCGACGACAGCCCGACATCGCGGTTGTCGTAGCGGACCACGTGCAGCCCTTGCGCCACGAACTGCGCGCAGAGTCCGGCATCCCACCCGTTGAGTTGCGACGTGTAGCCACACACGAGCAACAGCGTCGGATCGGCGGGTTCTCCGAAGGTCTCGTACTCGATCTCGATCCCGGAGGCCAGTGCAGCGCGAGGCATCGGCCGATCATGGCAGACCGCGCTCCGCTCGGCCCACCCGGTCCGTCCGATCCGGAGCGCCAGACCGGATCGGTGGTGCAACTACGTTGCTCACGTGACGAACCCGACCGTGCTCAGCGTTCACGCGCCGGGACGGGTCAACCTGATCGGCGAACACACCGACTACACGGGCGGGCTCGCCTTCCCCATGGCGATCGACCGGGGAACCACGCTGACTGCGACCCGTCACGGCTCCGACCTGGTGCTGACGTCGGACGATGCGCCCGGCCGAGTCGAGGTCACGCTCCCCTTCGAGGGTGACCCGTCGTCGCTCGAACCCCAATGGGCGTCGTTCATCGCCGCGGTCGCCGCCGAGCTCGGATCGACCGAGGGCCTGGAGGGGCACCTCCGGTCGGACATCCCAGCGGGGGCCGGATTGTCGTCGAGCGCTGCATTGATGTGCGTAATCGGTCTCGCCCTCGGGTTCGAGGGTTCCCCGCTCGAACTCGCACAACACGCACGCCGCGCCGAGCACGCTGCAACCGGCGTCCCGACCGGGATCATGGACCAGTACTGCATCGCGGCCGCCGTCGCGGGCCACGCGACACTCATCGACTGCGCCGAGCTGTCGATCGAGCAGGTTCCTGTTCCCGACGAGATCGACATCGCCGTCCGGTTCATCGCTCACCGGACTCTGCGGGGGTCGTCGTACAGCGATCGGGTCGACGAGTGCGCTCGGGCGACGAGCGAGGTCGGCCCGCTCCGCGCGGCAACGCTCGACCTCGTGAACGCGATCACCGATCCCATCGCTCGGAAACGGGCGCGCCACGTCGTGAGCGAGAACCAACGGGTTCGCGACTTCGCCGATGCCCTCCGCCGTGCCGACTACCCGGCGCTCGGCCGCCTCCTGCGCGCCGGCCACGCCAGCCTCCGCGACGACTTCGACACGTCGACCCCGCAGATGGACGCTGCGGTCGACGAGTTGAACGCGACCGACGGAGTCTTCGGCGCACGGATGACCGGTGGCGGATTCGGCGGCTGCGTGGTGGCGATCTGCGAGCCGGGCGCACTCCAGGACGCGTGGATCGTCACTCCGTCGGCGGGAGCGCGAGTGCTGCCGCCAGGCGATTGACCGCGTGTGGGGTCCGGATCCCCCACCAGAACAGGTCTTGACCATCGATCTCGACGACATGCGCTCCGGCAATTTCATCGGCGAGCTCCGCGAGGTGAGGTGCTCCGAAGTCGTACGGCTCACTGGGCACGATCACCAGGTCCGGGTGCTCGGCTGCAACATCGGCGAGGTCCACGGTCGGGTATGCGCCGTCACCGGCGGTCGCGATCAGGTCGATCCCGAGATGAGCGAGCAGCGAGCCACCGTACGTTGCCGACGAGATCGTCATCCACGGACGCCGCCAGATCGGAACGAATGCGGTGCGCCGAGCGACATCAGCGGCGACTTCGGGCATCGCGTCGACCGTCGACGGACTCGGGACGCCGCTCGCCGTGGCGAGCCGGCCGACGACCTCGAGGGCCGTCGTCAGGTCGACGACATCGGAGACGAACACGTCGAGTCCGGCGGAGACCATCTCGTCGTGATCCTCGATGCGGTTCTCCTCCGAATCGAGCACGACCAGGTCCGGCGCCAGATCGAGAATCGCCGGGATGTCCGGGTTCTTCGTCCCGCCGACGTGGGTCAGGTCCGGCTGTTCACAGAACCGTGAGCACGCGACGACGTCGGCTCCCAATGCGAGCAACGTCTCGGTCGACGACGGAACGAGGCTGACGACACGGTGCCGCGTTCGAGGGGTTCCTGCGCTGGGATCATTCATCGAGCAGCCGCTCCTTCTGTCGCTGGAACTCGTCGAAGGTGAGTGTTCCACGTTCGAGCATCGCCTCGAATCGTTCCAGCTGCGCGGCCACGTCCGGATTCTCCGCGGCAGGCGTCGCTCGCCGCCGATCGAATTCCTCCACCCGCTCGTGGATCGCCGCTTGAACTGCACGCGGCCGAGCGATGTCGGTGAAGCGATGGTCCCCGGAACGCTCGCCCGCTCCGATCACCAGGTCACCGGCACCCACCATCCGTTCGAAGATCGACTGCCGATACTGCACGGTGTCCACCCGGTCGAGCGTGATCTCGATACCCGACGTCGCGACCACCCCGGTGCGGAAAATGATGCGCTCGGTCGTCACGACGAACATCGTGCGCGCCCACCTCAGGTATCGCGCGATCAGCCACAGGGTGGACAACGCGATCAGGGCCAGTGCGGCCCACGTCGACGCGGTGCGCGTCGTCCCGTCATCGAACGAGAGGGTTGCGATGCCGAACGCAACCGAGCCGACGAGCACCGCCGCGACCTTCGCGTAGTACCACCAGTGGGGTCGGAGATCGACGGCGATCTCCTCACCAGGGTGCAGGCGCCGACGCGGGTAGGCCATGTTCGCAAGGTACTTCCACCGACCCGTTCCTTCTACGATGACCGCGTGGACGCCGATGCGCTGATTGCTGATCTGGATCCCGATCAGCGTCGAGCGGTGACCGCCGAGAGCCACCTCGTCGCGGTGGTCGCCGGCGCTGGTTCGGGCAAGACGCGGGTGCTCACACGGCGAATCGCCCATCGCATCGCCCTCGGTGACGCCGACGCTCGACACACGTTGGCGCTCACGTTCACGCGGGAGGCGGCGGGGGAACTTCGGCGCCGGCTGCGACGCCTCGGCCTGCGCGATCACGTCGAGGCGGGCACGTTCCACTCGGTGATGTTGCGGGTTCTCCGCCAACGCTGGACCGACACGAACCGACGCCCGAAGACGATCGCGAGCGACCGTCGGCGCGTGCTCCGCGACGCGCAGAAGGAGTTCGGCTTTCCCGGCGGACGGCTGGCTCTCGATGCTGCGAACAACGAGATCTCGTGGGCGATGGCCCGCGGCATCTCGGTCGACAGCTACGCCTCGGCGGCGCGTCGAGCGGGGCGCAAGCCGGCCGGCGGCGTCGACGAGATGGCGGATGCCTTCTCCGCCTACTCCGACATCAAGCGCAAACGCGGCATCATCGACTTCGACGACGTGCTGCTGGACGTGCTCGCCGATGCCCGACGCGACTCCGACTTCGCAGACGGCCTGCGATGGCGGTTCCGTCATCTCCTCGTCGACGAGGCCCAGGACCTCAACCCACTCCAGCACCGCCTCGTCGATCTCCTCCGAACCGGGCGCGACGACCTGTTCCTCGTCGGTGATCCGGCGCAAGCGGTGTACGGCTTCAATGGTGCCGATCCGTCGTTGCTCGTCGACGTCGAAACACGGTTCCCCGGCGTCGAGGTCGTCCGGCTGCCGGTCAACCACCGCTGCACACCGCAGATCGTGGCCGTCGGTGCCCACGTGCTGACCGCCGGAGGTCAGACGGCCGACATCCGCTCCGCACGCGACGACGGTCCACCCGTGACCCGGTCGTCCGTCGCCGACGAGGAAGCCGAAGCCGACCTCGTCGCCCGTCGCATCGCGCGCGGCGACCCCAACCTGATCCGCAGCGGGGGCGTCGCGGTCCTCGCTCGGACCAACGCCCAGCTCGGCGCCTTCGAGACGGCGCTGAGCGATCGTGGTGTCGCCGTTCGACGATCCTCCACCGCCGGCGGCTCACCGCTGGAGGCGGCGATCCGCGACGCGTCGTCGAACACGTCACCATCGGGATTGCGGGCGTGGGCGCACGACAGCTTGGACGACCTCGACGCGCTCGAATCGGCGCAGGCCCGACTCGACGACCTGAACGATCGACGCAGCAGTCCGGGTGAGCCGTCGGTGCGAGCGTCGAGCCCGCATCAGTCCCAGATTCGCGAGGCAACGGCGGCCCTGCATCGTGTCGAAGCCGAGCGACGGGTCGCGACCACGTTGCTCGAGTTCCTGCGCGACCAGCCGCGTGGTGACGGCGCCGAGTTCCGGTCGTGGATCGCCACGACCAATCCGTTCGACGACGGCACGACCGACGGGGTCGACCTGCTCACCTTTCACGCCGCGAAGGGTCGGGAGTGGCACACCGTGTACGTCACGGGGATCGAGACGAATCTCATGCCCCACAAGTCGGCGACGACGACCGCAGCGCGCGAAGAGGAAGCTCGGTTGCTCTACGTCGCCGTGACCCGAGCGACCGACGCACTGGTCCTCACGAACGCGGAGCGCAGGGCCGGGTACGGCCGCAAGCCCAGTCCGTTCCTGTCCGATCTGGAGCTCGATCCGCCGGCGGCCGTTCCACCTCCCGCGTCGCTCCGACGGGCGCGCACGGTGGATCCGACGCTCCAACGGTTGACGGAATGGCGAGCAGCCTCAGCGCTCCGTGCCCGGATCGTTCCGACCCAGCTGCTCTCCGACCGGGATCTCTCGGCGATCGCTCACGCCCGACCGACGAACGCGGAAGAACTCGACGAGGCCACGTCGATCGGGCCACTCACCGCCGAACGGCTGGCACCCGAGATCCTGCCCCTCCTCCGATCCAGCGTCACGTAGCGGGCTGACCCGTCACGTCACACCTCAGGCGGCGGCGCCGAGGGCTGACTTCTCGAGGACGTGGACGCCACATGCCGATCCGAGGCCGATGACGTGGGCGAGGCCGACCTTGGCATCGTCGATCTGGCGGTCACCTGCCTCACCGCGCAGGTGGTGGCAGACCTCCCAGATGTTGGCGATGCCGGTCGCCGAGATCGGGTGACCCTTCGACTGCAGGCCGCCCGAGACGTTGACCGGGGTCGTTCCCGTCCGCCACGGCGCTCCGGAGTTGAAGAAGTCGGCAGCGCCGCCCTCCTCACACAACATCAGGTTGTCGTAGTGGACCAGTTCCGCCGTCGCGAAGCAATCGTGCAGTTCGACGAGATCGAGATCGGACGGGCCGACGCCGGACGTCTCGTACGCCTGCTGGGCAGCATTGCGGGTGAGCGTGTTCACGTTCGGGAGGATCTGGCAGGCCTCCTCGTACGGATCGGACGTGAGGACCGACGCCGACACCTTCACGGCTCGGCGCTGCTGCTCAAGAGAGAGCGTTCGCAGCTTCGCCCCACTCACCACGACCGCCGCCGCAGCACCGTCACAGTTCGCGGAGCACATCGGTCGCGTGTTGGGGTAGGCGATCATCATGTCGCCCATGATCTGTTCGAGCGACATCGCCTTGGTGTAGGCGGCAAGCGGGTTGAGCGTCGAGTGCGAATGGTTCTTCTCGGAGATCCGTGCGAACAGCTCGGCATCGACACCGTCGTACTTGTGTCCGTACTCCATCCCGATCTGCGCGAAGAGCGCCGGCATCGTCGCGCTGCCGATCCGGCCATCGACACCTGTCACCGCTCCGAGGCGCCCGGACGGTTCCCACTCGTGGGTGTCGGACTTCTTCGCGTCGCTCGAGCCGAGCAGACCTGCCCCGGCGAGCTTCTCGACACCCACCGCGAGGCCCATGTCGCACTCGCCGGCCTTGATCGCCATGATCGCCGTTCGCAGCGCCGTGGCGCCGGTTGCGCATGCGTTGGACACGTTGTAGACGGGGATGCCGGTCTGGCCGACCTGCTTCTGGAGCTGCTGGCCGATCCCTCCGGAACCCATCAGGTTCCCGGCCGCGAGAATGCCCATGTCCCCCATCGTCACGCCACCGTCGGCGAGGGCGGCCATCATCGCCTCCGCTCCGAGGTCGACGACGTCCTTGTCGAAGTGCTTGCCGAACTTCGTCATGTTGATACCGAGGATGAAGACCTCGTCGGATGCGCTCATGGTGTGCTCCTGGAATCGATTCGTTGATGTGGGTGGCGGATGGTGGGCGGGTCAGTCGGCCGGCTCGAAGCCGTAGCCGATGGCTTCGACTCCGTTGTCGTCGGTGCCGAGCGAGTAGGTGGCGAGGCGGACGGACATCCCGGTCGAGATGTTGGCCGGATCCGGGTCGACGTTGATGATGTTGCCCTTGACGCTCGTGCCGTCGCAGTCGACCACGGCGGCGACGAACGGCACCGGAATGCCCGGCGCCGCGAACGCCACGATCGTGAACGCCTGCACCGTTCCGGTGGTCGCGATCGGAACGGTCGTGAAGTCGGTCGAAAAGCACGCTGCGCACGCATTGCGGCGGTCGAAGAACCGGGCCCCGCATGCGGTGCACTCGTGGGCGACCAGATGCGGGTCCCCGCCGTCGAGCACGAGGTAGTCGACGTGGGGAACGGTCGTGGTGGTGTTCTCGGCGGTGCTGCTCATGTCGAACACGAGATTAGACAACCCCCACCCACGTCCCATGATCGAGCGTCCCGCCCGGTTCTCGTGATCTGTTCCGGCGCTCCGTGCGCGA
>NZ_BAOL01000054.1 GCF_000350145.1 Ilumatobacter nonamiensis YM16-303 | reverse complement strand
CAACCCGTGAACAGTTCGCGCACGGAGCGCCAGACCTGTTCACGAGAACGGGGTCAGCGGATGTTGTCGGGGTGATAGGGGGTGGGGAGACCGTCGCGGGAGAAGACGATCTGCCAGAGATGGATCGCGTTCGAACGGAACGAACCGGCCGACGACAGCAGATAGAAGTCCCACATCCGCCGGAACCGCTCGTCGTAGCGGGGGAGATCGCCCCACGCGCGTGAGATCCGCTCGTGCCAGTTCATCAACGTGCGGTCGTAGTCGACGCCGAAGTTGTGCCAGTCCTCGAGCACCAACCGGTCCTCGGCCGCTGCGGTGATCTGCTTCGCGGACGGCAGCAACGAGTTCGGAAAGATGTACCGGGCGATCCAGGGGTCGGCCGCGGTTGCCGAGCGTCGCGTGCCGATCGTGTGCAACAGGGTGAGCCCGTCCGGATCGCTGAGGCATCGCCGGACCGTGTTCATGTAGGCGCGGTAATTCTTGATGCCGACGTGTTCGAACATGCCGATCGAATAGATCCGATCGAACCGTTCGTCGACGTCGCGGTAGTCCTGGATGCGAATCTCGACCGGGAGGTCCGCGCATCGGCGACCGGCGAGCGCGGCTTGTTCCTTCGAGATCGTGATCGCCACGACGTCACATCCGTAGCGCTCTGCGAAGAACTGGGCAGCACCTCCCCATCCACAGCCGATGTCGAGCACTCGCATCCCGGGCTCGAGGCCGAGCTTGTTCGCCACCAGGGTGAGTTTCGCCTCCTGGGCCTGATCGAGATCGGTCGCGTCGCGCCAGTATCCGCAGCTGTAGATCATCCGCCGATCGAGCATCCGCTCGTACAGGTCGTTGCCGATGTCGTAGTGCCGTTCGCCCACCTCGAACGCGCGTCGCGGCGACTGGAGATTCCGAACTCGGGCTTCGACGGTTCGCGCCCACTTCAGCGGCGGCGACAACCTGCGGTCGATCTCGAGTCGTCGTGATCGTTCGACCAGTTGGTCGATCGCGGCGCAATCCCACCAGCCGTCCATGTAGCTTTCGCCGAGCCCCAGCGTTCCGGCGGTGAGCACCCGGCGGAAGGTCCGCTCGTCGTGAACTCGGACGTCCCACGGCCGGTCGCCGTCGAGGCGGATGTCGGCGGGAGCAAGCATCGCTGCGACGTATCGCCTCACCCGCGACCTCGATGCGGCAGTCCCCGTGCCGGTGTGGGTCATCGGCGAGACCGTCATCGCGGTTCCTCGTGCGAACCGACGTCGGTCAGGATTCTGGGCGACGTGAGGTCCGACGCCATGATGCACCTCCTCCTTGCGAGGGCCGCGACGCCGAACTCACGCTGGAGTTTCGAGTCGATCGGCCGATTCCTTTCGCGACCAAAGTAGTCGACCGGTCGGGGCGGCCTGCCGAATCTGTGTCGCGGGGGCAACCGTGCTCAGCGGCGAGCGAACGACGAACTGCTCCCCGAATCGATCGCAACCGTGAGAATCACGTCCAGCATCTGCGCCGCGGGTGTCTCGTCGGCCAGTTCGAGTTGCTGTTCGACGGCGAAGACCGTGAACGTGTAGTCGTCGACGGTCCCGGGGTCGGGACACGGCCCGGTGTACCCGACGTCGCCGAAGAAGTTGATGCCCTGGACTGCGCCCGCGGGAACCTCGTTCTCGGCGAGGCCGTCGAGGCTGGGATCGATTCCGGCCATGACCCACTGGATGAACGGGCGGCCCGCCGTGAGATCGGACTCGTTGACCATCGCGACCGCGACCTCGACGGTCTCCTCGGGCATTCCGGTCCACGTGATCGCGGGTGCGGCGTTGTTCCCGTCGCAGGTGTACCGGATGTCGACCGCGGCACCGTCCGCCCAGGGCATCGTCAGCTCGATGGCTCCGGTGTCCGGGGGCGGCACGCTCTCGATGTCGTCGATCTCGATCGGCACCGTGTCGAACGACGCGGTGGACGACACGCTGGCTTCGGCGACCGGCTCACCCGGCAATGTGGTCTCGGGTGGAGGCAAGGTGGTCGGCGCGGTCGGCTCGCGCAGCGTGGTTCCGTCACCGGTATCGCATCCGGCAAGGGCGACGACACCGGCGATCGTGACGGCCGCCGTGGTGAGGAATCGGCGGGGACGCGTGACGGGGGAGGAGTCGCTCACGGGTGGCGAGCGTACGGCATCGTGAACGTCCTCCACCGTCGGCGGCGGGCACCTCGCCGCAGCGTCGATGCCGCTCCCCTCGACATCGGTATCCTCGATCGGGTGTCCGACGTGAACTCTCCGCTGACCGTGCTCACCGTGCATGCTCACCCTGACGACGAAGCCTCGAAGGGCGCACCGACCCTGGCCAAGTACAAGGCCGAGGGAGCACGGACGGTGCTGGTGTGCGCGACGGGCGGCGAGGAGGGCGATCTCCACAACCCGACGCTGCGCGATGAGGGCCAGCCGTTCCACGGGATGACACCCGAAGAGGAGAAGGTCAAGGTCGCGTCGTTGCGCGAAGCCGAACTGGCAGCGTCCGCTGCGGTGATCGGTTTCGACGAGGTGGTCATGCTGGGATACCGCGACTCGGGCATGGCCGAGACCGAGCCGAACGAGCACCCGAATTGCTTCCACCAGGCCGATCTGGACGAGGCCGTCGGGCGGTTGGTCGCCGTGATCCGGCGGGTGAGGTCCCAGGTGATCATCACGTACGGCGACGACCAGAAGGGATATCCACATCCCGACCATCTGAAGGTGCACGACATCTCGGTGCTCGCGTTCGACCGTGCCGGCGATCCCGAGTGGTATCCCGAACTGGGCGAACCGTTCGAGCCGGCGAAGCTCTACTACGCGGTCTGGGCGAAGGCCCGCATCCTCGCCGTGCACGAAGCGATGCTCAAGTACACCGGTGAATCACCGTTCTCCGAGGAGTGGCTCGAGCGCGAGGGCCAGGATCATCGCATCACCACCAAGATCGAGGTCGGCGACTTCCAGTGGGCCCGAACCGGGGCCTTGCGGGCCCACGCGACCCAGATCGACCCGAGTGCGGGTTGGTGGTTCGGGTTGGACGATCAGCAGTTGGCCGAGACGTACCCGTGGGAGGACTGGATCCTCGCCCGCAATCGCGTCGGGCCGATCCCCGAGGACGACAGCGAACGAGACCTGTTCGCGGGTCTCCGGGCCGAGGTCGACGCATGAGTTCCGTCCAGTACCGCATCGTTGTGGCCAAGAAGGACGAGCGGATCGAGGGTCCCGACGACGCCGACATCGTGGTGACCGTTCCCGCGGTCGACGCGGCGGCCGCGGATTTCGATCCGACCGTCGCCTTCATGCGCGGCAAGCTGAAGGCGAGTGGCCACTCCGGCGAGATCCTGGAGCTCTTGAAGTCGGGAGACGCGGCGACGGCGCTCGCCGACCTCGTCACGACCGTGTAGACGCCCGCGTCGTCAGGAGCGCATGACGTCGCGGAGTTCGCGGAAGCCGATCATCACGGCACCCGCGGCGTCGAGCGCATCGCTCAACTCGTCGCTCTGGACGAGCGCGAGGTCGTTGATCCACCCGTCGGCGAGGTCACCGGCGAACGCGCGGACCTCGGGCGTGTCGATCGCCGGTTGCACGTGGATCTCGGTGACGCCCGGCTGCAGATTGGCGACGGCGTCGAGGACGCGCGTCCGGCTGCCCGGTCGCCAGTCGTGGTCGAAGTGGTCGGGGAACACGACGCCTTCCTCCTCGGCCAGCTTGCGGAACGGAAAGCCGGCCTGCTCGGCGGTGATCGTCGAGGGCAGGCGGATCGGGAGCTGGTACTCGAAGGCGAGTTCGAGGTACACGTCGAAGAACTCGGGCCGCAGCGTGATCGCCGTGAGGTGCGGGGCGAGGTGGGTGACATCGACACCCCACACGGCCGCCCGCTCGACCTGGGCGCGGAGTTCGCGCAACACCTCGGCCGGGTCGGCGTGCTCCCACAGATCCTCGAGCGTGCGCGGGAAACCGCCCTCGCCCGACTGGAGGGACGGCGCATGGGTGACCGGCCCCCATCGGTAGCAGCCGTGCTCGGAGTTCAGCGTGAGGTGAACGCCGATGTCGTCACCGTCGGCAACGTTGTTGGCGGCGTGGCACGCCCACGGAGCCGGCACCATCAGCGATGCGCACGTGGCGTGGCCGTCGTGGAGTGCGGCGAACACGCCCTCGTTCGACGCATGGCTGGCACCGAGGTCGTCGCAGGAGAGGATCACCAGCTTGGAGTCCGGAGAGTGGCCGAGCCGTTCGGTGAGCGTCGTCACGTCGGAAACCCTAACGTCCCGTCGACACTGCCGGTCCGGGTCATCCGGAACAGGCCGACCACAGCCCGAGGTCGTCGCGTTCGGCCGTTCTCGCAGCGTCGACGAACAGATCGGCATGAACGGTGTTGGGTGCGATCGACAGCGGTTGGGCGAAACCCCTGCGCACGATCTCGTCGTTGACGAACAAGCCGTCGTCGACCCGAATGAGGTAGCCGAGCAACCGGCCGTAGTCGTCTCGACCGACGACGTCGCGTTCGATGCGCAGCAACGTTCCCTCCGGCAACAATGCCTCGGTGAACGCGCTGGCCTCCGGGCCGTAGCACTCGACCGGGGAGTTCGGCCGCTTCGTCTCCGGTGTGTCGATCCCGATCAACCGGATGCGCTCCTCGCGTCCGTCGATGATCACGTCGACCGTGTCGCCGTCGACGACCCGATCGACGACGGCGTTCGCCTCGACGGTCCCGTCGGGGACGATGAGTGTCGTCTCATCGCTCGAGGAGTCGCAACCGGTGGCCGCGACGGCGAGGATGGCCGCGACAACCCCGATGACGACACGATTCACGGTGTCGTTCTACCGTCGTGCTCAGGAATGTGCCCGCTCGTAGGCGTCGAGTTCCTCCGCGATGCGGCGGCGCACCGGCGAGCTGGCGTAGGACGCAGCGAGCGCGTCGCGCTGCATTCGCAGATGCGTGTCGGCATCGATCCCGAGCGTCGTCGCGATCGACAGTTCGGTCATCAGGTCGGTGTCGAACCAGCCGGGATCGTCGGTGTTGATCGACACGCGCAGTCCCGAATCGATCATTCGGGCGAGCGGGTGGTCCTCGATCGTGTCGACGACACCGAGCAGAGCGTTCGACGTCGGACAGACCTCGCAGAGAATTCCTGCGTCGGCGACGCGCTCGGTGAGCTCGGGATCCTCGAGGACGCGAACGCCGTGCCCGAGTCGTTCCGCGCCCAATGCGTCCACCGCTTGACGAACACTGTCGGCCCCCTCGGTCTCACCGGCGTGCGGGACCGAATGGAGCCCGAGCGCCCGCGCCCGTGCGAAATGCTCCGCGTACGGTTCGGCCGGGAACCCGACCTCGTACCCGCCGAGACCGATCCCGACCAGCCCATCCGGAGTGAGCCCTGATTCGAGGTAGTCGATCGTGTCGGTCTGGTCGGGCATCTCGAGGTCGCGGGGGATGTCGATGACCCAGCTGACGTGCACTCCGCGGGCTGCGGCTCGTCTCCGGCCCTCGTCGAGGCCGTCCCGGTAGACCTCGCGCGCCATTCCGCCGACATGGAGGTGGCTGTACGCGGTCGACGTCAGCTCGACGTACGCGACGTTCTGCGCTGCGAGCGTTGCGGCGAGATCGTCCGTCACGATCGCGAGGTCCTCCGAGTCGCGCAGCAGCGACAGGCCGAAGAGGTACTGACGACCGAAGTCGGGGAAGTCGGTGAACGAGAAGTGATCCGGGATGTCTCCCGACCAGACGTGCGACCAGTCGGGCCGGTGGCGTGACGCGAGTTCCTTGACCGTCGCCGCCGACATCGACCCTTCGAGGTGGCAGTGCAGCTCGACCTTGGGGAGGTCGAGCAGCAGTTCGGTCACATCCGCTCGATGATGGTTCCGGTTCCGAGACCGCCACCGCAGCACATCGAGATCAGGCCGTACTGGCCGCCGGTGCGCTCCAGCTCGTAGAGCGCCTTGGTCATGAGGAACGCTCCGGTGCCTCCGAGCGGGTGGCCGAGCGCGATCGCACCGCCGTTGGGGTTGGTCTTCTCGAGGTCGGCGCCGGTTTCCTTCGCCCAGGCGAGGACGACCGATGCGAATGCCTCGTTGATCTCGAACACGTCGATGTCGTCGATCGACATCTCGTTGCGTTTCAGGAGGCGCTGCGTCGCGTCGATCGGGCCGGTGAGCATCAACACCGGATCGGTGCCGACCAGGCAGCTGTCGACGACGCGAGCCATCGGCTTCAGGCCGAGCTCCGCGGCCTTCTCCTCGGTCATCATCAGGAGTGCCGCAGCACCGTCGGAGATCTGCGAGGCGTTGCCGGCAGTGTGCACGCCATTCTCGCGAGCGACCGGCTTGAGCGTGGCGAGCTTCTCGAGGCTGGTCTCGCGCAGGCCCTCGTCACGGGCGACGACGTGGGTGGAGCCCGTCGGCTTGCCGTCCTCGTCGACGTCGGGCGCCTCGACCGTGATGTACTGACCGGCGAAACGGTCCTCCTCCCAGGCCCTGATCGCACGCTCCTGGGAAGCGAGACCGAACGCGTCGGTGTCCTCACGGGTGATCTCCCACTTGTCGGCGATGCGCTCGGCGCCCTCGAACTGGGAGGTCATCTCGTACTCGTCGAAGTACGGCGGCGGGATCGGAATGCCGAGGCCGAGCTGCTTGGCGCCGCTCGCACCGATCGGCACGCGACTCATCGCCTCGACACCGCATGCCATCGCGACGTCGACGACGCCGGAACCGACGAGCGAAGCGGCGAGACCGGTGGCCTGCTGACTGGAGCCGCACTGCGTGTCGACAGTGGTGGCCGCGGTGGTGAGGGGGAGACCGGCTCCGAGCCACGCCGTGCGGGTGATGTTGAAGGCCTGTTCGCCGGCCTGGCTGACACAGCCGCCGACGACCTGTTCGACCTCTGCGGGGTCGATTCCGGTGCGCTCGATCAGCGCCTTCTGGACGAGGCCCAGGGTTTCGGCGGGGTGCATGGTGGACAGGCCACCGTTGCGCTTCCCGATGGGGGTGCGGACAGCATCGACGATCACGACATTTGACATGCCCCCGACGCTACGCAACCGACCGCGTTCCGACGAATTCGCCGACGATGTCCATCGGTGCCAGGCACCGATGGACATTCTTCATTCCCGGTGGAGGGTGGCGCTGAGGTGGTGGGTGAGGGGTTGGCCGACCGCCGCCATCCGCATCGTGTAGCGCAGCGTGTCCCCGGTGACTTCGAAGGTCCGTTCTGTGCGGGTGACCTCCTTGGCCGTGGCGGTCGACGCGATCGAGGTCGATCGGACGTCGATGATCAGCGTGTCGGTGTCGCCGGCACTGTTCGGCGCGGCGAATCCTTCGAGGACTTCGGTGATGCCGGTCGGATGGGCAACCACGATCTCGGCCAATCCCTCGGCCGGCACTCGCCAGTAGGCGGTCTCCGCGTGCAGCGGACGGCCGTCATCGGTCGCCTTCGTCCTCTGCTGATAGGCGAGGAACGGCTTGCCCACGTGACCGAACGTGATCGTTTCGTCATACTCGAACGAGTCGATCGTCGGGTATTCACCGTCACCCCGACCGCTCCAGGTGCCGAGGAGCGGAGCGAGGATCGCGACGGCCGGATGGAGTGCTGGCGACATGGTTCGATCGTAGGGCCGGGCGCCGATCCGGGTCGCGTGCTACGCATGTCGGCGTGAGCGCTCAACTCGGTCTGTTGTCGATGAACACGGCTTTGCTGTACCAACCGCTGAACGAGGTGCCGGACGGATTCGCCGGCGAGCATCGCTACGTCCACGTGATCGGGACGACCGTGTTCGTCGACGACCGCATCGACGACGAGGGCTGGCCGCGTCACTTCGTCGGCATCGTGGAGGGCATCGGATGGTGGGCGGTCGATGTGCCCGCCGAATCGCCCGACCCGTCGTACGGCGCGGCGGTCGACCTGCGCAACTACTTCGGCGTCGCGTCGGCGGCTGAATGGTTGGCGGCGGGTCGAGCGGTGCAGACCGCCGAATGGGCTCGGACGCACCGCTTCTGCGGGCGCTGTGCCACTCCGACCGAACCGTCGCCGGGCGAACGGGGGCTTCGATGCCCGGCGTGCGGGCTGCTCGCGTATCCACGCGTGGCCCCGGCCATGATCACGCTCGTCACCCGTGGCCCGGACGGCCCCGAGCAGGAGGCGCTGCTCGCACGCGGTGCGAACTTTCCGATTCCGATGTATTCCTGCCTGGCCGGATTCGTGGAGCCGGGGGAGGACCTCGAGGGTTCGGTCGTGCGCGAGGTGCAGGAGGAGGTGGGCATCGAGGTGGACCAGGTGCGCTACGTCGGCAGTCAGCCGTGGCCGTTCCCGCACAGCCTGATGGTCGGATTCCGGGCGAACTTCGTCGACGGTGACATCGTGTGCCAGGAGGACGAGATCGTCGATGCCGGGTGGTATCGCAAGGACGATCTGCCGATGACGCCGCCGGAGATCTCGATCGCCGGCAAGATCATCAACGCCTGGAGATCGGAGTAGGTCATGGGTGACGTGATGATCGTGACCGGCGGTGGACGTGGGATCGGTCGAGCGACGTGTCTCCGCGCGGCAGCCGCGGGCTATGACGTGGTGGTCAACTGGGCTCACGACCGGTCGGCTGCGGAATCCGCCACGGAGCGATGCACCGAATTCGGCGTGCAGGCGGTGGCCGTCCAGGCCGATGTGGCCGACGAATCGGCGGTGACGGCGATGTTCGAGGAGGCTGCACGACTCGGATCGTTGCGGGTGCTCGTCAACAACGCCGGGATCGTCCAGCCACAGCAGCGCTTCGACGAGATGACCGTCGACCGGTGGCGGAAGATGCTCGACGTCAACGTGATCGGGGCCTTCACCTGCGCGCGGGAAGCGGTCCGGCGCATGTCGACGCGTCACGGTGGCGCCGGCGGAGCGATCGTGAACGTGTCGTCGGCAGCCGCGTACCTCGGCAGCCCGGGCGAGTACGTCGACTACGCAGCGTCGAAGGCGGCGATCGACACGATGACGATCGGGCTCGGCAAGGAACTCGCCGAGGAGGGGGTGCGTGTCAATGCCGTCCGTCCGGGTGTGGTCACCACCGAGATCCATGCCAGCGGCGGCGAGCCGGGTCGGGCGAATCGAGTCGCACCGACCGTCCCGATGAAGCGGCCGGGCGACCCTGACGAGGTCGCGGCCGCGATCATGTGGCTCGCATCAGCGGAGGCGTCCTACATCACCGGAACGACACTCGACTGCTCCGGCGGCCGCTGAAGATGTCCGTTGGTGACTGGCACCGACGGACATTCAGTCGTCGAACAGTTTGGGTTCGTTGCGACGGATGGTGACGCGGCGACCGGGGCGCTCGACGGGTTCGGGTGCGGCTTCGAACAGCTCGAGTTGTTCCCAGGTGATCGCCACCTCGCTCACCAGTTGCCACCGGAGTCGACCGAACGGACCTGGTCGGCGAATCTCGACGCGCTCGGCGCGCAACGACCGCGCCGACCCGTCGGGGTCGCGCAGTGCCACGCTGCCGTCGGTCTCGACGCCTTCGACCTTGCCGATGATGTAGCGGCCCTTGTCGTTGCGCTTGAACCGGATCGCTTCCCCGGGGCGGAGGCCGAGTCGGGCCAGCGCTGAAACGGAGCGGTACACGGTCTCGCGGACGCGTCCGGAGCGGTCCGATCAGCCTTCCGCGACGCGCCGTTGGAGCTTGCGCATCCCGCCGAGCCAGCGATCCGGATCGGCGGCCTTGAACTGCATGTAGTCGGCGACCTCCGGGTGGGGGAGCACGAAGAACGTCTCCGCCTCGATCGTGTCGGCCACCTCCACCGCCACATCGTCGGGTTCGAGGACATCGGCGGCGGCCTTCACCACGTTGCTTCCCGAGATCGGATCGTCGCCTCCGTGCAGCATCTCGGTGTTGACGCCCTGCGGGCAGAGGCAGGTGACCTTGATCCCGGCATCGCCATAGGTGATCGACAGGTACTCGGCGAAGGCGACGGCGGCGCGCTTGGTCATCGTGTACGGCGCGGAACCGATCTGGGCGAGTACGCCGGCCGCCGACGCGGTCGAGCAGAAGTAGCCGTCTCCGCGTTCGATCCAGTCCGGAAGGAGATACTTCGCGGCCCACCGGTGGGCGTGGACGTTGATGTTGAATGCGGCCGCCCAGGCGTCCTCGTCGGTGTCGGCGAGTGTGGTTCCGCCTCCCACACCGGCGTTGGCGAAGAACAGATCGATCGGACCGAATGCAGCGCTCGCTTCGTCGATGAGTCGGCGATTGCCGTCCTCGCTCGACACGTCGGCCACGAGACCGACCACGCGGTCGCCGCCGATCGACGTTGCCGTCTCGGCTGCGCCGGCGAGGTCCGCCAGGACGACGTTCGCTCCTCGTGCGTGGAACTCGCGCGCGAGTGCGGCGCCGATACCTCGGCCGGCTCCGGTGACGACGGTGTTCTTCCCCTGCAGATCCATCACCGCATCGTAGATGTCGTCTCCGATCCGGACTCATTCCCGCCACCAGGCGAGCGGACCGCCGTCCGAGGGTGGTTGGCCACCACTCAGCGATGCGGGTTCCGCGTCGTCGACCGGGAGTCGGACTTGTCACAGGTCTGTGAACTTCGGCGTCAGTGCGCGCCCGAGTTGCTCATGGCGGGTACCGTGAAGGGCAATGACAGATCAGCAGAACGTCACCGACGGCATCCCGAGCGACGCGGCGAGCAACGACGCCGTTCTCCACGAGGCGCTCGGAGTGATCGACGGCGCCCTCGCGAAGATGATGCAGCGGGACCTGGTGTCGACCGGAGAGGTCGCCGACCTCCTGCTCGACGTCCGCACACTGCTCACCGATGTTCATCTCGCGCCTGCCGTCGAGATCAACGACATCGAGCCGGTCCCCTCCGAACTCAGCTGAGCGATCAGTCGGCGAACGCCACCAGGTCGCCGACGGCCTCATCGATGAATCGCCGGAGCATCTCCGGCTCCGTGACCGCGGCCCGGTCGGTGTTCACGCCCATGTCGAGGCGCCCGTCATAGCTGAGCAGCGTGAGATTGAACGCGACCCCGCCGAGCGGACCGACAGCGTGGTTGCTCATGAGTTTCGCTCCGGCGACGTAGACCGGAAGCGGTGAACCCTTCACATTCGACGTGGCGAAATCGATGGTTTGCGCTTGCTGGCGTGCGAGTCGCGTGACCACCGAAGTGGGCAGTGTGGAGGCGAGTGCGGCGAGCGAGTCGAGCGTGGCCGAACGCGAGGCCTCGACGGCGGTGTCGATCGTCTCGTGGATGACCCGAAATCGTTCGTCGATCGCCAGTTCCCCCGTCGGGACCAGCATGCGAACCAGGGTGAACGCATTCGCTCCGGAGTCTGCGGTCCGGGTGCTGATCGCCATCGAGGCGCGCAAGTCGTCGACCGGAGCGCCCAGCTCGCGGTGGTATCGGCTGACCGCGTCGGTGGCGATCGTCATGAACGCCGTGTTGAGCGTGCCGCCGAGTGCGTTGGCCGCGGCTTTCGTGGACTGGAACGGCGCCGAGGTGATCTCGAGGCGGCGGCGGAGCGACCGTTCGGTCCAGAGCGGGCTGCGAGCGCCATCCACGTCGCCCAGTTGGCCGGCGATGCCGCGCAGCGTGTCGGCAGCGGCCGCTCCAGCGGCGGGGATCTGGGCGGGATCGGCGAGCAGGTCACGCACCTGTCGCGCAACACCGACCGGCACGCGCAATGTGGCGGCGAGCAGTTCGCGAACCACCTCGACCGGATCGGTGTCGCCGACGGATGCTTGCTCGGTCGCTGCGTCGACCGTGTCGGCGTCGGGCATCGCCGGTGGCGCGGCATCGCGCTCGAAATCGAGGAACTGGAGCGCCAGTTGGACCCCGCTCTCTCCGTCGGCGATCGCGTGGTGCATCTTCTGGATCAACGCGGCGCGACCGTCGATCAGCCCCTCGACGAGCGTGAACTGCCACAGCGGCCGCTGCCGGTCGAACGGCTCGGCCACGATCGCGGCGGCGAGGTCGAGCACCGCACGTTCGTCGGCGGGCGCGGGCAGCGCGAAACGGCGCAGGTGGGAGTCGATGGCGAACTCGCTGTCGTCGACCCATGTCGGGGGAGCGATGTTGCCCGGGCTGCTTCGGACCACCTGCCGCAGCCGAGGAATGACCATCGCGGCGCGTTCCAACCGGCGTCGGAAGGCATCGAAGTCGGGCGCACGGTCGAGGAAGCTCAGGTTCCCGAACGTCGATGACAGGTGCGGGTCCTTCTCGACCCGCCACATCAAGCCCTCGGCGTCCGACATCTTCGATTCGTAGGCGATGCCGCTCATGGCGTCGATCAGAGTAGGTCGTCGGCCCCGGCTCGCCGAATCAGCCGGCGGGCGATTGCAGCCAGGAGGCCGCCGGTGACCACACCCGCCACGACATCGGATGCATGGTGGATCCGCACGTACGCCCGGCTCGTGGCGACCGTGAACGCAGCCGTGTAGATGAGCGCAGCGACCGGGTTGCGCGTGCGATGCGCGAGCAGCACTGCTGCGAAGGTGGCCGAGCTGGCGTGCCCCGAGGGGAACGACGAGGTCAACGGCGTCCGGACCTCGAGGCCGTCCTCGCCGGTGAGCGTCGGTCGGCTGCGTTTGAAGATCCGCTTGATGCCCTGGTTGACGATGAGGCTCTCGAGCCCGATCAGGCTCGCGAACATCACGATCCGGCGCGGATTGCGGTTGCGGATGCCGAGCGCCAGGTTGATCGAGTGCCAGATGAGGCTGAAGTCGCCGACGTGGCTGGCTGTCGTGAACACCCGGTCGAGCACGGCATTGCCGCGCACCCGCTCCAGCTGCTCGTCGACGACTTCGTCGAAGTGTTCGACCGCGGGCCCGAGGTCGTGTTGACCCGGGACGTCGTCCGGACGCAGATCGTCACTCATCCGACGGCGACGGGATCAGCGAGCAGTGCCTCGTACGCCGCAACCGCCTCGGTTTCGGCCCGATCAGGGTCACCGCCGAACGCGGGGCACCACTGCTGGAACCCGCACCAGTCGCACAGGCGGCTCTGGTTGGGCCGGAAGTCACCGGTGGTGCATGCCCGCTCGACCGCCTTCCACACGGCGCTGGTCCGGGTGTCGATGAACCTGACCGACTGGGCCGAGGGCACGGTCTCGATCGTCTCGCCGCTCGACAGGTACATCAGTCGGATCTTCGCAGGACGCCGACCGAGGACCGCCTCGCACAGGAACGAATAGAAGTGCACACCGGCCAGGCTCTTCTGCTCGAAGTTGCCCGATGGCGCGCGCCCGGTCTTGTAGTCGGTGACGACCAGTTCGCCGTCGTCGTCGAGTTCGAGTCGATCGATGATCCCGCGCAGCTCGAGGGTGCCGACGTTGGCCGCCATGCGGACTTCGAGCCCGATGTCGCGGATTGCGGTGGGGTCCTCCATGTCGAAGTAGCGCTCGATCAGCTTGTCGCAATCCGCGCGGAACTTCTGCGCAGCGGTCTCGTCGAGTCGGAGGGCGACGTAGTCGGGATCGGTCGAGTACTCCTCGAGCGCGTCGTCGAGGCACCGGGCGAGCGCGGCGGGCGTGCGTTCACCGGCGGGCAGGACGAACAGCAGCTCGAGCGCTCGGTGCACGACCGAACCCTTCGTCGTGGCCACACCTGGCGGCTCGGGCAGCCGTTGGACCGAGGAGAAGCGGAACTGCATGGGGCACGACGTGAACGACGACACGCGCGACGGCGAGAGCGACGACGGGATCGGCCATACGGGAGCAGGTGCCTCGGCGAGATCGGTCATGGATCCCACTGTAGGGACGGGGTACCCCAGAGTTGTCCCACACGCCAGTCTCGGTCGCTCCACCGCTCCGGTGAGATGTGAGACCGACAGCTCGTCTCACATCTCACCGCAGTGCGCACCGGCGGCCGTTGCGTGAGAATCCGGGCGGACAGGTGGTCTCACATCTCACCGCAGGGCGAAGTCGGCGATCAGGTCGGCGGTGCCGGCGGGATCGATGAACGGGCCGAAATGGTTCGAGTCCGGCTGCGAGACGAACACGGAGTTCGGCAGTCGTTCGGCGATCCCGGGTGCGATCTCGGCCGGGCCCATCTCGTCCCCGCTGCCGACGACCACGACGCGGGTCTCGATCTCGGGCAGGAGATCCCAGGTGGTGTGGATTCCTCCGGTCTCGAAGGTGCGCGCCTCGTGCTCGGGGGAGCAGGTGAGGCGCACCCCTTCGGGTGACGGTCGGAAGCCGTGGCCCACGTACAACCGCAGCACGTCGGGGTCGAAATCCTGCATCGGAGGCTTGGAGGCGTAGTTCTCGACCGCCGCTTCGAACGTCGCGAACGACTCGCGTCGACGCCGGGCTCCCTCGACCATCGGGGACGGCCCGGTCTCGGAGCGGTCCATGTCGGTCGGGAACACGATCGGCTCGAAGGCGACGATCAGGTCGAACAGCCCGGGATCCCGATGCGCGGCCATCAGCAATCCGGCACCACCCATCGAATGGCCGAACCCGATGAGACCGCCGTCGGGAGCGACGGCACGAGCGGCGGCCAGCGCATCGTCTCCGTACCGCTCCCAGTCGACCTGCCAGTCGTCCGGACGCGGCGTCGAACCGTGTCCGCGGTAGTCGAGCGCGAACGACTCGAAACGATCCGTCAGCCGGTCGGCGATCGGCAGGTAGCAGTAGCCGTGGAACCCCGTCGCATGCGAGAGCAGAAGCGGACGTCCAACGCCACCGAACTCGTGAATCGCGACGCTGACGTGATCTGACGACATGACCCGCACCGCGTCATCATCGTTCGCGGTCGGCGTTGCGTGCCAATCGCGGCTCGGTGGCGAGACCTGCTAGTCGTCGTCGTCCCGGGAGCGACGCCACCAGATCGAGAACAGTCGATCGAGGACGACACCCAGCACGATGGCGACGACGATCGCGACCCACTGTCTCGTCTCCACGCTGAAGAAGAGGAAATCGGTCTGGACCTTCTCGCTGTTCTGGATGACGAAGATCAGCGCCAGGACGGCGATCACTCCGGCCAGGATCAACGCGATGGGAGGTCCGTCACCGTCGTCGCCGAATTCTCCTTCGGGGATGTCGTCCATTCGCCGGTTGCTCATGGTGTTCTCGTTTCGGATCGTGGTTCTCGCGGCAGCCCGAGCAGTCGCTCGCCGATGATGTTGCGTTGGACCTCGCTGGTCCCGCCGGCGATGCGCCCACCGGGTGCCGCCAGCATGCCAGACGCGTCGGTGCCGGTGAGGAGACCGTCGGCCCCGGCGAGATCCCCGCGCAGCATTGCGGCATCGAAGGACATCTGGGTGATCCCGAGCTTCATCAGCGACGCGGCTGTCGATGCGACGGGGCCCTGGCGCTGGGCCATGGCCTTGTAGGCACTCGCGACCGAGACGAGGCGGGCGATCTCCTGGCGAGCACTCGGATCGAGGGTGCGTCCTGCGGCCAGTCGCATCATCTGGTCGAGTCGGCGCTGCATCGAGATCACCGCCGTGCCGATGTGCCCACGTTCGCTCGTCAGAACCGCCATTCCGACGCCCCACCCTCCGTGTTCGGGACCGAGCAGATGGTCCGCCGGGAGCTCGACGTCGGTGAAGAACACCTCGTCGAACTCGGATTCGCCCGTCATCTGCTTCAGCGGCCTGATCTCGATCCCCGGCAGGTCCATCGGACAGAGGATGAACGAGATGCCGTCGTGCTTCGGTCCGTCCGGCTTCGTCCGCGCCATGAGGATTCCCCAGTTGCTGTAGCGCCCGCCGGAACACCAGACCTTCTGGCCATTGACGATGTAGCGGTCGCCGTCGCGCACGGCCCGCGTCGACAGCGACGCGAGATCGCTTCCCGACCCCGGCTCGGAGAAGAGCTGACACCAGACGTGATCGGCGTCGAGCGAGGCAGCGAGATGCTGCTGCTTCTGCTCGTCGGTGCCGTAGCGCTGGATCGCTCCGCCGGCGAGGACGAGACCGACCATGTTCAGCACCGGCGGCACTCCGGCGCGAGCGCACTCCAGAAGCCAGACACCGTTGTGTTCGACGGACAGTCCGCGGCCGCCGTACTCGGTGGGCCAGTGGATCCCCGCGTACCCGGCGTCGCGAATCCGGCGCTGCCATGCGATGCCGCGTTCGATGAGTTCCGGGGGACAGATCGCGCCGTAGTCGGGCGGTGCGTCCGAGGCGTTGGTCGCCAGCCAGGCAGCGGCCTCGGCTTGGAATTCGGCTACGTCGATGGCGTCGGTCACGGTGCCAGTGTCGTCGGCCGCGACGCGTCGAATGGAATCGTGGCCGGTCCACCGGGAGAACGAGACATCGACCCGCGGGTGGGCGTCTGGTCGATGTCGATGGACTGCCGTTGCTTCGTTCCGGTCGCGCATCGACCCGGTTGCCGGGCCGATGCGCGACGAGAACGAAGTGGTCAGCCGTCGGTCGTCGGAGCCTCGTCCATGTCGTCCATGTCGTCCATCTCGTCGTCGTCCATCTCCGAGTGGTCCGTGTCGTCCATCCCGTCGTGGTCCATGTCGTCCATGTCCTCGCCGTCGATGGCGCGAACTTCCGCGGTGAATTCGACGGAGGTGTCGTTGTCGAACGTCAGCGTGATGTCGACGGGATCGGGGTACGACGCGGCGTCGATGTCGAGCAGCATGATGTGGGCGCCACCGGGCTCGAAGGTGAGCGACTCGCCCGCCGCGATCTCGTAGCCGCCTTCCTTCTCCTGCATCGTCATCTGGTCGTCGTCGCCCATCAACACCTCGTGGAGTTCGACGTTGTCGGTGGCCGAACTGGTCGCCGAGATCGCGGTGACCGTCTCGTCGGTGTCGTTGGTGAGGACCCCGTAGACCGCTGCCGTGGTCTGGCCCTCGGCGGGCTGGCGGGACCAGGCGTCGGTCATGGTGACACCGTCGGCCTCGACGGCGTCGGTGGACTGCTCGGTGTCGTCGCTGCTCGCGTCGTCGGAGCCGCAGGCGGCGAAACCGAGCGTGGCGACGGCGACGAGCGCCAGGGCGCGATGGGGAAGGTTCGAGTTGCGTGGGTTCACGACGGTCAGGTCGCCGCGGCGGCGGCCGTGGTTCCCGGCGTGGCCAGAAAAAGTCGGTAGAGCGCGATCGCCACACCACCGACGCCGGCAACGAACGCCGCGACGAGCACGAATCGCTCGAACCATTGCGGGGCATCGGTCGGCACGATCGCCGCACTGAGTCCGTCGCGTTTGATGAACGCCCACACGATCAGTTCGCTCGACGCGACGAGCCCGGCGGCCAGGGCGGCGAACGGTGACCGGGTCCTGAGCGGTACCGCAGCGACGCAGGCGGCGAGCGCGAGCGCCGGGAGGAGTGGCCAGACCAGCCGTGGGTCGGTTTCGGACGGGAGCGACGAGTACTGCCACCAACCCGCCAATGTCGCGGCCAGGGCGATCGGAGTCAGTGCGACCGCCCACGCCGCGTTCCGTCGGGACCACCAGGCAGCCGCCCCGACGACGATCGCTCCGACGATTCCGCCCGCGATCGCCGGGAGCATCGACGGTTCGGGTTCCCACGTGGAGATGACGGTCACCGAGACCGGATCACCGTCGACCTCGATCGGGATCACCTGCTCGAGGATCTGGTCGCCCGGTTCCTGGCCGGCGGGACGGATCGGTTGCATCCAGTGGGCGCGATGGTCGTGCCAGGCGTATGTGCCCGCCGACGCCACCGTCTCCCAGTCCGGTTCGGCATCCGCGCTGGCGAAGTCGGGAGCGTCGGCGCCGTATCGCTCCTCGTTCTGGTAGGTGGTGGGCGAGTTCTGGTTCTCGCGCACGTCACCGTCGGGAAGAAACCACAGGTACGGCTCGCCGAAGTATCCGAGCACCATCACCTCGGTACCGGACTCGGCGCGCAACCTGACGAACGAGTCGCCACCGATCACATCGATCGCGATCGACGGGGTCGCAGGTTCGATCGACAGGATCTCCGATCGGTAGTCGGTGGGGCCCGCCGGATCGGCGTGTGCGGTGCCGCCACCGAGGAGCAGGACGATCGCGACGATCGCCGCGACGACCGGTGTCCGGTGGCCGAGCCTGCGCGGGGTGTGCGTCGTCATGCGTCGACGACGAGGACCAACTCACCGCTCGGATGAACGGTGCACACGCCCTCGAACCGACCGGGCGAGGTGAACTCCTGGCGCAACGTCTCGTCGGCGCCGACGAACCACGGTCCGACGTTGTGGCCCCGATCGTCGAGGTTGACGATCTCGATCGTCTCGCCGACGGACGCCTCGAGCGTGCCCGGGAGGATCTCGAGCGGCGTGCCCGCGTCGAGCGCTTCACCGGCGCCTGCGGGAATCGTGTACTCGTACGTGGCCGCGGCCGTTCCGTCCTCGGTTCCGAACCCGGGACCCGAGTCGGCGTCGCCGGAACACGCGGCACCCACCGACATCGCCAATGCGAGCCCGACTGCGACGAACGTCCTGCGGACGGTGCGAGAGGATGCCGAGACCTTCATGGTGTGGCCTCAGGCCTGGGCCCGTTCGAGCAGCGTGCTGATGTCGGCGGCCATGTCCTCCGACGAGGCCCCGAACTGCCAGGACAGCACCAGCTTGCCCTCGTCGTCCACGGCGTAGAGGAACGGGGAATGATCGACTTCGATCGTGCCGTCGTCGGTTTCGCGGACTTCCCAACTCGCGCCGAACGGCTCACCCGCCGCGGCGATCAACTCGGTGTCGGGAGTTCCCACGGCGATCGCATCGGGAACGAACGACGTCACGTACCCGTCGAGAATCTCCAGATCTCGGTCGGGATCGACGGTCGCCATCACGACCTCGACATCGTCCGCCTGATCGTCGTCGAGCATCCGGAGCGCAACGGCCAGATCGACCATCGTGGTCGGGCACACGTCCGGGCAGTTGGTGAACCCGAAGTAGACCACCTGGAGTTCGCCCTCGTCGGCGCGGAACTCGACCTCCTCGCCCGGGTCGCTGAGGGACGGCAGCGTGACGAGGTCGACCTCGGGTGCCGGATCGCGGACGACGCCGGACAGCGCGGGGTCGGACGCTTCGCCGCCGCTCTCGTCGTCACTGCCGCACGCTGCGGACGCGACGAGGGCGGCAGCCAGCGCCACGCCGCCGATCCGGTGGAGTCGACGGTGACGCGGTCGCTCGGGCCTTGGGGAGTTCATGCCCTGCAGGTCGTCGGCAACGTTCACTTCGTTCCCGTGGGCCGCAGATCGTCCGCCTCGCCGTCGTCGGTCGCCGTGGCCATCGCGGCGAGATCGAGTCGAGCCCGCGAGACCCGGGAACGCACGGTGCCCACCGGACACCCGATCACCTCGGCGGCCTCGTCGTAGTACATGCCGAGCACCTGAGTGAGCACGAACGCGGTGCGCCGATCGTCGTCGAGTTGCCCGAGGAGCACGTCGAGATCGACGCCGAGCGTGGTGTCCGGCAGGAAGTCGGCCTGGACGTGGGCCTCGTCGACCGCCGCCTGCTCCTTGCGCCGACGACGCTGGGCCCGTCGAACGTGGTCGGCGCACACGCGGCGAGCGATGGTGAGCAACCAGCCGCGGGCGGCGCCCTCGGCGCGATAGCGGGGGAGCGACTTGATCGCCCGCTCGTAGACCTCCTGGGCCAGGTCGTCCGCGTCGCGCGCGTCGCCGAGGTAGCGGCAGACGTTCCAGACCTCGGCTTGCGTCTCGGCCACGAAACGGTCGAGCGCCGCGGCATCACCCTGCTGTGCAGCAAGGAGGAGTCGCGTCAGATGGTCCACACCTCCAGTCTGGCGACTCGGGAACCAGAACGGTCCTCGGAGCGACCTGGTTCACATGGACGCCGAACAGCTGTCGTGCGACACCGCACACGAGATCCTCTCCGCGCGAATGGATGGAGAGGCGACCGCTCCCGAGATGAAGCAACTCGATCACCACCTGGCGGGATGCCCGGCGTGCGAGCAGTTGTCGGCGCAGTTCCTGCAGCTCGACCGGCGGGTTCGGCTCCGCCCGGCGGTTGCGGTTCCCGATCTGCGCCCGGCGATCCTGAGCCGTGCTCGTCCCGCCGTGCTCGGTCGCAACGGGTGGCGTCGACCGGCGCTGGCATGGGTTGCGTTCCTGCTGATCGCGCAGAACGCAGCGGCGTTGGTGGCAGGGCAGATGAGCGGGGCCGAGGTGCACCTCGCCCGGCACCTGGGTGCATTCGGCGTGGCGCTCGGGGTCGGGCTCGCATTCGTCGCGTGGCGGCCCCATCGCGCCTACGGCATGCTCCCGTTCGCCGGCGCGCTGCTCTTGACGATGCTGCTCAGCGCCGGCTTCGACATCGCGGAGAACGGTCGCAGTGCGGTGTCGGAGATGAGTCACCTGACCGAACTCGCAGGGCTGGCTCTCGCGTGGATGATCGCCGGCTCTCCCGGCCGGCCCGACTGGGGAGCGATTCGGGACAACGTCCGCGAGCGCCTGCCACAGCGCGCCTGAAAACGTCCTCGGCCCGATTCCGTCTCGGAAGGTGAGACGGAATCGGGCCGAGAATCGAGGCAGCCGGGATCCCGGCGCTCAGGTCAGGTCAGGTCAGGACAGGGCCTTGAGGAACATCGCCGTCTCCTCGGCGATGGCCGAGGGAACTTCGTAGCCCTCCTGGTCGGTGACGGTGTCCCAGTTGTCGCGCAGGCTCTCGGGCGTCAGGTCGTCGGACGTGTAGCCCTGGCACTCGGCGATGAACACCTCGGCCACGCGGCCGCCACCGACGGAGTAGACACGGCCGGTCGACTCGCAGGACTCGTGAGCCAGGTAGGTCACCAGCGGCGACACGAGTTCGGGCTGGAGCTTGTCGCCGAGCGGGCCGAGCAGGTCCTCGGTCATGCGGGTGTAGGCGAGCGGTGCGATCGCGTTGGCGCGGACGTTGTACTTGGCGCCTTCGACGGCGAGCACGTTGGTGAAGCCGACGAGGCCCATCTTGGCGGCGCCGTAGTTGGCCTGGCCGAAGTTGCCGAAGATGCCGGCGGCCGACGACGTCGACACGATGCGGCCGTAGCTCTTCTCGCGCATGATCTTCCATGCCGGGCCGGTGACGTTGAACGCGCCGCGGAGGTGGACGTCGAGCACGGGGTCGACGAGGTCGGGACCCATGTTGTGGAACGACTTGTCGCGCAGGATGCCCGCGTTGTTGATCACGATGTCGACCGTGCCGAACGCGTCGACAGCCGACTGCACGATGCTCTCGCCACCCTCGGGCGTGGCGACGGAGTCGGTGTTCGCGACGGCCTCGCCGCCGGCTTCCTTGATCTCGTCGACCACGAGCTGGGCGGCGCCCTTGTCGGAGCCCGATCCGTCGACGGCGCCGCCGAGGTCGTTCACCACGATGAGTGCCCCGCGGGCCGCCATCATCAGCGCGTGCTGCTTGCCGAGACCGCCACCTGCTCCGGTGATGATCGCTACCTTGCCGTCGAATCCGAGATCAGTCATGGGGGACGAAGATATCGGCGGCCGTCGGGACGGCACCATTCCTCGGTGTGACGTGGGGTGGCGGTCGTCAGCGACGCAGCAGATCCTTCGCGATGTGCGTGATCTGGAGCTCATCGGTGCCCGCGTAGATCTGTAGCACCTTGGCGTCGCGGGCGATCTGCTCCACCTGGAATTCGCTCATGTATCCGTTGCCGCCGAAGATCTGCACGGCTTCGAGGGCGACCTCCATCGCGGCGCGTGCCGAGTAGAGCTTCATCGCGGACGCCTCGGCAAGCGTGAGGCTCACGCCGTCCCGAGTGGTCTCGATGTAGCGGAAGACCAGGTTCTCGACGTTGAGCCGGGCGACCTCCATCCGGGCCAACTTGTCCTGGATCAACTGGAACTCGCCGATCGGTTGGCCGAACTGGACCCGCTCCTTGGCGTACTCGATGCACAGCTCGAGCGCCTTGCCGATCATGCCGAGTGCCATTGCGGCGACGCCCGAGCGTTCGATCGTGAACGTGGCCTTGGCGCCGTCGCGACCTCCGGACGGAAGGTCCTCGGTCTCGCCGATCAGTCGATCGATCCCGACGCGAACGTCGTCGAGGAAGAGTTCCCCGGTGGGTGAGGAGTGCATGCCCATCTTGCGGAGCGGCTTGGATTGTTCGAGGCCCGGCATCCCCGAGTCGAGGACGAACGACAGCACCTTGCGCTCCTCAGGTGGATTGCCCTCGTCGAGCTTGCAGATGAAGATGATCGTGTCGGCATACGGTCCGTTGGTGATGAATGTCTTCGATCCGTTGAGGACGTATTCGTCGCCGTCGCGACGGGCGGTGGCCTTCATCGACCCGAACGCATCGGAACCTGAGTTGGGCTCGGTGATCGCCCATGCGCCGATCTTGTCGAGGGTGAGCAGGTCGAGCGCCCACCGTTCCTTCTGGGCGATGGTGCCCTTGCTCATGATGGCGGCCGACGAGAGCCCCATGGACACGCCCATCGCCGTGACCATTCCGGGGGAGTAGCGGCACAGTTCGATGATCGGGATCATCGACAACGAGGGGTCGTTGCCTTCGTTGCGTGACTCGCGCTCGGGTGGAGAGTCGCCCGCGGCGACGGCCGCCTCCACCGATTTCTCGAACGCGATGGTCTTCTCGAATCGGTCCCGCGCCATCTGGTCCATGCCGAACGTGGCGAACAGCTTGCGCAGCAGGTCGTACGGCGGCGTGTCGCCGAATTCCAACTCTTCGCGCTTCGGGGCGATCTCGGCCTCGATGAACTCGCGCACGGCGTCGCGGATCATCAGTTGTTCGTCGTTCCATGCGTACATCGCGGCAACGGTACCGATCGCTCGACGCGGCAGGGCCGAAGATGAACTCTGGGCGAACTCGGGTCCTGGGCGGTGATTCAACGTTCGTTGAGTGGATAATGGCCGTCATGGAAGCGGACCGAGCGAAACGCTCGCGGGTGCACGCGGCACTCTCCGACGCGAGCCGACTGGCGATCGTGGATGAGTTGAGCCTGAGCGATCGGGCACCGAGTGAGCTCGCCGCCCGACTGGGGCTGGCGGGCAATCTCCTGGCCCACCATCTCGACGTGCTCGAGCAGGTCGGACTGATCGTCCGATTCGAGTCCTCCGGCGACCGCCGCCGCCGATACGTGCGCCTGGACCGACAACCGTTGCACGCACTCGGATTGCCGATCGCCTCGGCTCCCTCGTCGGTGCTCTTCGTGTGCACCCACAACTCGGCACGCTCGCAGCTCGCCTCGGCGCTCTGGAAGGAGCGCATCGGGACACCGGCGTCGTCGGCGGGTACCCACCCCGCCGATCGTGTCCATCCCGATGCGGTCGCCGCCGGAGCGCGACTCGGACTCGACCTGTCGCACGCAGCGCCGAGCCTGATCGCAGGTCCCTTGCACACCGTGCAGGTCGTGACGGTGTGCGATCGGGCCTACGAAGAACTCGACCCCGACCCGTCGTGGTGGCACTGGTCGCTCCCCGACCCCGTCGAGGCGGACGATCCGCGAGCGTTCGACGCCGTGCTCGCCGACCTGGACTCCCGAATCTCCACTCACATCACGTGAACCAGCGAAAGGACAACCACATGAGCGCGGTAGAGCGACGCCCGAGGGGCGTTTCCATGACCTCGGAGGAAATGGAGCTGATGAACGGCGCCGTCGAGCGTCTGCAACTCAAGTTCGAAGGACTCTTCAACTCCGAGACCATCGAGCGTTGCGTCGAGGACTCTCGACAGAAGCTCGCGTCGGAGGCCACGATTTCGATGTGGCTTCCCGTGCTGATCGAACGACTGACGAATGACCGCCTGACCGGGCTCGCGAGGCTCGAGAGCTCGGCGGGCGCGCGACCCGGCGTGCTGTTCCTGTGCGACCACAACGCCGGTCGGTCCCAGATGGCGGCGGGCTGGATGCGCCACCTCGCGGGGGACCGCGTCGACGTGTTCTCCGGAGGGTCGTCACCGTCAGCGGACAGCAACCGCCGGGTCGTCGAGACGATGGCGGAGGTCGGGATCGACATCTCGAACGAGTACCCGAAGCCCTGGACCGACGAGGTGATGCGCGGAGCCGACGTGATCGTCACCATGGGTTGCGGCGAGGCGTGCCCGATCCTCGAAGGCAAGCGCTACGTCGACTGGGACATTCCGAGTCCGCGCCGCTTGAATCCGGACGAACTCGCAGAAGTTCGCGATGACGTTCGCACCCGCGTCGAGGCGCTCATGGCGACGCTCGGGGTGCTGTCGTGACGGTGCGAGTGGGAATCAACGGTTTCGGGCGGATCGGTCGACTCGTCGTACGGGCGCTGCGCGAACGTCCCGAGCTCGAACTCGTGCACATCAACGAGCTCTCCGGAGATGCCGCCACGGCTGCACACCTCCTGGAGTTCGACACCGTCCACGGTCGGTACAGCGGCACGGTCGCGACCGACGGCAGCAAGGTGACGATCGACGGAAGCGACGTGAGCTGGTCGTCGGAGGGGCGGCCCGAACTCGTGCCGTGGGCGGAGCACGGCGTCGATGTCGTGCTGGAGTGCAGCGGTGCGTTCCGGACGACCGAGACGCTCGAGCCGTACTTCGAGCACGGTGTGCGCAAGGTGATCGTCGCCGCACCGGTCAAGAGCGACGGGGTGCTCAACGTCGTGATGGGGTGCAATGACGACCTCTACGACCCGGCCACCGACCACATCGTGACCGCTGCGTCGTGCACCACGAATTGCCTGGCACCGGTTGTGAAGGTCCTCCACGAAGGCATCGGGATCGAGCGTGGAGCGATCACCACGATCCACGACGTGACGAACACCCAGGTGATCGTCGACGCGCCCCACAAGGATCTGCGCCGAGCGCGGTCGGCGCTTAACTCGTTGATCCCGACCTCGACCGGCTCGGCCACGGCGATCACGATGATCTACCCCGAACTGACCGGCAAGCTGAACGGAACCGCGGTGCGCGTTCCGCTGCTGAATGCATCGCTCACGGACGCGGTGTTCACCGTGTCGCGCGATGTCACGGTCGACGAGGTCAACGCGCTGCTGCGCGAAGCTGCCGAAGGCGAGCTGAAGGGCATCCTCGGGTACGAGGAACGGCCGCTGGTGTCGGCGGACTACACGAACGACACCCGATCCGGCATCGTCGACGCACCGTCCACGATGGTCATCGACGACCGGATGGTGAAAGTGCTCGTCTGGTACGACAACGAGTACGGCTACGCGTTCCGCATGGCCGACCTCGCCGCCAAGATCGCCAGCACACTTCCGTCCCGCTGACGAACGATCCACCGCCATGAAACTCCGCAACTACGTCCTCGTCACCGCCGGGTACTGGGCATTCACCATCACCGACGGCGCGCTGCGGATGTTGGTCCTGCTCTACTTCCACGAACTCGGCTACTCGCCGGTCGCGCTCGCGTTCCTGTTCCTGGCGTATGAGTTCATGGGCGTCATCACCAACCTGGTCGGTGGCTGGGTCGGAGCGCGGACGGGCCTGAACCGTACGTTGATCGCCGGTCTCGGACTGCAGGTGTTCGCGCTGATCGCGCTCACGCTCCAACAGACCGATTGGGTGGAGTGGGTCTCGGTGGCGTACGTGATGGGCGCGCAGGCACTCTCCGGCGTCGCGAAGGACCTCACGAAGATGAGCTCGAAGAGCGCCGTCAAGTTCGTCGCTGGTGACGGCGATGGCGCGCTGTTCCGACTCGTCGCCATCCTGACCGGTTCGAAGAACGCGTTGAAGGGTCTCGGCTTCTTCATCGGCGCCTGGCTGCTCTCCTGGATCGGCTACGACGCAGCGCTGTGGGCGCTGGCGGGGCTCGTCGCCGCGGCACTCGCGGCGGTGGCGATCATGCTCGACGAGGACATCGGTCGGTCGAAGAAGAAGCCGCCGCTCCGGTCGATCCTTTCGAAGTCGGCCGCGATCAACCGGCTGGCCACCGCGCGCTTCTTCCTGTTCGCGTCGCGAGACATCTGGTTCGTCGTCGCGCTGCCGGTGTTCCTCGATGACGAACTCCACTGGAGCTTCGAGGCGATCGGTGCGTTCCTCGCCTTGTGGACGATCGGATACGGCATCGTGCAAACGGCGGCGCCGCGTTTCCTGCGCCGGCGGAATCAACCCCTCGACGAGATCCACGCGGCGCGGGTGTGGTCGCTCGTGCTCGCGGTCATCGCCACGGTGATCGCGGCTGCGGTCGGCGCCGACTTCGCAACCACGATCGCCATCGTCGGGGGCTTGATCGTGTTCGGTGTCGTGTTCGCCCTCAACTCATCGCTGCACAGCTATCTCATCCTGGCGTACGCCGACGATGATGATGTTTCGCTCGACGTCGGCTTCTACTACTCCGCCAACGCGGCCGGCCGACTCGTGGGAACCCTGCTCTCGGGTGTGCTCTATCTCTGGGGAGGGCTCACGCTCGCCCTCGTCGGTTCCGCGATCGCGCTGGCGATCACCTGGCTCCTCACGTTGCGGCTGCCACCGATCGCCAGCGAGCGGTCGATCGTCGTCGACACCGTCCCGGCCTGACGGCGACGAATGCACCGCTCGGGTGATGGTCTGCTTTGATGGCCGCGTGCTCGAAATGTTGATCTGCCGTCTTCCCCGTCGTCGCCGGGTTCTCGGAATCGTCGGTGTGCTCGCCGCGGTTTCCGGATGCTCGTTCTCCATCGGCGGCTCGTCGCCGGCGAGTGCCGGCGAGGAACTGATCGAGGGTGAATTGAGCGAGGTGCTCGGCTTCGAGATGACGGACGCCGAATGTCAGGACCCGGCCGAGGAGGAGGAAGGCGAGGAGTTCACCTGCACGGCCACGGCGCCTGATGGCTCGACGGTCACGTTCCAAGGCGTCCTCGAGACCGACGACGAGATCTATCTCGCTGCGTCGAACGTCGTGGTGGCCGACGAGATGACGCTGGTCGAGGAAGAGGCAGCAGTCGTGCTCGGACCCGAAGTCGGAGCCGAGATCGATCCGGCGGACGTCGATTGTCCCACCGAGTCGACGGTGCTGGACGGCGACGAGTTGCGGTGCGAGATCACCGACGCGACGACCGGTGAGCGGTACGAGTTGATCGTCAGGCTCGGCGACTTCGTGCCGCGCGAGGGATTCGAGGATCGCTTCTACGAAGTCGGCGACCTCATCGAGTGACTCCGTCGGGCGGAGCCCTCATTCGCTCGGCGCACGCGCGACGTGATGCGTCACGCCCGCTTCGACGACGATCTCGACCTCACCGTCCTTCACCGGCACCCCGATCCCCTCGACGTGGGACAACTGAGCGCCATCGGGAGTGAGTTCGACCTGCATCGTGGAGCCGTGGCGGTGGACCCGGAACCGGACTCCGCTCCACTGCGTCGGCAACCGCGGGGCGAACGACAAGGCGAGACCGTCCTCGATCATGCCGGCGAACCCGTGCACGATCGCCGCCCACACCCCGCCGCAGTTCGCGATGTGGACGCCGTCGCTCGTGTTCCCGTGCACGTCGCAGATGTCGAGATACAGCGCTCGCTCGAAGTAGTCGTGGGCGAGTTCGTCCCGGCCGACCTGCGCGGCCACGATGCCCTGCACGCACGCGGACAATGACGAGTCGCCCGTGGTGATCGGGTCGTAGAAGTCGAAGTTGCGGCGCTTCTGTTCGGCCGTGAAGTACGGCGAGCGGAGATACATCGCCAGCACCACATCGGCCTGTTTGAGCACCTGGTGGCGGTAGATGACCAGCGGATGGAAGTGCAGGAGGAGCGGGTACTTGTCGAGCCCGGTGCCCTTCCAGTCCCACGGCTCGAGGTCGAGGAACGCCGTGTCCTGGGGATGGATCTCGCTCCGCTCGTCGTAGGGGATGAACATCGCGTCGGCCGCCGCGTCCCAGTCGTCGAGCTCGCCGAGGCGGAGTCCGGTACGCCGTTGGAGCGACGCGAACGCCTCGGGGTTCCACTCGGCGAGGAAGCGCACGGTGCGCGCCGCGTAGCGCAGGTTGAAGCGCGCCATCACGTTCGTGTACAGGTTGTCGTTGACCACCGTCGTGTATTCGTCGGGACCGGTCACCCGGTGGATGTGGAACGACCCGCTGTTGTTGGTGGCGTAGAAGCCGAGGTCGTTCCAGAGTCGAGCGGTCTCGGTGAGGATCTCGGCGCCCTCGTCGGCCAGGAACTCGACGTCGCCGGTCGCGTCGAGGTAGCGGGCCAGCGCGAAGACCACGTCTGCATTGATGTGGTACTGGGCGGTACCTGCCGCGTAGTACGCCGATGCCTCTTCACCGTTGATCGTGCGCCAGGGGAAGAGCCCGCCTTCCTGATTCAGCTCGCGGGCCCGTCGGCGTGCAGCGTCGAGCATGTGCCACCGGAAGCGCAACAGCTTGCGCGCCGCGATCGGGTCGGTGTAGGCGAGGAACGGGACCACGTAGACCTCGGTGTCCCAGAAGTAGTGCCCGTCGTAGCCGCCGGCCGTGACACCCTTTGCGGCGATTCCCTGTTCTTGGGTCTTGATCGACGCCTGGGCGAGTTGGAACAGGTTCCACCGCATCGCCTGCTGTGCGGTGTCGTCGCCGGTGATCTCGATGTCGGCGCTCGCCCAGAATCGATCGAGGGTTCCCACCTGTTCGTTGCGGAGTTCATCGACCCCGGTGCGAACGGCTCGCCGAAGCGTGCGCGTACAGCGATCGGCGAGCTCCTCGCACGGCACGCCCGTCGAGGTGTGGTACGCCACGTACTTCGTGATCGTGATCGGCACGTTCGGCTCGCCGGCGATCTCGAACACGGTCTTCGCGAGGTCGTCTCCCAGTTCCGTCGTCGCGGCGAAGTGCGACGCGGTGTCGACGTGGTGGTGGTAGCCGCACGCGAGCGTCATTCCGCTGTTCACGCACGTGTAGCCGAGGATCACGTCGCCCGAGCCCTCGTCGTCGGTCGAGTCCTCGCGCGTGGTCGGTCGTAGAACGCGCTGCTCGAACTCGCTGGCCTTCCGCGGGTCGTGTTCGGGGTTTCCTTCGCCGAGAGCGGCGCCGACCACGTGGTATTCGTCCTCACCGTCCTGTCGGTTGAGGAGCTGGGACGAGATCACGACCGGCGCCGCTTCGTCGAGGAGCGTGACCTCGAACGTCATCACGGCGAGGTGGCGTTCGGCCATCGACACCATCCGTGTCGATCGCACGTGGATGCGCTTGCCGCCCGGCGTGCGCCAGAGGAGGTCGCGGGTGAGATAGCCGGTGCGGAAGTCGATCGAGCGTTCGTAGTGCTCCAGGTCGGCGTCGGCGAGGAGCAACGGTTCGTCGTCCACGTAGAGCTTGATCAATTTCGCGTCCGGCACGTTGACGATCGTCTGACCGACCTTCGCGAATCCGAACGCGTTCTCGGCGTGCTGGATCTCCCACGTCTCGTGGAAACCGTTGATGAACGTGCCGTGCGAGTGGGCGTCGCGCCCTTCCTCGGGGTTGGCGCGCATGCCGAGGTAGCCGTTGCCGACTCCGAAGAGCGTCTCGGTGTGTCCGAGGTCGTCGCTGTGGTACTCGGTCTCCACGAGCCGCCACGGCTCGACTGGGAACCGGTGCGACTCCAGACCGCTCGGCGGAGGAAGGTGATTCGACGCCACTACGCGATCCGCCCTGAGGGGAGGAGTTCCTCGAGGTCGTCCACGACGAAGGTGGCGCCGTGTTCGCGGAGGGTGTCGTGGCCGGCGCCGCGGTCGACGCCGATCGTGACGGCGAACGAGCCGTTGGCTCCTGCCGCCACGCCCGACACCGCGTCCTCGACGACCACGGTCCGGTGCGGATCGATGCCCAGACGCTCCGCACCCAGCAGGTAGCTGTCGGGTGCCGGCTTCCCGTTCAGGGCGAGATCGGCCGCGACGATGCCGTCGATCACGACGTCGAACCGACCATCGAGCCCTGCAGCGGTGAGCACCGGCTTCGCGTTCTTGGACGACGAGACGATCGCCGACGGAACGCCGGCATCAGCGAGCAGGTCGAGCGTCGACTGTGACCCGGGATAGGGCGCGATGCCGTCTCGATCGAGGATCTCGTTGAAGAGCGCGTTCTTGCGGTTGCCGAGTGCGCACACGGTGTCGTCCCCGGGGGCGTCGCCCGGGTCTCCCTCGGGGAGCGTGACGCCTCGGCTCTCGAGGAACGAGCGCACGCCGTCGTAGCGCGGCTTGCCGTCGATGTACGCGAGATAGTCGGCCTCGGTGTAGTCGTACGCAGAGAACAGTTCACCCCAGGCGTGTTCGTGGATTTTTGCGGTCGGGGTGATCACGCCGTCGAGGTCGAACAGCACGCCGGCATAGTCGGTCCAGCGGAAGTCGAGCGGCGTCGGGGGAGGGGTCGCCATCGGCCCGATGCTACGACACTGCGCTACGACGACCTCTGATTCCGCGATCGCGTCGCGCTCTCTCCGTCGTCGTGGCGGAGTCGTGGCAGGTCGACGATCAGCCGGCTGCTGCGATGACGGCGAGTGCCTTGTAGTCGAGCTTGCCGTTCGCTGCCCGACCGACGGATTCGATCTGCATCACGTGCTTCGGAGCCTTGTAGGCCGCCAGATGCGCCTTGACGTGGTTGCGGAGTGCGGTTTCGTCCAGCGCTGCCCCTGAAGTCAGTTCGACGAGCGCGTTGATCGCTTCGCCCCACTTCTCGTCGGGGAGTCCGAGCACCGCAGCATCCGCGACGTCGGGGTGCAGTTTCAGACACTCCTCGACCTCCTCCGGGTACACCTTCTCGCCACCGGTGTTGATGCACTGACTGCCGCGACCCTTGAGGTTGACGGTTCCGTCGGTGTCGACCGTGGCGTAGTCGCCGGGGATGGAGTAGCGGGCGCCGTCGATCATCACGAAGGTCTCCGCCGACTTGGTCTCGTCCTTGTAGTAGCCGATCGGCGTCCGCCCGCGGATCGCGACTCGTCCCAGCTCGTCGGATCCCGGAGTCACGTCGCGGCCTTCGTCGGTGATCACGCGCGTGTCCGGCCCCAGCTCGAAGCGTGCCGTGCCGGACTTCGCCGAGTCGGACGATTCCTTCGTCGTGGTGTTGGTCGCCATACCGATCGCCTCGGAGGAACCGAGCGAGTCGACCATGATCAATCGCGAGTTGTGTCGGAGTAGGCCGTCCTTGCTCTCCTTCGACCACATCACGCCTGATGACACGATGACGCGCAGCGAGCTGATGTCCCACCGGTCGGGTTCTGCGTCGAGGGCACGCAGGATCGGTTTCGCGAACGCATCGCCGACGATCGACGTGGAGTTGATGCCGTAGTGCTCGACGTCGTCGAGGAACTCCTCTGCGCTGAACGAGCGGCCCTGCATGGTGGTGATCGAACCACCGATCATCAGGTTGCTGACCGCGTTGAAGAAACCCGTTCCGTGCATCAACGGAGCGCTCGGCATGTTCCGAGGACCGGCCTTGGTGATGCGTGCGGTGGCGGCGTCGAGGTCCTGTTCCGGCGGCAGCCGCTTGCGGTTGTTGGCATCGAGCACGCCGAACAGATCGTCCTGACGCCACATGACGCCCTTCGGCATCCCGGTGGTCCCACCGGTGTACAGCAGCACCAAGTGGTCTCCCGACCGGCCCCACGAACCGGCGACCGACTCGCTCGTTCCCGCCGACGCAATCGCCTCGTACGGCGTCGCCCAACTCGGACAGTCACCCGACCCGTCGTCGACCCAGAACCACGTGGTGACGCGCGGAACCCGATCGCGCACCGCCTCGCACTGGTCGGCGAACGTGCCGTGGAAGACGACCGTCGTGACGTCGGCGTTGTCCCACAGGTAGACGAGTTCGTCGGCCGCGTAGCGATAGTTCGTGTTGACCACGGCCATTCCGGCCTTGAACGCGCCGAAAACCGACTCGAGATACTCGGGAGAGTTGTAGAGATACTGCGCGACCTTGTCCTGCTCGGCGGCGCCGTCGACCGCGAGCAACGCCGCGGCCACGCCGTTCGCTCGGCGGTCGAACTCGCTCCACGTCAGTTGGCGCTCACCCTGCTGTTGAGCCAGTGCGTCGGGGATCTCGGCTGCGATCGCTTCGAAGAGATCGGCCAGGTTCCATCCGGTGTCGTTCATCGGAAACGACCGTACTCAGTGCGGCGGACCCTCGCGTAGCCGGTCATAGGCAGCGGTGACGGGGGAGTGCTCGCTCATCGCACCCCACATCGACTCGATCCACCACGTCGCTCCGGCGTCGGCGTATGCGGCGGGCGAGTGCTCGGTCCATTGCCCTTCGACCACGATGTCGGCGTCCGGATTCGGGCCGGCTCCGATCGTCGCGCGCAGGTCGGCGACCTCGTGGAGATCGGCCTGGCGGGCGCCGCCCTCCACGTCAGGATCGAGCACCTGCGGGATCACGCCGTCCCACTTCAGCGCCCGACCCATCGACTTCGGGCGTCCCAGCGCTCCCACACACCAGATCGGCACGCGCGGAGCTTGAACGACATCGCCGATCGTCGGGAACTCGCTGGGTTGCACGGAGTAGTGCGTACCCGAGTACTCGAACGGTTGACCGTTCCACAGGCCGCACACGATGTCGAGGCATTCGTCCATCAACTCGGAGCGTTTGCGCTTGTCGCACTCCTCGCCGAACGTGTCGAAACCGGAGTCGACCGCCCCGAGCCCGACGCCGAGCGTGACCCGTCCGTTCGACAGACGGTCGACGGTCGCGACCTGACCGGCGAGCTCCCACGGGCGGCGTCGAGAGGGCGGCGTCAGCATCGTGCCGAGTCGGATCTTCGAGGTGCGGACCGCCGCGAGCGCGAGGGAGATCCACGCATCGACGCCCCACACCGGTTCCCAGACGAACAGCCCGTCCCACGATGCGCCCTCGGCTGCTTCGGCCAGATCGCCGATGTCGGCGGCGTCGCCCCACGGGACCACGAAGCCGTACTTCATGTTCCGACGGTACCTCACTCGGGCCGGTGGTGTGATCGGGCACCCGGTGCGAGGAGCGCGTCCTGTTGCCGCGACCCGTTCGGAGACGTGCGACCTCGCCGGAAGTCCAGCAAGGCGCCGGCCATTCAGGGGTGACCGAGATGGGGCGTCTCGCCGTTGCATCGGCTCGGCGATACTGAGATGGTGAGCCGCTCGAGTCCGTTGCTTCCCCGTCGCGAGGAGATGCAGCGGCTGGGTGTCGACGTGGATCGAGAACTCCACGCCGGCAAGCAGTCCCGCGTGTTCGCCGGGACGGTCAACGGCCACACGGCGGTCGTGAAGCTGACCGAGGCCCGGTTGGCGGACCGCGCAGCGCTCGCCGAGCGGATGGCGATGACCGAGTCGCTCGCTGATCTCACCGAGGTGGTGGCTGCTCCGATCCGGATCGATGACTCGTTGGTGAGCGCGGTCGGGGACTGGTGGCTGACGGCGACTCCGTTCGTTGCGGGCAGGCAGGCCGACATCGCTGTCACAGCCGATGCGTGGCTCCTCGGTCGCACGCTCGGCGAGCTTCACGCTGAGCTGGGCAGGCTCGGTGAGTGGCATCTGCCGCCCGTGGAAGCGCTCGTGGACGATCGCGGCGATCGGAGCCGGTGGCAGCTCCTGCATGGCGACTTCAGCGATCAGAACGTCATCGTGACCCCGAACGGCCCGAGGGTCTTCGACTTCGACGACTGCGGGTACGGACCGGTGCTCTACGACGTCGCGAACTCGTTGTACATGGTGTTGTTCGACGCTGAGGTGAACGCAGACGGCAGCCGCTACAGCGCTTTCCGTTCGCCGTTCCTCGATGGATACGCCGACGCCACCCGGCACGCGGTCGATCGTGTGGTCATCGACTCGCTCATCGGCTCCCGCATCGACGCTCTCGGCCGTTGGCTCGACGATCTCGAACGCGCGCCGATCGGGATACGAACATCGTCGCCGGAGTGGCTGAACGTCCTGCGGGCGTTCGTGGCAACGCACACCTCGACACCGACGCGAGGTCCGCGCTGATCCGGGCATCGGCAATTCCGATCGCCTGATCGAGCGCGGTCATACCGCTCGCGAGCGGGTTGTAGCTCGGAGCGGCGTGCGAGTTCCGGCGCACTTCTTGTGGTTGCTCGATTGCCACCGTGCCATTCATCGTTTATCGTCGATGATGCATGAAGTACCTCACGCAACCCGACGCAGACGAATACGCCTCCTGGTTCCGCTGTCTCGCCGACGGCACCCGCCTCCGAGTGCTTCACGTGGTTGCTTCGGCCGATCGGCCGGTCACCGTCGGCGAGATCGTCGAGCATCTCGACAAGAGCCAGTCCACGATCTCGCGTCACCTGAGCGTGCTCGCGAAAGAGCGGTTCGTGCTGATGGAACCGGACGGCGTGCGCACACTGGTTCGGGTCAATCGTGAGTGCATGAGCACGCTTCCGATGGCGGCGGCTGCGGTGATGGGAGCGAACACGACTGTGCGGTCGTCATGACCTCGACGATCATGCTGCTGGTCGAGTTGGTCGTGCTCTTCGTGGGTGTGTCGTTCCTCGTCGAGATTCTGCAACGACGATTCGGGCCCGAGCGCTTGCGGCGGTGGATGGGTGGCCGTCCCGTCGCTGCCGCACTCAAGGGCATCGTGATCGGCTTCATCACCCCGTTCTGCACGTACTCGGCGATCCCGCTTCTTGTGGGGATGCGCCGAGCTGGCGTGCCACCGGCCGGCTATGTCGCATTCATCTCCGCTGCTCCGGTGCTGGATCCGATCTTGTTCGGCGCACTGTGGCTGATTGTCGGTCCGACGGTCGCGGTGATCTACTTCGTGGTCACGTTCGTCGCTGCGCTCGCACTCGCGCTCACCGCCCAGCGGTTCGGCACCGAACGACAACTCAAGCCGGTGGCCGATCGCATACCAACGCCGGAACGGGTCGTGGTTGGGGTGCCCGACCTTGGTCTCTCGGCATCCGAGCCTGTCGAAGATCATCAATGCACCGAGAACGTCGTGGCGTGGCAGGGCTGGCGCACCGAAGCGCGCTCGGCACTTGCGTCGTCTCGCGCACTCCTCCGGTCGTTCGGTCCGTTGCTGCTGCTGGGCGTTGCCATCGGCATCGCGATCGAGGCAGTCGTCTCACCCGAGGCCGCAGCCCGGCTCACGACCGGGAGCCCCTGGCTTGCGATTCCGACCGCGTCGGCGCTCGGAACGCCGTTGTACTTCAGCACCGAGTTGTTCGTGCCGATCGCGAACTCGCTCCACACCGCAGGTGTCGGTGTCGGCGCCATCGTCGCGCTGACCATCGCCGGTGCCGGCGCGAACGTTCCCGAGTTCATCGTGTTGTCGAAAATGGCAGCCCACTCGGTGATCGCCGCCTTCTTCGCGTACGTGTTCGCAGTCGCAATGGTCGGCGGTCTGCTCGCCCACACCATCAGCGGTTGAGCCCGCCGACCCGCTCGGTAGTCACGACATCGCCCTCGGGTGCTGGCGATCACGAACGAGTGTGAGGCCGATGCCGATGAACCAGACGATCGACCCCAGCCCGAATACCATCTCGACCACTTCGAAGGCGGGCACGACGGTCACGACCCCGGCGATTGCGGTGACGATGCCGACGAGATTGAGCCAGCGAGGAAGACGATTGGTCAGATGGCCGGCGAGCGACACGAGGAGGATCCAGATGCCGCCGACGAGTTCATTGCCGCCGCCCAATCCGTTCGTGACGATGTCGATCGACGACCAGACGCTGATGGCTTGATCGGGGTCGGTGTCGGCGAGGTCGGCGACTGCTTCGATCCCGATGTTCGAGATCATGCCGGTCGCAAACATCAGCGCGGCCCAGATGGCAGCGAACACCATCGACGCATTGGCCAGCAGCGGTGTCTCGTCGGCGAGTCGCTTTCGCAGCGCCAGCCCGAGTGGGACGAGCGCTGCACCGAAGACGATGAAGATGCCGATGTACCAGGCGAGCAGTGAGCCCTGGTGGTCGACGAGAAAGTCGACCGAGTCCGAAGGTGTCGCATCGGGGTCGGTGTAGTCGGTGAACGTTGTTGCGAACATCGCGATGCCGTAGGCGAACGTGCCTGCGGCAAGCAACGCTGCCGCGCCACCGACGCGAGCCAACGTCCTGTCTGCCTTCTCCACGGCGGAAGCGGAGGTGGGTGGTGTGGTGATGGTCATGATTCCGTGCCCTTCTTGGGATTGGTTGTGGTGGAGCTGGGGTCCGGCCGTTCCGACCGGTTCGCCTCGACGCGGCGGAGACCGATGACCTCGGCGTTCATCGAGGTGAAGTGAGCGAGGAGCCCGTTGAGTTGCGATGCGTCGCGGATGTCGCCGACGAGTCGGGTGGTTCCGGCGTCGGTCGGTTCGATGACGAAGTCGTCGAGGGCGGGCCGCAGTAGTCGAGCGGTCGCTCGGCCACGGATCTCGATCTCGTAGCGGGTGAGTTCGGACATGTCTCGACGTTCCGACGGATCGGGGTGAGCCGGCATCGCTCGACACCCCTTCTCACCCGGGTGAGCCGGTCGGACCGGTTCGTCGCCATCGTGTCGGGGAGGGTCTCCTACGATTGGGCGATGACCGGTTCTTCTGTGACGGTCACGTCGACCAAGATCTCGCCCCCTCGGCCACCGAGTCGGTACTTGTCGCGCGCGCGTCTGATCGATGCGCTCGAAGCATCGGTGCAGTCAGGTCGAAGTGTCGTGTTGGTCAGCGCGCCGGCCGGGTCGGGCAAGTCGACGTTGGTCAATGGCTGGCTCGATGGCCGGGGCGGCGCGTCCGGGTGGCTGCAGATTGACGAGGGCGACGATGATCCATCGCGTTTCTGGTCAGGCGTGGCAGCGACCCTCGACGATGACGTTCCCGGGCTCGGTGATGCCGTTCGTGCTGCCACCAGCGACGGCCTCGACGCCGTCGTCACCACGGTGGTGAACGAGGTCGCGGGCATCGAGGTGTCGATCGTGCTCGTCGTCGACGACTACCACTTGGTGACGAACCCGGACGTGCACCGAAGCGTCGAGCAGCTGGTCGAGCGGCTGCCGCGGAACCTCGTCCTGGTGGTTTCGACGCGGGTCGATCCCCCGTTCCGCCTCGGTCGCCTCCGAGTGCGGGACCAGCTCACCGAAGTACGCGCCGACGATCTGCGCTTCGACCTCGACGAGGCTCGCTGGCTCCTCGATGCCGACATCGTCGGTCTGGGAAACGTCGCGGTCGATCGGCTTCTGCAACGAACCGAAGGGTGGGCGGCAGGTTTGGTGCTGGCCGCACTCTCGCTGCGCAAGAGCGCCGATGTCGATGCGTTCGTGGACTCGTTCCACGGCGATGATCAACTCGTTGCGGACTATCTCGCCGACGAGTTCCTCGAGACGCTGCTCGACGATCGCGATCGGCTCCTCGATGCCTCGGTGCTCGAACGCATGAGTGGCCCGCTGATCGATGAACTCACCGGTGGCGATGACGGTGCACGGTGGTTGCAGTCGATTGCTGCGTCGAACCAACTCGTGATCTCGCTCGACCGCAACGGCACCTGGTTCCGCTTCCACCACCTCCTACGCGACATGCTCCGACTCGAAGCCCAGCGCACTGCACCGGAGCGCGTCGCCGAGCTCCATCGGATCGCCGGCGACTGGCACGACCGCGCCGGGTCAGCGGACGAGGCGATCGAACACCTGCTGCAGGCCGGCGAGTCGGAGCGGGCCGCAGACCTCATCGCAGCGAACGCCACGCGCCTCCTCAACCGGGGCCAGACCTTCACCGTCACGCGGCTCCTCGACCGCCTCGGCGACACCGCACAACACCACGGCGGCGCGGCCACCGTGTGGGGCTGGATCTGTTTCGTGACGGGCCGCTTCGCCGAGGCGAAGACCTGGCTCGAGCGGGCTCGACCACTCGACACCGACGAAGACGACACCGGGTTGATCGAGGCGCTGGCGATCATGGTGCACACCGCCGACGGCGACATCACCTCGGCCCTCCGAGCCGCCGAGAACGGACCCCCGGCGGTGCATCCCACCCACGCGATGGTCCTCGGAGGAGTCCGCGCCCTCGCCGGGCTGTTCGACGAGGCAGCCCCGTTGCTCGACACGGCACGCGAGCTGGCCGAGGCGCGACCCGACTACTTCGCGCTGGCGGTCAACCCGCTCTACCAGGCGATCGCCGAGATCGAGCAAGGCCGCACGACGCGCGCTCACGAACTGGCAACCAACGCCCTCGCGTTCGCCGACACGCACCGCTTCCACAACGCAGCGCACATGGCGCTCGGACACAGCGTTCTCGCCCGCACCTGCGACGACAGGGCAACCGCCCTGGAGGCCGCTTCACGTGGCGTCGAACTGGCCCGCAGGTCACCGGAGAAGATCATGCTCGCGTACGCGCTCGCAGCTGCCGCCGATGCCGGTCTCGAGCACGGCGGACCCAGCGCCGACGATCATCTGTCCGAGGCTCGCTCGATCGTCGCAACCTGTGTCGACCCCGGCGTGGCAGGTACCTACCTCGGCCGAGTCGAAGCTCGTCACGGGCTCGCCGAGCGGCCGGCCGCCAATGCCGACCTCGTCGAAGAACTGTCCGATCGCGAACTGTCCGTTCTGCGATTCTTGCCATCCGGGTTGTCGCAGCGCGAGATCGCGGGCGAGTTGTACGTCTCGCTCAACACCGTCAAGACGCACTGCAAGGCGATCTACCGCAAGCTCGGCGTCGACGGCCGCCAGGCCGCCGTCCAAGTCGCGCGAGAGCGCGGCCTGACGTAGTTCGGACGCCGACGGATCCGAGACCGGGTGCCGCCAAGTGCCCGCGCTCGGCGACGCCGGCTACAGCGTCATCGTCCGGAACCAGCGCGGCGACGGCGACTCGTCAAACCCTCCGATGCCACGAACCGGGCGATCCTCACTTGGCTCGAATGGCCGAGCGACTCAGTCGCGGCGTGAGCGTTCCGCGAGCGCATCGAGGATGAGGTCGAGGCCGTACTCGAACTCGTCGCCGAAGTCGTACCCCGGCTGCATCGCTCGCTCGACAGCGAACTCGTGGAGCGCTGGGAAGGTCTCGGCCAACTCGTCGGTCACGATCTCAGCCGCGACCTCGGCCATCTCGTCACCCGGTTCCGGCAGCGCCGCCTCCTGGATCGCGAAGCCGAAGACGAACGCGTCGAGCGTCGCATAGGCGTGCCCCGTCATCGTGAGAGACAGGCCCCCACGGAGGCACGCGACGACTGCATCGTGATGACGCAGCGTCGCCGGACCTGGCGAACGGCGCGACTCCATCAGTGGCACCGCCCATGAATGCCGAGTCAGCACGTGGCGGGCAGACACACACCGGGCGCGAACGGCCGGCTTCCAGTCGAGCTCAGAGTCGGGGAGGTCGATCTCGGCGAACACGAGGTCGACGATGCCATCGAGGATCTCGTCCTTGCTCGGAACGTGGTGATAGATCGTCATCGGCTTGCTCTCGAGTGCGTCGGCGAGCCGCCGGATCGTCAAGTCGGTTGCTCCGATCTCGTCCGCGAGTTCGAGCGCCGCGGAGAGCACCCGTTGTCTCGTCATCGGTTGACGCTTCGTCTTCGCGGTCGCCACGTGGCTTGCCTACTTCCTCGATTCGTTCTTGACATCGTACAAAGTACGAGTATCGTTGTCCACCTGATCGTACATAGTACGAAACGTCACGAAGGAGAACCGATGGACACCACCACGAACCACACCACGACACCCGAGACAGCGTCAGCGACCGACAAGCGAGCGACCTCGATGACCGCAGTCGTCCGCCACCGCTACGGCGGACCGGAGTCGATCGAACTCGACCGCCTCGACGTACCGACACCGAAGAGCGGCCAGGTGGTCGTCGAGGTCGCAGCCTCGGCGATCGACCGCGGCGTCGTCCACCTCATGACCGGCCTCCCGCTGCTGATCCGCATCGCCGGCTTCGGTCTGTTCCGTCCGAAACAACCGGTGCTCGGCTCCGACGTGGCCGGCCGAGTCGTCGCTGTCGGCGCCGACGGCGGCCGATTCCAGGTCGGCGACGAAGTGATGGGCGTCGCCGACGGTGCCTTCGCGGAGTACGCCGTTGCGGACGTCGACAAGCTGGTCCTGCGACCGAGCAACGTGTCCGTCGAGGATGCGGCGGTCTCGACGATCTCGGGGATCACCGCACTGCAAGCGCTGACCGCAGTCGGTCGCGTGACACCCGGGCAGCGGGTGTTGGTGATCGGCGCCTCGGGCGGGGTCGGCAGCTTCGCCGTCCAGATCGCCACCGCACTCGGTGCGCAGGTCACCGGCGTCGCGAGCGCGAAGAATCTCGACAACGTCCGAACACTCGGTGCCGTCCACGCCGTCGATCACGGAATGACACCAATCGACGAGATCGGTTCCACGTTCGACCTCATCATCGACATCGCCGGCCGCAACCCACTCCGTCGACTGCGCCGCGCGCTCGCCCCGACAGGAACGCTCGTGATCGTCGGCGGTGAAGACGGCGGCACCATCACCGGTGGCACCGGTCGCAACGTTCGAGCGATCCTTCTGTCGATGTTCAGCCGTCAGCGGTTGACAGCGTTCATCTCCAAGGAGTCCACCGAGTTCATCGAACCGCTCGCCGAGATGCTCGCCGACGGAAGCATCGCACCACTGGTCGGGGCCCGCACCGACCTTGCCGGAGTCGCCGACGCGATCGCCACGTTCGACCAGCACGGCGTCGCCGGCAAGACACTCGTCCGCCTCGAAGGTGCCTGATGAGCCACGCTACGACTCGGAGTTCTTCGCTACGGCCGTCCAGAGGCCGAAGGAGACCCCGTTCAGGTCTGTGATCGATGCGAACAACGGGCCCACGGTTGAAGTTCAGTCCAACAGCACGTCGCCTCGACGGCCGGCGCGCTCGTAGTGGATGGGCATGACCTTGCCGTACAACTGGCGGCACCGCTCAGGGGTCGCCACCATGTCGGGCTGATCGACGTAGGAGAAGATGCCGACGTAGCGTGGGCGGGTTCCGCCGAGTGGAGTCACACGGTGCAGGCTGTGTCGACCCAGGAAGATCTGTAGATCGCCCGGCTGGAGTATCAGGGTGCGCACCCGGTCGGAGGTGCCGTCGAGAACGTGGGTGACCGCGTCGAAATGTTCATCGTCGGCGGTGCGGACGTTCGGCGCGTACTCGAACTCGCCGCCCTGCTCGGCGACTTGGATCGCAAGCGTCACGGTGTAGTCGTTGGTGTCGAAGTGCCACGGGAAGCCGGGGCCAGCACCGGCGCTGTTGATGATGACGTCGGCGAGCGGGTCGGCGTAGCGGTGGAACGGGTCGGCTTGGAGGCAGTCGCGGATGAAGCCGTCGAACCCCACCGTGTCGTAGATGCCGCGTAGCGGTCCGCCGGCGACCAAGCGGTCGGCCGCGACGAATGCGATCGACCGGTCGTAGAAGCGGCGCACCGGATGTCCCTTTGGCAACGCCTCGTCGTCTTGGCTGAAGTAGGCGTTGGTGCGGCTGGAGGAGCGATGGGCGTGGGGCGCGACCGCATCGGCCTCGGTCACGAGAGCGGTGACGCCCTCGGGGGTGAGAATGCTCTGGACGACGGCGCACCCGTCAGCCGCCAGCTCGGAGCGCATCCGCGACACGAGTGCCGCGTACTCGATGCTGTCGGGCCGGTCGATCGGGATCGTGTTGGCGTCGAGGTACGGGTTGCTGACACGCATCATCGGTTTGCTCCCATCGCACAGTAGCCCCGACTCGAACCTGTGGCTGCTGTACTGCCCACAGCCGAAGAGCCGCTGCTGAGCGTACTCAATCTCGGTCTCGGACCCGCTGCTCCACGGACGACCCGACGCCGAAGATGCTGTCCGATCGCCTTTCCGGCAGCGATGAGCGACGAGGTCGGCGCCGGTCGACGCGTCGTCATCCCGCGCCAATCAGGAGCAGGCCGCCGATCCCAGTCGTGCCGATCCGGTGCAGGTGCAGAGCGTTCATTCGTCACACGTTCTGAGTGGTGTAGCGGCCGGTCTCGGCCGCAACGGTCGGTTGTCGCGGAAAGCGGCCGGGGTGGTGCCGGTCCAGCGTTTGAAGGCGCGGGTGAACGCGGTCTGGTCGGAGAACCCGGTCAGAAAGGCGATGTCCGCGAGCGAGTGGCCCGTGGCCGTCAGGAGCGATTCGGCGGCGTCGCGGCGGGCTCGTGTGGCGATCTCCTGGAAGGTCTCGTCGTGATCGGCGAGCTGACGATGGAGCGTCCGTTCGCTGACTGCGAGTCGCCGAGCGATCTGGGACTTGCTGGGTTGCCCGTCGGGGAGTGAGTCGGCGATCGCGGCGCGGACGTCGTCGACGATCGAACGGCGCGCCTTGCGGGCGGTGAGGTCCTCGAGTTGCGACAGGAGGTAGGAGGAGAGGCCGTCGTCGGCGAGTAGTGCTCGGTGAGCGAGATCTCTCTCGCTGACGTGGATGCCGTTGACGGCGGCCTCGAAGCGCATCGGGCAGCCGAAGAAGTCGACGTGGTGGCGATCGGTGCCGGGAGCGGCGTGTTGGAACTCCACGAGTGTCGGTTCGAGCCTGACCCCGCCGATCACCCTGAGAACGGAAGTTGCTGCCGCGAGCGCGCATTCGTTGGCGATCGCGGCACCGAGGCGGTGGTGAGGGCGACCCACGAGCGCGAAGATGCAGCCATCGGCCTGGTCGATGAGCTCGTAGCGGAGCGTGTCGCTGAGCACGAGCACGTACCGGGCCAGTCGTTCCAGCGCGGCTCGCAGAGTGGGGGCGGTCTTGATGACCAGGCCGAGCGCACCGAGATCGTCTGGGTGCAGCGCCTGCGCGTAGCGGAACGGGAACCCCGGATCGTCGGCCCCCGCGATGCGTTCGAGCAGGCCGTAGTAGATCTCCTCGTCGATCGAGTCACCGGCCCAGTCGACACCGGTCGGACCAGATGACAGCCCGACGCTTGCGAGCAGCCCCTCACGCGGGTGTCGCTCGTCGGCGACGTCGATCATGCGACGTACGACCGGCGTGCCCACCGAACCCATGGTCCGGTTCTACCACGACGCCGCAGTGTCCTGATCGGTCAACGAGTTGGCCGACGAGGCCAAGACCGGTGGCGGGGTGCATCCGTACGGTCGTTGACACCGCCGATCTCCCGAAAGGACACACCATGAATGCCGTCACCTCGACGACTACTGCTTCCACTGCCACCACGACGACACCTCGGGCGTCGAGGCTCGCCCGGCGGACCGGCCTCGCCTACCTGGGGATCATCGCCACGGGGATCTTCGCTGAGTTCGCGGTGCGTGGCTCGCTGATCGTCGACGACGATCCGGTCGCAACGGCAGAGAACATTGCTGCGTCGCCGCGCCTGTTCGGCGTCGGCATCGGCGCCGACGTCGTGATGATCGCGCTCGACGTCGTCGTGGCGATCGGTCTGCTCGGGCTATTGCGCCACGTCAGCCGACGTATCGCCGCCACGGCCACCGTGCTCCGCCTGATCCAGGGAGCCGTGATTGCCGTCAACCTGATCAACCTGACCAGGGCGCTGGGGTTCGCAAGCGACGCCGTCGATGCCAACGGCACCGTTCTCGCCGGTCCGGCCCAGGACGCGCTCGACGCGGTCGAGCGCCACGCCCTCGGCTACGACACCGGCCTCATCGCATTCGGGCTCAGCTGCCTCGTTGTCGCATGGCTCCTCGCCGCCGGCCGTCTGGTCCCGCGACTGCTCGCGTACGGCCTGGCAGCCACCGGTGTCATCTACCTGACCGGGTCGTTCGCTGCACTGTTCGCGCCGAGCGCCAGCTCGGTCATCGAACCGTTCTATGCGATCTGCCTCGTCGTCGAACTCGCCTTCGCGATCCGTCTCGTCACCCGAGGGCTCGACGTCCCGACCCATGCCCCCACACGCCGACCCGTCACGGTCGCCGCCTGAATCAGAAAGCGCACCGCCATGCACACCACCCAGAAACACTCCACGAAGCAGACCCTTCGCGGCCAGTCATTCGAGACCAGCGAGCACGAGGAACGGAGCGAGCGGTCGATGACAGCCATTGTCCAGGACCGGTACGGCTCCGCTGACGTCCTCGAAGTCCGCGAGATCCCCCGACCCGACATCGGAGACCACGACGTACTCGTGCGAGTCGCCGCAGCTGGTGTCGACCGAGGCGTGTGGCACCTCGTGACCGGACGACCCGCTGTCACCCGGCTTGCGTTCGGACTCCGACGCCCCCGCAACCCGGTTCCCGGCCTCGACGTCGCGGGCCTCGTCGACACCGTCGGCGCAGGTGTGACCCGCTTCACCGAAGGCGACGTCGTCTTCGGCACCGGACATGGCACCTTCGCGCAGTACACACGCGCCGATGAGGATCGCCTCGCAGGCATCCCGACGAACGTCACGATGACCGAGGCCGGCGTGCTCGCCGTCACGGGATCGACCGCGCTCCAAGCCGTCGAAGACCACGGACGGGTTCGCCCCGGTGACCGGGTCCTCGTCCTCGGCGCCTCCGGCGGGGTCGGCACCTACGCCGTCCAGATCGCCTACGCCGTCGGCGGCATCGTCACCGGAGTCGCCAGCAGCGACAAGCTCGACCTCGTCCGGCGGCTCGGCGCCAGCGGGGTCATCGACTACCGCGCCGACGACCCCCTCGCCGAGCCGGGCCGGTACGACGTCATCATCGACACCGGCGGCAACCGACGCCTCCGCGACCTCCGCCGAGCACTCACCCCGACCGGAACACTCGTCATCGTCGGCGGTGAGAACGGCGGCCGCTGGCTCGGCGGCACCGATCGCCAGATCCGAGCAAAGCTCACCTCGCTGGTCACCCGCCAACGGCTCACCACGTTCGTCGCCAGCGAAGACGCCATCCACCTCGAACGCCTCGCCGACCTCGTCGAGACCGGACACGTCACCCCCGTCGTCGACTGCAGCTACCCACTCGCCCAAACAGCCGACGCCATCGCCCACCTCGAAAGCGGACTGACCCGCGGCAAGGTCGCCATCACCACCGACCGAACGGAGTCGCGATGAACCGCCCCGAACCGACCCGATCGACACGGCACGACCACACCCGGCGGTGTGCTGCAACTTCGAGTTGGCGTCGAGGTCGACGACTTCGACGCCGCCATCGCGTTCTGCCGAGGAGTTCCTGGTCGACACCGGCGACGACGCCCGAGTGGTCGCCCTCCAAGCCGGACGAGCAACCCTCGAACTCGTGACGCGGCTACCCTTCACATGGCGTCAAACAATCCGCACCCACAGAGCAACTGTCGTTCGGCCTCGGTCATCCGTGCGAGCTGATGTGCCGCACCTCGCCGCTCACCGTCGTGCCGAACGCGAGCGGGTGAACGGGCAAAGTCGGCGCGGGAATATCGGGCACTCTGGTGGTTCAGATGTCGATCGGGGCGACCGGCGTCGCTTGGTGGAGCAGTATCCGACATCGACCGTCCTCGCGGATCCAGATCGAGCTTCTCCACGCCTCGCGCCCATCGCGAGAGCTGCGGTAGGTAACGAGCGCGACGTTGTCGGCAAGCTCAGAGGCAGTGAGGTCGAACGTTGCGATGCGGCTTGCGCCACCCTCGGTACTCAGTTCGTTGACGATCTCGTCGCGGGTCCACCGACGCCCCGAGGATCCGTACTCGATGAAGTCCTCATGGAGTAGCTCGGCGACCAAGGAGGGCTGCGATCGAACCTTCCGATCGAGCAGACGGACCTCGAGCCGACATGCCTCCTCTGTCAGATCCGAGCCCACATCCCGATTGTCGCACGACAGGCATGACGTGTCCGCCGATCTCGCGCACTGGAACGCTCGCAGTCGTGCCGCTACGAGCGGGTTGCTGGCATCATCGCTGGTGTTGTTCCGGGCGGGTCACGCCCCAGTCATGGTCAGCTTCGCGACTCGTTGTTGAGTCCTGCGTTGATTGCGCTGCGCAGGCTCAGACCGACCATGATCCAGGTGGCGGTTTCCGTTGCGCTCGACCGACCCGAGGCGACGAGATTCGACCGGGGATCGTAAACTCGGTGCATGCCGAGAGGTGCTGTGACGCAAGCTGTGGTACGAGGTGTCGTCGCCGCTGCGACGATCTTCGTCGTCTGGATTGCTGTCGACGCATTCCTCGACTCCGTCGTCTTCGACGACCAAGTCGAGATCAACTGGGGGCTGGCGATGATCATTTCCATTGCCCTCGGATCCATATTCGGGTCGATCGCCCAGCGCCGTCCTGGTGCGGATGGCCACCCGAAGAAGCGCCGTTCCTGAGTGTTCTGCCCGGCTGCGACGGAATTGAGTTCTGAGCGGCGTCGCTCTGCAACTCAAGGATGCGCGTCAATGATCAGTTGACGTTTCGACGGTGTCAAGACACTATTGACGCATGAGATCGAAGCGAGCTCTCCAGACGACTGGCACGGGCGTTTTCTTGGCTGGCCTGGTCACTTTCGTCCTGAGCAGACTCATCACCGATGGCTTTGTCCACGGGCTCTTCCAGGGCATGACCATCGCGCTCATGGTCGGTGCCGCGTATTTGTTCGGGGCGCAGTGGAGGCATGGACGGAACGAAGGCGGTGCAGAGCAAAACCCAGAGGCGTTGTGGCTCCCAAGCCGGGACGAGGATCGCGAATGAACCCGCCCAACGGGGACACGCTCTCGGACGCCCTCGGTCGGGCAGTTCTCGACGGAGGCCCCGACGAGGCGACGCTCGATCCTGACCGTCCGGACGACCATCTCGCGATCGTCGCCCGCGCCGCGATTGCCGAGCAGAGCGGCCGCGAGCTGTTGCGCCAGTCGGTCTCGGCTGCGCGCAGCAGCGGACACAGCTGGGCGGCCATCGGCGCAGTCTTGCGTCTCAGCCGCCAAGCCACGCAACAGCGCTTCGGTGCAGCCAAAGAACTCGACGAGGGTCCGGAATACCGATGGCTCGGCCCGGTAACCGCCCTCGACGAGATGCACGAACTCGAACTGGCGGGCCGGCTCGGATGGCGAACGATCGGGGCCGGGATGCTCAAGCACCGGATGGAGCGCACCGACACCCAATGGGAGCATCGTCGCGTCGTATGGAGCCGACCAGCCGGCTCATACGAGGCTGACGGATGGGTCGTGGCCGTACGGGCTTTCCCATGGCTCTACCTCGTCCGAGACCTCCAGACCGCTCCGGAGAACTGATCCCTCGCACATGCGACGAGCAGGGTCAGACCTGCAGTCGGGTTGCGTCGCAGGCAGCGCAACTATGAGCGGGTTCGGCCGATCATCCGTGCCGCTACGAGCGGTCCGAAGCCGGCTCCGA
>NZ_BAOL01000055.1 GCF_000350145.1 Ilumatobacter nonamiensis YM16-303 | reverse complement strand
CTGACCCCCGACGACAACCCGCCGCCGGCAACCGAGGCACCCGCGAACTCCGCGGCAGCGGCCGCCGAACCTGCCGCGGGCGACGCAGCCACCGAGACCGAGGCCGACACCGCCGGTACCGAGGCTGCACCGGCCGCCGAACCGGAACCCGTGGGTGCCGTCGCCCAGGTCTCCTCCATCGCGGCGTTCGACCCGGAGGGCAACTTCGAGGAGAACGGCGACCTCGCGGAAGCCGCTCTGGCCGATGCCGACCCCTCGACCTCGTGGCGCACCGAGTGCTACTCCAACCAGTTCATGGGCGCGAAGCGAGGCGTGGGACTCGTCGTGAGCTTCGACCGCCCGCTCGAGCAGGGCATCACCTTCGAGATTCCCTCCGCGCCCTATCAGGTCCAGTTCTTCGAATGGGACGGCGACACCGCACCGATGACCGTCGATGGCTGGGGGGAACCGATCGGCCGCTCGTTCGGTCCCGAACCGGACACCGTCACCGTCGATTCGAGCGACCTCGGAGCGCGCCACCTCCTGCTGCTGCTCAACGAGCTCGGACCCGACGACGGATGCAGCGCGGACAACCCGTTCCGCGGAACGATCGACGAGATCACCGTCCTCGGCTGACCCGCTGCACACTCCAGGTTCGTCGCTCACCAGTGGAACTTCGCGCGGTGGCGGCGGGGCGGAGTCGGCGTTCGTTACGCTCGCCCAATCGCAGTCCAGACCGATGACAACGAGCTGATCGAAGCGGCGCGCGCGGGTGATCGCTACGCGCTCGATCAACTGCTCCGGCGGTACTACGACCGGATCCACGCCACGGCCCGCCGCATCGCCGGGCCCACCCGTGACGGTGACGACGCGACGCAGGAAGCACTGATCAAGATCGTCCGCAGCCTGCCGAAGTTCGACGGTCGTTCGTCGTTCGGAACCTGGGCGTACCGGATCGCGACGAACGCTGCGCTCGACGAGCTCCGCAAACGGAAACGACGTCCCGCACTCCACGTGTTGAGCGACGAGGCCGACACGCCGGGTTCCGATCCGGTCGATGAGATGGCCGAGCGTCGGGTCTCCTCGGTCGCCGACCGGCTCGCGCTCGACGATGCCCTGGACACGCTGCCCGAAGAGTTCCGGAGCGCCGTCGTTCTCCGTGACGTCGTCGATCTCGACTACGCGGAGATCGCCGAGGTGCTCGACATCCCGATCGGCACCGTGAAGTCCCGGATCGCCCGGGGTCGGCGCATGCTCGCTGACGACCTCCGGCTCGACGAGCACGCTGACCTGGTGGACGAGGCGACATCGGAAACTTCGCGGCCGGTCGGGAACCGCACCGGTGACTTCGAGCGTCCAACGGATCTGACATGAAGCGGGACCGACGATGACTGACGACTACGACATGGAGAACGAGACCACCCGCCTCGCGAGCCAGTACGTCGACGGCGAGGTCACAGCGGACGAGCGGGCACTGGTGGAGACGAGCACGGATGCGCTCGACGAGGTCGACGAATTCACCGCCGTGCGCACCGTGCTCGAAGCGACGGCGCCGATTGCCTCGCTGTCCGAACGCGAGGGCCACCTCGCAGCCGCGCTCGACGTGTGGGAGCGGATGAGCGAGGGCGAGCGCGCGGGTGAGATGACGCCGAGCGATGGCATCGCCGCGGCTGCTGCGGCCGCCGTGTCGACCCCGAGCGGTGGGACCCGCACCCCCCGCTCCGGTCCTCGACGCCAACTCGCCGGACTCAACGGTCGGCAATGGTTCCTCGGCGCGGCGGCTGCGCTCACGATGGTCGCCGGCCTCGGCTTCGTCGTGCGCGGACTGGTGACGAACGACGACGCCGACACGAGCGAAGTGGCGGTCGATTCCGAGTCCGACGACCTGCCGGCCGAACTCGGTGAGCTCGAAGCTGCGGAGGCCGCCGAGGTGAACGGGGAGAACGTCGGCGCCGACGTTCCACCGGTCCAGTCGGATCTCAGCGACGAAGCGGCCACCTCCGGCCTGTTCCCCGCCGACGAAGCGGCCGCCGAAGCCGATGCGACCGGTCAGACGCTGCCCGGCGAGGAACAACCGGCACCACCGCCCGACGAAGGGATGATCGCGATCGAGAACTCGGAGGATCTCGCAGACTACGCGAGCTTCGCGATCCGCGGGCTCGAGGCCGGCGACACCGCAAACGACGACATCGACTTCGAACCCGCCTTCGGCAGCTGTGAGTCCGAACTGGGAGTGGAGGAAGAACTCGAGCCGGTGATCTATGCCGGCACGCCGGTGGTGGTCGGCGTCGACCTCGACAACGATCTCGTGCTCGCCTACACCCCGGAAGAGTGCGACATCATCGCGAGAACGTCGCTCCCGAACGACGCCGACCAGACCGCCCCCTGATCGGAACGGCACCCCCGACGACAGGGACCCCTGGTGGTCGCCCCATCCATCGCGGCTAACCTCGCGCGTCATGGCCGGAAATCCCCTGACCGATCCCGACTGGGCAGCGACGACGACCGACCAGGTCGTTCGGCTCGTCGACAACGTACGGTCGAAGACCACCAAGCCGGCGGTGATGGCCGCCCGCGGCGTCGTCTTCGGGCTCCTGGCCGTGTTCCTCGGCGTGTTCGCCCTGGTCCTGCTGTGGATCGGGCTCACCCGCGGTCTGCAAGCGGCGATCGAACCGTTCTCCAACCAGGCCCGCGCGGTGTACATCAGCTACTTCATCATCGGCGGTGTGCTCTGCATCGTCGGGTTGGTGCTGTTCAAGAAGCGCAACGCCGGCTCCGCCTGACGCCCGCCGGGAATACCGGCACGGGGCCGCTGCGTTCTTCCTGGTGAATCCCGCGTGCCCTCCTGTGCCGGCCGTCGCCGCACGGTCCTTCTTCCACCCCTCAGAAAGTCACGATGACCGATCTCTCCACCCCTGATTCCGGCACCGGCGACACGGTGCACGACGTCGTGATCGTCGGCTCCGGCCCCGCCGGGCTCACCGCCGCGATCTACACCGCTCGTGCCAACCTCGCTCCCCTGCTGATCGAAGGCGAACCGTCGTCCACCTCCGACCAGCCCGGCGGCCAGCTGATGCTGACGACCGACGTCGAGAACTTCCCCGGATTTCCCGAAGGTGTCATGGGCCCGGATCTCATGGGCAACATGCGTGAGCAGGCAGAACGCTTCGGAACGACGATCATCACCGACAAGGTCACCGCGGTCGACCTGAGCGAGCGTCCCTTCACGATTTCGACGCGTGACGCGACCCATCGGGCGAACGCGGTCATCGTGTCCACCGGTGCGCAGTCGCTCATGCTCGGTCTCGAAGCGGAGGAACGGCTGATCGGTCACGGGCTGTCCACGTGCGCGACCTGCGACGGGTTCTTCTTCCGCGGCCACGAGATCGCCGTTGTCGGTGGCGGTGACTCGGCCATCGAGGAAGCCAACTTCCTCACGAAGTTCGCCGACAAGGTGACCCTGATCGTGCGCCGCGACGAACTCCGCGCGTCGGCGATCATGCAGGACCGGGCCAAGGCGAACCCGAAGATCGAGTTCCTCTGGAACACCTCGGTCACCGACATCAACGGCACCGACAAGGTCGAGAGCGTCGACATCGTCGACAACGTCACCGGCGAGACCGGAGTGCTCCCGGTGACCGGCCTGTTCATCGCGATCGGCCACAAGCCGAACACCGACCTCTTCCGCGGTGTGCTCGACATGGACGAGGACACCGGCTATCTCGTCACCCGCCCCGATTCCACGTACACCAACGTGCCCGGCGTGTTCGCCTGCGGCGACGTGAAGGATTCCGTCTACCGCCAGGCGATCACCGCGGCCGGCAGCGGCTGCATGGCGGCCATCGACGCGGAACGCTGGCTCGAAGACCAACACGACTGACCACCTCGCGGTACCCTCGACGTCGGGAATGTCGGACGACAACCAGTGGTTGTACTGGAACGACTCCCTCGAAAGGACCAAGAACATGGCAAACGGAATCACCGATCTCTCCACGGCAACCTTCGACGAGACCGTCAACGGCGCGTCCAAGCCGGTCGTCGTCGACTTCTGGGCCGAATGGTGCGGACCGTGCAAGAAGATCGCGCCGATCCTCGGCGAGATCGCCGACGAGCGCGACGAACTGTCCGTCAACAAGCTGAACGTCGACGACAATCCGGACATCGCCATGAAGTTCAGTGTCATGTCGATCCCGACTCTCCTCGTCTTCGACAAGGGTGAGGTCGTCGGGCGGATCACCGGCGCCAAGAGCAAAGGTGCCCTGCTCGAGGAGATCGACGGATTCCTGGCCACTTCCCACTGACCCGCGGTCAACGCGGCGAAGCGGTCCGAGACCTCCAGCACCGGTTGGCGGCGGCCGGATACGAACCCGACGGTGCCAGTTCCGGCATCTTCTGTTCGTCGACCGCCACGGCCGTCACCAACTTCCAGACCGAACGCGGACTCCACGTGAGTGGTGCCTGCGACGAGCCGACCTGGCTCGCGCTCATCGAAGCCGGCTGGGAGTTGGGCGACCGGCTGCTCATGCTCGACGCTCCGATGTATCGCGGCGACGACGTCGCTGACCTGCAGCGGAGCCTCAACCGACTCGGTTTCGACTGCGGCCGACCGGACGGCATCTTCGGACCGGCCGCGGGCCGCGCCCTCACCGATTTCCAACGCAACTCGGGGCTCACCGCCGACGGTGTCTGTGGGACGCAGACGGTACGGACGCTCCGGTCGGTCAGCCGACAGACCGGATCCGGCCCGGGTGTGGCATCGATCCGCGAGGCCGAAGCGGTTCGCACCCCGACCTCGATCGCCGGCCTGCGCGTGGTCGTCGGACAATTCGGCGGGCTGAGCTCGATTGCCCGGTCGCTCTCGAGATCGTTGCGCGAACGCGGTGCCACCGTGATGTCGACCGACGAGTACGAAGCACCCGCCCAGGCGTCGGCGGCGAATCGGTTCGGCGCGGACGCCTATCTAGGTTTTGACGCTCGTACTGACCAATGCTCGATCGTCTCGTACTTCGCAGTGCCCTCGTTCGAATCGGTCGGCGGACGATCGCTCGCGACGCGCATCGTCGACGAGCTGGACCCGGTTCTCGAGTGCCGACCGGTGCTCAACGGGATGCGACTTCCCGTGCTCCGTGAGACGCGGATGCCGGCGGTGCTCTGTTCGGTCGGACCGGTACGCAGCGTGGTCGATCGCACGAATCTGCTCACCGAGGCGGTCACACGAGCGATCACCGACTGGAGTGAGGCGCCCCTCGAGGTCGCCGATCAGTCGGCCGAGAGTACCTGAACCCCCAGGTCAGGGTACATCTCCGGGGTTATCCACAGGTTCATCCCCAGTCTGTGTGTTTCCTTCAACGTCACCTTCACGACATGCTCACGACACGTGGTGACCTCGGTCATACTCGACCGCCCAACGCGCGAATCTCCGGCCGGTACGCGCGTGCACCTCGACCTCACGCGCGACGTCAGATCGGCCCCTCACGCGCGAGTCGAGACTCGCGCACCCGCGAGTCAGGAGGTCATTTGCCGGTAGATGCGCTCGAGGTCTTCGAGGTCGGCGAAATCGATCGTGACCTTGCCGCGCTTCGCGCCCAGTTGCACGCCGACTCGGGTTTCGAGATACTCCGCGAGCAACTCCTCGAGCTCCAACAGCCCGGGGGGACGGAGTTTCGTCGCGGGCGTCAATCCCGCACCGTCGATGGTTCCGGACGGCGAGTCCGCTGTCGACTCGTCGACCCCCCCGCCGGAGTCCGGTTCGGCCGGACCCCGGACGGCCTGTTCCACCATTCGTACCGTCCACCCATCGGCGACCGCCTGTGCGGCGAGTTCCTCCTGGCGCGTCCGATCGGGCGTGCCGAGGAGGGCCCGCGCATGACCTGCGCTGAGTTGTCCGTCGGCCAGGAACGACTGGACTGACGGGGGCAGAGCGAGGAGCCGAATCGAGTTGGTGATCGCGGAACGACTCTTCCCGACGCGACCGGCGAGGTCGTCGTGGGTCAACTCGAAGTCCTCGAGGAGCTGCTGAAACGCAGCCGCCTCCTCGAGTGCGCTGAGGTCCTGCCGGTGCAGGTTCTCCACCAGCGCCTGTTCGACCGAGCTGAGATCGCTGGTCGAACGCACGATGGCAGGAATCGTGGCGAGGCCCGCACGCTGCGTGGCACGCCAACGACGCTCCCCCGCGATCAGCTCATAGCGATCGTCGCCGACCGGCCGGACGAGAATCGGCTGGAGCACGCCCATCTCCGCGATGGAGGCCGCGAGCTCGACGAGGCTCTCCTCGTCGAAGTGTTGGCGCGGCTGATTCGGGTTCGGGGAGACGGCCGCAGTCGAGATCTCGATCAGCTCGCCGGCTTCTCCGCCCACTCCACCTTCCATCGGGATGAGGGAGCTCAGTCCCTTTCCGAGTCCACTAGGTCGCGGCACGGTGTACCTCCTTGGCTGCGTCGCGGTACGCAAGTGCGCCTCGCGAAGATGAATCGAACGTGGTGATCGGCTGACCGAACGACGGTGCCTCCGACAACCGTACGGTGCGAGGGATCACGGAGCGCAGCACCTTCTCACCGAAGTGCTCACGTACTTCACCGACGACCTGATCGGACAGCTTCGTCCGGGCGTCGTACATCACACACAGGATCGTGCTGAGATCGAGCTGCGGATTGAGATTCCGTTTGACGAGGTCGACGTTGCGGAGGAGTTGGCCGAGTCCTTCCAAGGCGTAGTACTCGCACTGAATCGGGACGAGCACCTCGCGGGCTGCGGACAATCCGTTCACCGTCAACAGTCCCAGCGATGGGGGACAATCGATGAGGACGTAGTCGTAGTCGTCGATGACCGAGTCGATCGCGCGCTTCAGACGCTGTTCGCGACTGAACGCCGGGACGAGTTCGATCTCCGCGCCGGCAAGGTCGAGCGACGCCGGCGCGACGAAGAGGTTCATCACGTCGGTGGGCTCGACGACGTTCTCGAGCGGTTCATCGTGCAACATCACGTGGTACATCGAACGCTCGAGGCCGCGATTCTCGATCCCCAACCCGGTCGAGGCGTTACCCTGCGGATCCAAGTCGATCAACAGGACGCGCAGACCCATCTCGGCCAGCGCCGCTCCCAGGTTGACGGTGGTAGTGGTCTTCCCGACCCCACCCTTCTGATTGGCAACCGCCAGGACGCGTGGGAGCGGGTGCGCGATCGTCGGCTCGGTAGCGGGCTCGACCTCGATATTCGGGATCTGGCTCGGGATCGCACCATTCGGTGCGGTGTCATCGGTCGACACGGCAAACTCCATTCACGACGCTGGAACAGCGACCCGTACTGTGCCCGATTCAGGGCGCCGTTACAAGGACCCTCCGCATGTTTCACATGAAACACCCGCCCAACCCCTCCTCGTGATTGGGATCCGGGCTCGATGCGCGAAGCCCGTTCACGGCCCTTCAGGTGGAAGCGGGGGATGATGTTTCACGTGGAACATCTGCGGAGAACACCGAGACCGGCCCCGACCCGTCGTCCAGTCGGAAAAGTCCCAGGTCAGCGACGTGGTCCGGCCGCCAACGATCTCCGGACGGTGGCTCACTGATCACGATCACGCCGGTGGGGTCGAGCAGTTCCGAAGCCATCCGCAACGTTGACTCGGGTGGACCGAACCCTCGGGCGACCACCGCGTCGAAATGGTTCGGCATTCGCACGATCAACCGCTCGACGTCGTCCGTCACGACCGACACGCGGTCCGTCCACCCCAGGCGCGACACCACGCGTCGAAGGAAGTCGGTGCGTTTCGTGCGTCGGTCGGCGAGAACCACGGCGAGGTCGGGTCGGTCGTGGGCGATCACCAGTCCCGGAACTCCGCCCCCGGATCCCAGGTCGATCACCGTTCCCGTCACCCCCTCGAGAGGAACAACGAACGTCCGAGCGTGGTCGATCACCTCGGGAATCGGGCGCTCGCCCAGAAAGCCGAGGCGTTGACTCTCCTCCAGGACCCGTTCCAACTCGGTCGAAGGAGAGCGCGATGTCATGGCTGCAGTGTGGCACGAAGCGCGGGGAAGTCGGTGGAGGAACGCGGTCCCGAACGCGACGAAGCCCGACCACGCAGGTGGTCGGGCTTCGTCGGAGTGTCCGGGTCAGAGCCCGGAGAGTCGATGTCAGGCGGGGACGACGACGATCCGGCGATTCGGATCGTCACCCTCGGATCGGCTCGAGACGCCGTCCTCCTCGTTCAGGGCGTCGTGGATCACCTTGCGGTCCGCCGACGGCATCGGCTCCAACGCACGAGCAGAACCTGATTCACGCACCGACGCCGCGACATCCGACGCGAAGCGTCCGAGTGCCTCGTTGCGACGAGCCCGGTATCCCGCCACATCCACACGCAAGCGAGTCTCGTGGTCGCCCAGGCGACGCTGTGCCGACACGCGGACGAGATCCTGAATCGCGTTCAACGTACGTCCGCCCGGACCGACGAGCAGTCCGAGCTCCTCGCCGTTCAGCTGCACGTCGAGCTCGGTTCCATCGACCTGCAGCTCGCTCGTTGCCGTGGCCCCGAACGCGGTGGCCAGGCCATCCATGAACGTGACCGCAGCGTCGCCGACCTCTTGGGGGGAGACGGGGGAGGGATCTCGCTCGTCGTTGCTCATGGCTTTCTCCTGCTTGTTGTTTCCTGATCGATCCTTGCGGCGCTGTCCGCCACGTCCGCTCCCGTTCGACGAGGCCGAAACGGTCGACTCGTCCTTCTCCGGAGCGGAGCCTTCGTCGGACGGGGTGTCCGATGCCGGCTGCTGGTCGGACGGTGCGTCAGTGGAGGCACCCTCGGCGCCGCCCTTCGACTTGTCCTTCGAGCCGCGGCGACGACGTTCCTGCTTCGGGCGAACCTGCGCCGGCTTCACGCGAGCACGCACTCGTGCCTCGCCGCGCGTTCGTCCGAACAGGCCCGGCTTGGGCTCCTCGAGAATCTCGAACTCCGCTTCGTCGGCGGCGACGCCCAGACGGTCGAGGGCCGCCTCCTGGGCCTGTTCGACCGTCTTTGCTGTGGTTTCGACCCACTCCATGTCGTGCTTCCTCATTTCTCCCGAGACATCGTCTCGTGTGTCTGGCTTGTCGTTTCGTCTCGCGGAACGTGGCGCGGACCGGTGGTCAGCGCTTCTTCTTGCCCTTGCCACCCTTGGATGACTTGGGTGGACGACCCTTCGCGGCCTCGGCCTGCTTCCGACTCGGTGTCGGACGACCCTTTCCGCTCGGCGCATCGCCGTTGACCTTGCTCGGTCGGGACTTCGGCGGGGTGACCCGCTTGCTCTGGTCGGTCGGCCGCTTCGGCTTCGAGTTGCCCGTGGTCTTCTGGTTCGGCTTCTTCGTGGCGGACTGGTTCTTCTCGGCGTCACCCTTCGCGCCCATGAGGTCCCGCTTCGCCTGGCCGAACAATCCGGTCGGCTCGCCGTCCTTCTTCGACTGCTCCCGGGCGGCTTCGCCCGCGCGCTGCGCCTGGCGACCGAGCGACTCGTCGTGGCCGTAGAACTTCTTGGTGATGTAGTACTGCTGAGCGATCCGCAGGAGCGTCTGGAAGATGTAGTAGATGACGAGCGCGGTCAGGAAGAAGATCTGGAACACCGCGAACACGACCGGCAGGTACTGCATCAGCTTCTGCTGCGTCTGCGACATCGTGGGGCTGATCGACGCGCGTGCGGCGACCATGCGCTGCTGTCCGAAGTAGAGGCCGCCGAGCAGGACGACCAGCAGTGCGTACACGATGCCCGTTGCCGGGTTCTCGGTGATCGCCTCGAACGGCGACAGGCTCAGGTCCAAGCCCAGTTCGTCCATGCTGAACTTGCCGTAGAGCGCCTCGAACAACCCGGAGTCGACCGCCAGGTACCGCGGGATGAAGCCGCCGATCTCCTCGGAGTGGCCCAGCGACTCGAACGTCGCATCAGCAATCGGCGCCGCGCTGCCGCGAGGGGAGTAGGTCAGCCCACGCAAGACCCGGAACATGATGATGAACACCGGCATCTGCGCGATCAGGGGCAGACACGAAGACATCGGGTTGACCTTGTGCTCCTGATAGAGCTTCATCATCTCTTCGTTGAGCTTCTGCTTGTCGTTGCGGTGCTCGTTCTGCAACCGGCGCATCTCGGGCGCGATCTTCTGCATCTCGAGCATGCCCTTGGTGCTCTTCAACGTCAGCGGTGTGGTGATCGCCATGATCACCACCGACATCAGCGCGATCGCGACGATGTAGCTGCTCGTGAAGTCGTAGAACCACGACAGCAGTGCGGCAGGAATCTCGAACATGTCAGCAGTCCTCGAAGGTGGTGGGTGACGTCCGACGCGCGCCAGCGTCCGGACGGGGATCGGCAGCAGCCGATGACGTGGCGTCGGTCGCATCGGGGACCGGGTCGAACCCGGACGGACCGAACGGACGGCAACGCAGCAGGCGACGCAGGGTCAGGTAGGCGCCCCGGCGGGTTCCGTGCACCGCGAATGCCTCGCTGGCATACGTGGAACAGGAGGGGAAGAAGCGGCACGGCGACGGGCGACCTTCGACCAGCCGTTGGTACCAGTTGATCGCCGCGAGTGCGCGACGCTGGACCCACGTGGTCGTCATCTCGCGTCGGCCGGCCGACCGAGTTTGGCTGGAAGTTTCTCCAGCGCAACACGAATCTGGTCGAACGTCAGTTCGCTGGCGTTGGGGCGGCAGCCGATCAGATACAGTCCGGTCGCCAGGTCGAGTTCGGCCATCACGGCGCGCAGACGACGCCGGAGACGATTGCGGGTCACCGCATTGCCGACGGCTCGATTGATCGCGAACGCCACCTGGGCGACGTCCAGCGACGGATCCGGGAGGTGTGAGCACCAGAAAGGTTCGATTCGCACACGGTGACCGTCGCGGCGAAGCCGCTGGAAGTCGTCCCGTGACCGAATCCGACCGATCAAGCCGACAGGCGGGCGCGCCCCTTGGCGCGACGCGACTTGAGAACGGCACGGCCGGCGCGAGTGCTCATCCGGGCGCGGAAGCCGTGCTTCTTCGAGCGGCGGCGAGCATTGGGCTGATATGTACGCTTCACGTGATACTCCGTGATCCTTCGACGACACCGGGTACGAAATCGGTCGCTGCTCGAGATCGGAGCGCAGCAGACAACGACCGGGCAGACAGCCCGATCCCGGATGTGATCCAACAGGATACGGTCGCGCGAACGAAGCTCCCAACCTCGCCGTCCGACCCGTTCCGATGGGGGCGACGAATGACGTCGATGTAGTTTACCCACAGGTCACCTCGGAGCGCATCACCCCAGCGTATGGGCATGATTTCGGCACGTTTGCGTCGTCGCTCCTGCCTGCTAGCGTGCGCAGACCCTGCCACCTGTCCACACTCTGTGGATAAAGTTGTGGATCACAGAATCTCCGAGACACGACCGATGCCCTTGACCGACGCCGACGACATGTGGACCCAAGTGACGTTGTCGCTTCGGTCCCAACTCGCCGAGAGCGTGTGGTTCTCGACCTTCCAAGAGGTCACGCCGGTCCACGTCGACGAGACGTCGTTCCAGTTGCTCGCGCCGAGCGCGTACGTCCGTGACCGCATCACCACGCGGTACATGCCGTTGATCGTCGACGCGCTCGACGAATCAGGTTTCGGTGGACGCGACATCATGATCGACGTCGACCAGACGGCGGAGCGCGACGTCGACGACTCGCCCGACGACGTCACCACCGAGTCCGAGCACGAGCCCATCCAGCCCGAGGTTCCGGTCCAACCCCACGTCGACGACGCCAGCGACCGCAATCATCTCCTCGAAGCGGCCGGCCTCAGCAGCGACTACACGTTCGACACCTTCGTCAAGGGCGCATCGAACCAGTTCGCGCTCGCGGCGTCGTTGCGGGTCGCCGAGACACCCGCACGCAGCTACAACCCCCTGTTCATCTACGGGTCGGCCGGACTCGGCAAGACCCATCTGCTGTACGCGATCGGCCACTACGTCCACTCGAACTACCGCCATCACAAGGTGCGCTACGTCTCGACCGAGACGTTCATGAACGAGTACGTCGAGGCGATCCGTCAAAACACCACCAACTTCCTGCGTCAGCGCTACCGCGAGATCGACGTGTTGCTCATCGACGACATCCAGTTCATCGCGAACAAGGAAGGACTCCAGGAGGAGTTCTTCCACACGTTCAACGCGTTGCACGGTGCGAACAAGCAGATCGTCATCAGCTCCGACCGGATGCCCGATGCCATTCCCACTCTCGAAGAACGCCTGCGGAGCCGGTTCAAGTGGGGACTGATCACCGACATTCAGCCGCCCGACGTGGAAACGCGTCTCGCGATCCTGCGCAACAAGGCCGAGCGTGAAGGCATCGAGGTCCCCGGCGACGCGCTCGAGTTCGTCGCCGAGAACATCTCGACGAACATCCGTGAGTTGGAAGGGGCACTCGTTCGAGTCATGGCGTTCGCCAGCCTGAGCCGCCAACCGATCACGATCGATCTGGTGCGCGAGCAGTTGGCCGATCTCCTCACCGTGACCCGGCCCCGCGTCCGCACGCCCGAGGAGCTGCTCGACGAGATCGCCGCGATCCTCAAGTTCGACGTCGAAGCCCTCAAGGGCAAGAGCCGACAACGGCCGCTGGTCACCGCTCGCCAGGAAGCGATGTACGTCTTCCGCGAGCTCACCGATCTCAGCTATCCGGCGATCGCGCGGCTGTTCGGAGGACGCGATCACACGACGGTGATCCACGCCAACGAGAAGATCCAGCGGCTGATGAAGGAACGCAAACAGGTCTACGACCAAGTCACGGATCTGCTGCAGCAGCTCAAAGCATGAATGCCACATCGGTCGTCGACGCGAACTTTCGGACCAGGTCCGAACACCCGCGCGGTGGACATCGCGGTGGACGCGAGACCGGATTACGCGCCGACGAGCGGTGGACATCGCGCCATCGTCCACCGAATCACATCGGTGGGAGTTCGATCCTGTGGATCGACGGCCATCCCATGTGGACGTCGCCGACCGTCGTACGCTGCTCGAACGTGGCTTGTCCCCAATCCACAGCCCCTACTACTCGTACTGTTCTTGAAACATCCCCTCATGAGGAGAAGTCCCGACTGTGAAGTTCCGTTGCGAACGTGACGTCCTTGCCGATGCCCTGAATGCAGCCGGGCGTGCGGCGACCAATCGAACGGGCACGCTCCCGGTCCTCGCCGGAGTCCGGATGGACGTACGTGGAGACACCCTGACGGTCACGGGTACCGACCTCGAATTGACGATCATGCTGACCGTCGACGTGGGTGGGGATCGAGACGGATCTGCGGTGGTTCCGGCGCGGTTGATCGGTGACATCGTGAAGGCCCTGCCGGCGGGCGCGG
>NZ_BAOL01000056.1 GCF_000350145.1 Ilumatobacter nonamiensis YM16-303 | reverse complement strand
TTCTTCGCTGCTGCCTTCTTCTTCGCCGGCGCCTGCTTCGTGGCCGCCTTGTTCTTCGTCGCCGAGGACTTCTTGTCCTGGCCGACCCGCTCGGCGAGGTTCTCGGAGAGCTCCTCGAAGCGGTCCTCGAGCTCGTCGAACCGCTCGGACATCCAACTCACCTGCTTGGACACCTCGCGCTGGATGACCTCGCTCAGCCGTTCGGAAGTTTCCTTGCCGCGCTCGACCAGCCCGCCGATCAGCTTCTCAGCATCTCGCTTCTGCACCTCGCCTGCCGCGACGAGTTGGCGCACCGTGGCCTCGGCCTGCTTGCGCGAGGTTTCGCCGAACTGCACACCGGCGTCGAGGAGTCGTTGGAGCGATGAGTTGGCCATCGCTCAAGACTATCCAGTGTGATCAATCGAGCGCGGCGACCACGGCAGCGAGGTCCCGGTGGGTTCCCTCGCCGGCGGGAGCGACGCCGGACTCGACCAGCGCAAACCGACAACCCAGCCGCTCGGCGAACTGTCCGTCGGTGTCGGGACGGTCGCCGACCATGAGCAGGTCGTCCGGTCGAGCGCCGACCAGGTCGAGCACGAGATCGGCCATCGGTCGGTCGGGCTTTCCGGCGAAGACGGGATCCACTCCACCGACGCATGCGATCGCTGCGACCATCGATCCGCCACCGGGCTCGAGTCCACGCGGCGTCGGGAAGGTCGAATCGCGGTTCGTGCCGATCAACCGAGCACCGGCGAGCACGACCGCACCGGCGACGCGGAGCCGGTCGTAGTCGAATTGCCGATCGAGCCCGACGACCACGGCGTCGAATCCGCCGATCCATTCCGGCGTCAGATCGGCCGGCAGGTCCCGATTCGCGACGGCATCGGCGCCGCGATCACGGACTGCCTCGACGACGCCCGGTCCGCCGGTGACCAGCACCCGCTCGCCCGGCTCGACCAGGAACGCCGCCGCCATCGACGACGACACGACATCGCCCACCGCATCGATGCCGACTGCCGCGAGCGCGGCTTCGTGCTCGGCGAGGGTGGCGACGGAATTGTTGGTGACGAACATCACCCGCCTCCCGGATTCCCGCAGGGTGTCGATCGCCTCGACCGACCCGGGGATCGGTTCGTGCGCGAGCCAAACCACTCCGTCGAGGTCACACAGCACAGTCTCGGTTCGACGTGGCATCCTGTGATGGTGCCACGGTTCACCCCATTCCCCGCCCTCCGCTACCGAGATCGCGCGATCGACGATCTGATCGCCCCGCCGTACGACGTGCTCTCGGAGCAGGACCTCGACGAGTTGAACGCTCGGAGTCCGCAGAACATCACCCACGTCGATGTCCCTCGCGAGAGCGACGGACCTGGTCGGTACGAGCGCGCCGGTGAGCAGCTCCGCCAGTGGATCGATGCGGGCGTGATGGACTTCGACGAGGCGCCGACGTTCACGCTGTATCGACTGCGCTTCACGGACGCGAGCGGCGCGGACCGCAGCATCGTGGGAGTTCTCGGCGGACTCGAGGTGGGTCCGTACGGCGAATGCGGCGTGCTCCCGCACGAGCGGATCACTCCCAAGGCGTCGACCGATCGCCTCGACCTGACACGAGCAACCCGCGCGAACATGTCGCCGATCTGGGGTTTGTCGCTCGCCGACGGGTTGACCGCACTGTTGACCGAACCGGGTGAACCGATCGCCAGCGTCACCGTGGACGGCGTGGAACACTCGGTCGAGCGTGTGAGCGACCCGGAACGAATCGCCGCGATCAGCGCCCTCGTGGCGACCGACGACGTACTGATCGCCGACGGCCACCATCGCTACGGCGTCGCACAGACCTTCCGCGACGAGACCCGGACCGCGACCGGCAGCGACTCCACGCCGGCGGAGGACACGCTCGTGTTCGTGAGCGAGTTGGTGGAGGACCAACTGAGCGTGGAGGCGATCCACCGGCTGTACTCCGACATCCACGTGGACGACCTGGTCCGCGCACTCGATGCCGGATTCGAACGCACGCCCGCCGAGGCGCCCTCACCGGCGACCCTCGCGGAAATGGACGAGCGCGGCGCGCTCTGCCTCGTGCGTCCCGATGGTTCCGCCGAATGGTTGACGCCGAAGCCCGGTGCGTTCGACGGCGTTCGCTCGCTGGACGGACTGTGGCTCGAGGAACTCCTCAGCGGCGTCGAGCACTCGGTCACCTACCAGCACGGTGTCGACCGGGTGGTCGATGCGGTGGTGAACGGCAACGCTCACGCCGCCGTGTTGATCCGCCCCGTCAGCGTCGCCGAGATCGAGCGCACAGCTCGTGAAGGTGTCGTGATGCCACCGAAGTCGACGTTCTTCACGCCGAAGCTCCTCACCGGCCTCGTCATTCGTCCGCTGGCCTGACCCGCTCGGCAGCGGCGGCACGCAGCGACCGAGCCGATTTCGCACGTCGCGCCGGAACCAGTGAGTCGACGACCACTTCGGTGCGACTCTGCGTTCGACCTCCGGAGCGGAAGAAGCGGCGCCGCACGATCCCGACGACCACGACCTCCTCGCCGACGTCGAACGACGACATCGCCGACGCCGACGGGTCGTGCCACGCGAGCGGCACGGACACGCGCTGGCCGTCGACGGGGGTGGAGAGGTCGAAGTTGACGACGTCGACGCCGGAGGGAAGCGAACGTCGCGTCGGCTCGCTGGTGACCGTGCCGGCAAGCACCGCGACGTTCTGAGTGGATGAAGACTGGCCCATGAGGGTCCTCCCGAGATGCGTGGAGGGATGATGCATGGGGAGAGTCGGTGCTGAGCACGGTACTCAGGGGGTGCCCCAGAGATGATCGGACCGACGGACGGTGGCGAAGAAGGTTCACGACGGGTAGCCGAATCGAAAACAACCGTCGGTGCGGGAAGGCGCGCGCGATGTGGAAGGTTGGCTGACGACAATGCTCGACTCCGCGCTGCGACCCGTGAAAGATCGGCTGCTCGCACCCTTCGCGCGCAGTCCCGTCACACTCCTGCACCCGGCGGGCATCTCGGCGATCGGGCTGGGATTCGGCCTCGGCGCCGCGATCGCCGCCTGGCAGCAGCTGCCCGCGCTGGCCGTCGTGCTGTGGCTGACCGGACGGCTCGCGGACGGACTCGATGGAATCGTTGCCCGGGAGACGGACCGCTCGACCGACGCCGGGGGCCTGATCGACTTCGTGTTCGACACGCTCGCGTACGCGGCGATTCCGCTGGGCCTGGCGTTCGGCGCCGACGATCGCGCGACCTGGATCGCCACCGCGGTGGTGCTCGCCAGCTTCTACGTCAACGCCGTGTCGCTTGGCTACATCGCCGCCTTGCTCGAGAAGCGGGCACTCGGCGCGGCCGCCCGCGGTGAACCCACCAGCGCGACGTTGCCGCGTGGACTGATCGAGGGAACCGAGACGATCGTCTTCTTCACCATCGCCCTCGCGTTCCCCGACGCCGCTGCCACCGTGTGGTGGGTCATGGCCGTGGCTGTCGTCGTGACCGCCCTGGAGCGAGTTCGCTGGGCGATCCGGCTCCTGCGATGAGCGTGACGGTCAGGGTCTGGGTCCAACGGATCGGTGTCACCGCGTTGTGGATCGCAGCGATCCTCTTGTGGCGGAACCATCAGACGTCCAACGATCTGTCGACGACCGAAGTCGGCCAGCGCTTTCTCGACAATGTCGGATCCGAATGGTGGGGTGTGCTCGCCTACATCGGCGTCTACCTGCTCCGGCCCTTGGTGCTCTTCCCGGCGTCGGTGCTCACCGTGATGGGTGGAATCCTGTTCGGACCGTGGCTCGGTGTCGCGGTCGTGGTGGTCGCAGCGAACGCGTCGGCAATGGTCGCGTATGGCGTGGGACGCCTCCTCGGAGGGAGCGACACCGACGACCAGGCCGCCGTTGCGGAAGCATCGAGCGACGACCGGCAGTCGTTCATCACCGCGTGGAGCCGTCGCCTCCGCGAGCACAGCTTCGAGACGGTCTTCGTGATGCGGCTGCTGTTCCTGCCCTACGACCTCGTGAGCTACGCGTGTGGCGCGCTGCGCATCCGCTGGGCCCCGTTCCTGGCTGCCACCGCGCTCGGATCATTGCCGGGCACGGTCTCGTTCGTCCTGCTCGGTGCGTCACTGGAACGAGTCGACCAGGGAATCGACGGAGTCAACCCCTGGGCGATCGTCATCAGCGTCGCCATCTTCGTCGTCAGTATCGTCATCTCCCGAGTGCTCAGAAAGCGGCAGCCATGATCGACCACGACCCGACCCGCACCTACCGCGCCGCCGTCATCGGGGCCGGTTCCGGCGGGCTCACCCTCGCGATCGGACTCGCGGGCTTCGGCCACGAGGTCGCCCTCATCGAATCGGGTCCCATCGGTGGGGACTGCACGAACGTCGGCTGCATTCCGTCGAAATCACTCCTCCATGCCGCACGCGCCGGGACGTCCGACCCGTTCGGGACCGTCCGCGCCAAGCGCGACGATCTCAGCGGTCGCGAGGACGCCGAGCTGGTCGAGCACGACCTGATCCACCTCGTGCGCGGCCGCGCTCGACTCGCCGAGAGCGCCGATCCACACGTGGTGACGGTCGTCGGAGTCGACGGAACGATCACATCGGTGCGCGCGGAGAACGTCGTGATCTGCGCCGGGTCGAAGCCCGTCCAGTTTCCGATCGACGGACTCGACGCCGGCCGAATTCTCACCAACGAGAGCCTGTTCGAACTCGATACGGCTCCCACCAAGATCGTGATGATCGGGGGCGGCGCGATCTCGCTGGAGATGGCGACCGCCTTCCGCGACCTCGCGAGCCACGTCGAGATCGTCGAGCTCCAGGACCGTCTGCTCCCGACCGAGGATCCCCTCGTGTCGACCACCATTAAGCACGCCCTCGAGGACCAGGGCGTGATCGTCCACACCGGCACCTCGATCGAACGCGTCGACTCGGCGACCGCCCACCTGGCGAACGGAACCACCATCTCCGACGTGGACAAGGTGTTGTTCGCGGTGGGTCGACGGCCGCAACTCGACGACCTCGGGTTGGACGTCGCGGGGGTCGAGTCCACGGCCGACGGGATCGTCGCCGACAGTTTCGGGCGGACGAACGTCGACGGGATCTTCGCTGTCGGCGACGTCACCGGCAACACGCTGACCACCCACGGAGCGAACTCGATCGCGCGCCGCACCATCCGCGCGATCGCGCTGCCGTACCTGCCCAAGCTCGGTGAGCCACGTGCGCAGCCGAGCGCCGTGTTCTCTCGGCCGCAGGTCGCATCGGTGGGTCTGTCCGTGGATGCAGTCGACGCACTGCCGCGTGCGGGACGTCGCCGCTACGTCGTGCAGATCGCCGACCTCGATCGTGGGCTCACCGATGACGTCGAACACGGCGTGGCGATCGTCGATGCCGAGCGGTTCACCGGGAAGATCCTGCGCGCCGCGATCGTGGGACCGGCAGCCGCGGAGGTCATCGGCATCTTCACGATGGCCATCGACCACGGGATCGGGCTCCGCAAGATCTTCTCCACCGTACACCCGTATCCGGCGTACGCGCAGCTCGTCGGCCAGGTCGCCGACGACTTCGCTCGGGACACCTTCAGCAGCCTTCCCATCGAGTGGTGGGGAATGGTGCGCGGGCGAATCGGGCGACGACTGCGTCGTCACCCGATGTGACCGCTGCGACACGCATGGCGCGATCGGGACGCCCATCGGCCCACGTACCCTCCGGAGCGCTCGCGGTCCCGGACGGACCGTGGCGTCTCCACTCCCCTCCCCACAAGGACGATTCCGACATGACCCGCCGCCCGCTTCACCTCCCTCGCACCCTCACCGCAGCGCTGTGCACCACCGCACTGATCGCCGGCTGCTCCAGCGGCTCCGACGACGTCGCCGACGACACCGTTGCCGACACGACGGAGACCGTCGCCGAGACCGCGGGGACCGTCGCCGAGACAGAGGAGACGACGGTCGAGACGACCCCGGAAACGACCGAGGCGCCGACCACCGCTGCTGAGCCCGAGACCACCGCTGCCGAGACGGCCGAACCGGTCGACGCCACACCGACCGAGCCCGGCTCGGAACTGGTGATCGGTGACGCCGCCATCGTGCCCATGGACGACGAACTCCCCGACGAACTGGTGTCACTGACCGTGGACGGGATCCGCGAGGGAACGAGCGAGGAACTCGCACAGCTCCGGATCGAGGACGCGGCAGCGGACGCTCAGCTCTTCTACGTGGACTACACCATCGCCAACGTGTCGGCTCCCGAGGAAGGCGCCGACTACACGCCGAGCGTCACCTCGCAGTTCGTGGCTCTCGACGCCACCGACACACCACTGACGCCGATCATCAAGCTCGTCGCCTTCGACACGTGCGAGAACGACGACGTCGACGCACTCGCCGTCGGGGAATCGCTCGAGCAGTGCGAGATCTACCTCGCCGAGGGCGGAGTGGTCGCCGAGTCGGTCGGTTTCGCGAGCGGGTTCGACTCGCTGCCGATCTTCTGGCGCTGACCTGCCAAAGACCGGGCGCCCGCGCGCGGTGAGCGAACCCAAGTCACCCGACGGGTGGTTCGCTCGCCGCTCGGCTCGGCCGGCCATGGGCCGACGCTAGGTTCGCCGAGATGACCGACACTCTTCGATGGGGCATCGCCTCGACCGGACGAATCTCGACGCAGATGGCCGAGGCCCTCGCGACGATCGACGGGGCGGAGATCGTCGCGGTCGGCTCACGGACGCAGGCGGCAGCCGACGAGTTCGCAGCCACCCACTCGATCCCTCGTGCCCACGGCTCCTACGAGGCGCTGTGGGCCGATGACGGGGTCGACATCGTCTACATCGGTTCACCGCACAGCGAGCACTGTGCAATGGCGGTCGCCGCGCTCGATGCGGGGCGACACGTCCTGTGCGAGAAGGCGTTCGCGATCAATGCCGGCGAGGCGCGCGAGATGCTCGACGCCGCGCGTCGCAACGACCGGTTCATCATGGAAGCGATGTGGAGTTGGTTCATGCCCGCGTGGCAGGAGCTTCGCGCCCGGATCGAGGACGGAGCGATCGGCGAGATCATCAGTGTCGACGCGAACTTCTGCATCCCGATGCGGGATGTGAACGGTCGTCACCGTCGTCCTGACCTCGCCGGCGGAGCGCTCCTCGACGTCGGGATCTACCCGCTGTCGATCGGTCGCTTCCTGCTCGGCGAGCCCACCGACGTGAAGGTGTTGGGCCGACTCACCGACCAAGGGGTCGACGGTCTCGTCGGCGGCGTGATGCAACACGCGTCCGGTGCGATCACCACGTTCACCACATCACTCGACGCGATCTCCGACCACACCGCACGCATCGTCGGAACCGACGGTTTGATCACGGTCGCCGCGCCCTTCTGGCACCCGTCGGAGTTCACGATCACCCGCTTCGACGGCTCCGAACCCGAACGGATCGAGGCACCGAATCGCGGCCTGGCGCACGAGGCCGAGCACGCGATGGAGTGCATCGGGACGGGGGCAACCGAGAGCGACGTGCAGACCTGGGCGGCCACCCTCGCGAACATGGAGCTGATGGACGACATCCGCCGTCAGCTCGGTGTGGTCTACCCCTCCGAGGCCGACGCCGGATAATCAGCGTACGAAGCCTTGAACACGCCCTGGTGGAGCAGCACCGTCGCGGCGTGGCGTCCGCTCTCGGCATCGGTCACGGTCGACTCGGTCCAGTACGACTCGACCGACCGCCCCTGGCCGATCCCGACGATCGTGTGGGCGACGTCGTACGGACGGCCGGCGAACACCGGGCCGTCCACGTAGCGCACCTCGAGGTCGATGAACAGCCCGACCGCCGGGCCGCGAACCGGGAAGTGTGCTCCACTCTGGTGTGCGAGCACGCTGATCATCTCGGTCGGCACGATCGGCGTGCCCCAGGGTGAGTCGCCGTCGGCGTCGTACCACGACGAACGTTCGGTGATCCGGGCGAGCTTGTCGCTCAGCGAGAACGGGTAGAGCGCGCCGTTGTGGCTGTCGAAACCCATCGTGACACTGACCGGCTCGGACGTCATCCCGATCTCCAACTGGTCGACGATGAACAGCTCGCCGGGATCGCCGAGTCCACGTTCCCGTCGGGCATCCAGTTCGGTCGACGTGTCGGTACCGATCGAGGCGGTCCCGGTCAACACCGGTGTGCCGTCGTGCTTGACCGCGTTGATCGTCGCCGAGTGCGCACCATGCGGGGCGAGTGCCGCCTGCACGTCTTCGCCCTCGACCACCATGTTCAGGAAGTGCGAGGAAATGCACCCGCTCTCGAACCATTGCCGGCCCCAGTGTTCGACCGCCAGCGGGTCGAACTGACTGAAGTGGGTGGGCCCCTCGATCGGCGCCCCGACCAGTCCGAGCTTCGCGGCCTCGGCATCGTCGTGCACGCTCGCATGTCCGCCGTACTCCTGGTCGGCGAGCATCTGCGCGGGCGCACGGAACGGCCCGGTCAGCGTGCCATCGTCGGCGTGGTCGATCTCGGTCGCGAAACTCATCGCCCGATCGTGACACACGGACCATTCGGTGTCAGACACCCGATGGCACCGGGTGGCGCAGGACGGTCAGGGGTCTTCTGGCGGGATCGGGACGTCGGGGTTGCGTTCGTAGAGCGCCCAGAAGTCGTTCCGTTCGACGAGGTCGAAGGCCGGTTTCACGACCGCCCAGTCCTCGCTCGGGAAACTGGTGGGGCCGGCGCCGGGAACCGGCAGGACGATGTATTCGACACGTTCCGCACGGTCCGGGATGCGCGGTCCGTCCAGCAGGCCCTCCGGTCCGTAGAGCACCGATCGGAACGGCACCGGGAACTGGTAGATCTCCGCGCGGTGAGCCATGTGCGGAGTGGCGCGATAGTGCGCCGCGACGACAGCGTCCTCGGGGACCAGGTCGATGATCTCCCGCGCCGAGTTCGCCCATTCGTTGTTCGGGTTCCCGTAGAACTGATCCGTCCGCCCCCATGGCACCGGAGCCCACAGGTACGAGGTGAAGACCGCCGCCACGGCCACCAGTGACACGGCAATCGTGCGGGTGGGCATCGCGAACGGACCCGCGTTCCGGATCGCTCCGATCGCGTAGACCGTGCCGAGCGACAGCGCAGGAACGGCGATGAGCGAGTAGTGATACTCGATCTGATACTGGTACCAGAAGGTGCTCAGCACGTTCGTGAACAACACCACACCGCTGATCAGCGCCACCGACGGCAGGCGGACGAACAGCCAGGCGAACGGTGCGGTCATCTGGACGAGATACCACGGCCGATCGTCGCTCCGGAGGTGGCGAACGAGGTCGGTCGGGTTGGTGAGCGCGGTGTCGATCACGCCGCTCGGTCCGCCGAACGGGATCCGCCACGTGTTGCGTGTCGGCACACCGATCAGGCTGCGCATCACGACGAACATCGCGAACGCCATGAAGGCGAGGCTGCCGACCACGGTGGCCACACCGATCCGCCAGTCCCGCTTCACCCCGACCCACACACCGAGCGGGACGAGCACGAGCGAGGCGTCCTCCTTCACCAGCAGGGCCAGCGCCACGAACACGAAGTAGGTCTTCCACCGTCGCTCGAGTGCGGCCCAGATCGCGAACCCGACGAACACGCCGAGGTACGAGTCCGGATGGAAATTCTCGAGGTTCGTCCAGCCGACCGCGGGGTGGAGCAGGTACGCCGCTCCCATCGCGAGCGCGAGCCACTCGCTCCTCAGTCGCTTCCGCGCGTACAGGAAGATCGGGATCGCTCCGGCGCCGATCGCCGCGGACTGGCTGAAGAACAGCACCCCGGCCGCCGGCCAGATCCAGTAGAGCGGCACCAGCAGAAGCAGGATGAACGATGCGTGGTCGCCGAAGAGGTTGCGACCCATGAGCGTCACGAACGGCGTCTCGAAACGCGACAGCAGCCAGACGCCCTGGTCGTACAGTGCCGAGTCGTACGACGCCGTGCCGAGCGCGTGGTGGATGTCGAGCGAACGACGTGTGTAGAACGCGATGTAGATGACGACGACCGCCGCCATCAACACCTGGGGAACGGTGATCCGGGTCCACCAGGAGCGTCGGGAAGTCGCCGATGATTCAGACGCGTCCTCGTCATCGTCGGTCCCGGATGCCGGGGCCTCCTCGACGAGTTCGGTCATCCCACCAGTCTGGCGCGCGCTCAGGGACGCAGGTCGGCAACGAGCGCGGCGAGCACTCCGTTGACGAATCGACCGCTGTCGTCGGTCGAGAACTGCTTGACCAGGTTCACCGCTTCGTCGAGCACGACGGCGGTGGGCACCTCGGGGCGGTGGGCGAGTTCGAACGCACCGATGCGCAGCACGTTCAGATCGATCACCGGCATCCGCGCCAGCGTCCACCCCGTCGCCCGCTCGTCGATCGCAACATCGAGGGCGTCACGGTGCTCGGCTACGCCGCGCACGATCGTCTGGGTCAGTTCATCGGGTGCGAGCACCTGGAGTTCGAGCGCGTCGACGGGGGTGATGCCCTTCGACTCCGCTTCGTACAGCAGGTAGAGCGCCCGTTCGCGCGCATCCGACCGTTCGTCGGGCCGCGAAAGCGTCGCCATCAGACGCGCGTCATGTAGTCGCCGGTGCGCGTGTCGACGCGCACCTTGTCACCGGTTTCGATGAACAGCGGCACCTTGATCTCCTTGCCCGTTTCGAGCGTCGCCGGTTTCGTGCCGCCACTCGAACGGTCGCCCTGGAGTCCCGGCTCGGTGTTGCCGATGGTCAGCTCCACCGATGCGGGAATCTCGACGCCGATGATCTCGCCGTCGTAGAACGCGATCTGCGCGACCATCTGCTCGATCAGGTAGTCCTTCGTGTCGCCGAGCGCCACCTCGGGCACGTTGGTCTGGTCGTAGGTCTTCGTGTTCATGAAGACGTAGTCGTTGCCGTCGTGGTACAGGTACTGCATGTCCTCGCGCTGAACGATCGCCTGCTCGACCTTGATCCCGGCGTTGAACGTCTTGTCGATCACGGCACCGGTGCGCACGTTGCGAATCTTCGAGCGGACGAACGCACCACCCTTGCCCGGCTTCACGTGCTGGAACTCGACGACCTGGAACAGGTTGTTGTCGAGTTCGAGCGTGATGCCGTTCTTGAGGTCATTGACGGAGATCTGGGGCATGTTCAGTTCAACTCTCGCTTGGGTGAGTGCGTCAGCACCCGGTAGCCGGACTCGGTGACATGGACGAGGTCCTCGATCCGGAAACCACCGAATCCGCCACGATAGAGGCCGGGTTCGATGGTCACCACGTCGTCGGCGAGGATCACATCGGTGCTGATCGGGGAATGGAACGGGCTCTCGTGGATGTCGAGGCCCACGCCGTGGCCGGTGCCGTGGATGTACCAGTCGAGATAGCCGGCCTCGTCGAACACCGCTCGGCACGCCGCGTCGATCTCGGTCGCTTGAACGCCGGGGCGGGTGGCTTCGAGACCGGCCTCCTGTGCGGCCGCGACGAGCGCGTAGATCTCACGCTGCTCGGGTGTCGGGTCGCCGATCACCCAGGAACGGGTCATGTCGGAGTGATATCCGTCGACGAGCGCCCCCACGTCGATGATCACCGTGTCACCCTCGGCGATGGTGCGTCGCGATGCGCCGTGGTGCGGTCGTGCGCCGTGGTCGGGACCGCTCGCGACGATCGTCTCGTAGCTGCGGTCGTCGGCGCCCTGACGGACCATCAGGTACTCGAGTTCGGCGCGGACCTCGAGTTCGGTCATCCCGCACAAGTTCGGTTCGACCTCGGCCAACGCCCCGTCGGCGCACGCCGCTGCCGCCGCGATCCGCTCGACCTCGGCGGCGTCCTTCATCCGCCGGGCGCGCGTGATCGGTGAGGGACGATTGACGAGGTCGATGTCCGCTGCCAACCGGGTCCAGGTCGAGTGCGTGACCGCCGAGGCATCGAGCGCCACCTCGGTGTCTCCGAGCAATTCGACGAGTCGTCGGTGCAAGCGATCGGCTCGCTGTTCGACGACGATCGTCGCCCCGGTCCCGGCGGTCTCCTCGCGGGCCTTGTCGCCGTAGCGACCGTCCGTTCCGACGATGAGCTCATCCCTGCGGGTGATCGCCCAGCCGTTCGACCCGTGGAAACCCGTCAGCCAGCGGACGTCGGTCAGGTCGGTGTGCAGCGTCGTGCCGTCGGCGTCGGCACAGATCGCACGGACCCTCGCGGCGTGGTCGATCGGCGAGAGATCGAACCCGCTCGTCACGCGAGGAACCATTCGAGCGCGGTGCGGACCGACCGCTCGTCGACGCCCGTGACCACTTCGACACCATCGGGACCGTCGAGTGCAAAGGTCAAGCCGTCGAGCGCCTTCTTGTCGCGTCGCATCAGCTCGATGAGCTGATCGACATCGAGGCCGTCGGGCGGGCGCGTGGCCAGGTCGTACTCCCCTGCCACCACCTGCCGGTGATCGGTGACCCGGGCGTCGTCGATACGACCCAGTTCGCGACCGAGTTCGGCGGCGTAGATCAGACCGATCGCCACTGCTTCGCCGTGCGCGAGGTCGTGGCCGGTCGCCGTTTCGAGGGCGTGCGCGAGGGTGTGTCCGTAGTTCAGGAGCGCTCGTCGGCCGCCCTCGCGTTCGTCGGCGGCGACGATCTCGGCCTTGATCTCGATGCATCGGGCGATCCGCTGCTCGAGTTCCATGCTCAAGAGATCGTCGCCGGTGAGGAAGTGGTACTTCGCCATCTCACCGAGCCCACAGCGCATCTCGCGGGGAGGAAGGGTGTCGAGTGCGTCGAGATCACAGATCACGCCGGACGGCTGCCAGAACGCTCCGACGAGATTCTTTCCCTCCGGCAGGTTCACGCCGGTCTTGCCGCCGATCGCAGCATCGACCATGCCGAGCAACGAGGTCGACACGTGCACGACCGGGGTGCCGCGGTGCCACGACGCGGCGGCGAACCCGGCGACGTCGGTGACCATCCCGCCGCCGGCGCCGATCACGAGATCGTTGCGGGTCAGGCCCATCCGAGCGAACGAGCTCGTCAACGATTCGATCGTCGGGAGCGACTTCGCCGCCTCCCCGACACCGATCTCGAACACCTCGATGTGACGGTCTGCGAGGTGGCTGCTCAGATTGCGAAATGCCGCAGGAACCCCGGACTGGGTCACCACGGCGATCCGCTGAACTCGGTCAGGAACCAGATCGTTCAGGTGCTCGATCGCGCCGTTCCCGACCAGGACGTCGTACGCCCGATCCGGGAGTGGAACGGTCACCCGGCGCATCGCAGCACCGCCCCCGCGACGTCGTGGACGGACCGGTTGTCGACCGACACGATGGCATCGGCGACGTCCTGGTACAACGCCGACCGCTCCTCGTACATCCGTCGCAACGTTCCTTCGGGGTCGTCATCGAGCAGCGGTCGATGCATCCCGTTGCGAACACGCTCGAGCAGCAGGTCGACATCGGCGAGCAACCACACCACGTGGGCCCCGCTGCCCTTCAGCACCTCTCGATTCTCGTCGCTCAGCACCACGCCGCCCGCGGCCGCGATGATCGACGGCTCCTCGGCGGCGATCGCGTCGCCGAGCACGTCGGTCTCGAGCTGGCGGAAGACCGGCTCTCCTTCGTCGCGCCAGATCTCCCGGACCGTTCGTCCCGCTCGGGCCTCGATCATCTCGTCGGAATCGAACAGTTCCCGGTCGAGCCGACGTGCGAGTACGCGACCGACCGATGACTTGCCCGCGCCCATCATCCCGACGAGCACGAGATGCCGGTCGGTGCAGGTGTTCACAGCGTCGCCGCGAAGGCCTCGGCGTTGCGCACGAACTCATCGACGGAATCGCCTCCGAACTTGCGCTGAGCTTCCGCCGCCAGGGTGAGTGACACCATGGTTTCCGCGACGACACCCATCGCCGGCACCGCGGTCACGTCGGTGCGCTCCTTGAACGACACGGCCGACTCCTTGGTGGCCGTGTCGACCGTTTCGAGCGTGGGCTTGTTGAGCGTCGCGAGAGGCTTCATCGCTGCGCGCACGACCAGCAGTTCGCCCGTCGTCATCCCGCCCTCGGTTCCTCCGGCGAGCGTGCTCCCACGCCGGTAGGTGGAGTTCTCGGAATCCCACGAGATCGGATCGTGAGCGTTGCTCCCGCGGCGTCCTGCCACGTCGAAACCGTCACCGATCTCGACACCCTTGACCGCCTGAATGCTCATGACGGACTGAGCGAGCATCGCGTCGATCTTCCGGTCCCAGTGGACATGCGATCCCAGGCCGACCGGCACGTTGAATCCGAGCACCTCCACGACGCCGCCGAGGGAATCGCCGTCCTTCGCGCAGGCCTTGATCTCGGCGATCATGTCATCGCTCGTCGCCAGGTCGAAGCAGCGAACCTGGTTCTCGTCCACACGATCGAGTTCGTCGGGCGATGGTCGATCGGCCCCGTCCGGGACGCGGACCGAACCCATCTGAATCACGTGCGACAGAACCTCGACCTCGAGCGTGCGCAGCAACTCCTTCGCGACCGCGCCAGCCGCGACGCGGGCAGCGGTCTCGCGGGCGCTCGCTCGTTCGAGCACGTCGCGGGCGTCGGTGAACCCGTACTTCTGCATCCCGGCCAAGTCGGCATGGCCAGGACGGACCTGGGTGAGCGGAGACTGGGTCTCCCCGGGCGCGGGGTCCATCTCGTCGTGCCACTTGTCGCTGCGGAACCACTCGCTGTTCTTGATCTCGATCGCGAGCGGGGAGCCGAGCGTGCGACCGTGGCGGACACCGCCGATCAGCGTGAGTTCGTCGGCCTCGAACCGCTGCCGCGGACCGCGCCCGAACCCGAGGCGACGGCGCCCCATCTCGGCCTGAATCTGCTCGACCGTGATCCCCAGACCGGCCGGAAGCCCCTCGACGATCACGACGAGTCCCTGTCCGTGCGACTCACCGGCCGTCAGATACCTCAGCATCCCCCGATCCTACCGCCACCCCCATTTCCGCTTCCCGAGCCGTTCAGGCCGCCCTTCACACCCCCGCCGCTGAGCAAATTTCGAGGGATCCGGACGCCCACGGTCCCGATCCCACGAAATT
>NZ_BAOL01000057.1 GCF_000350145.1 Ilumatobacter nonamiensis YM16-303 | reverse complement strand
CGGCGGGCGTACGCGTCGACCGGGATGTGGCAGGTCGCGGAGAGCTACACGAATCAGGTGCTCGACCGTCTCGTCCGGCAGCCGGTGAGCTGGCACCGCCGTCACCCCGATGGTGATCTGGTCGCGCGGGCGGGTGTCGACACCGAAACCACGGTGAGCGTGATCGCGCCGATCCCGTTCGCGACGAGCACGCTGCTGATGATCGTGATCTCCACGATCTGGTTGTTCATCACCGACGTTCCGCTGGGAATCGTGGCGGTGATCGTGTTCCCGCTCGTGATCGCCACGAACGTGGTCTACGAACGATCGGTCTCGGAGCACTACACGCAAGCGCAGGAACAACTGGGCGACTTCTCGGCGGCGGTGCACGAGAGCTTCGAAGGTGTGCAGCTGGTCAAGGCGTACGGCGCCGAGGGTCGCGAGACGGAGCGTCTGGCCGTCCTCGGCGATCGTGTCCGAGCGTCGCGTGTGCAGGCGATCGAGCGGAGGAGTTGGTTCGACGCGTTGACCGACATGATCCCGGCGATCGCGAACATCGGCCTCGTCCTGCTCGGTGCGATCCGGGTCGACGCGGGAGCGGTCACCGTCGGTGAGTTCACGAGCGTGATCTTCCTGTTCACGCTGCTCGTGCTGCCGTTGCGGCTGATCGGGTACGCACTCTCGGAACTGCCACGGTCGATGGCCGCGTGGATCAGGATCCAGGCGGTCGTGTCCGAGGTGGTGCTCGACGATCCGGCGATGTCGATCGGAGAAGCCCGCGACGGCGTCGGGATTCGCATCGACGGGGTCGGGTTCGCCCACGAGGACTCCGACCTCGCGTCGCTCCACGATGTCGATCTCGAACTGCCGGCCGGGTCGATCACCGCGCTCGTCGGACCCACCGGCTGCGGGAAGTCGACGCTCGCCGACGTGGTGGTCGGCCTCGTCCCAGCGACGTCCGGGTCGGTGGCGCTCGCGCCGGGACCGCGTTCGATCGTCTTCCAGGAGGCCTTCCTGATGGCGGGCACGGTGCGCGACAACGTCGTGTTCGGCAGTCACGCGTCCGACGAGGCGGTCTGGCGGGCGTTGCACATCGCATCGGCCGACGACTTCGTACGCGCGCTGCCGGGCGGACTCGACACGGTGGTCGGCGAGCGCGGGGTCAGTCTCAGCGGCGGACAGCGACAGCGCGTTGCTCTCGCACGGGCGCTCGTGCGCAACCCGTCGATCCTCGTACTGGACGACACCACGTCGGCACTCGACCCGGCCACCGAAGCGGAGATCCTCGATCGCCTGCGCGAGTCGCTCGAGGCGACCGTGCTGATGATCGCGTCGCGACCGTCGACGATCGCGCTCGCCGATGACGTGGTCTACATGCAGGCCGGACGGGTCGCCGGCCACGGCACACACGATGCTCTGCTCGCGAGCGAGTCGGGCTACCGCGAGATCGTCGAAGCGTTCGAGGCGGACCGGGCGGGTGCGACGTGACGGCGGGCTTCACCTCCAGTCTCGAGTCCGACGAGACCGCACTCACGACGATCCGTCGAGGACTGCGCGAGGTCCCGGTCCTGCGCAACGGGCTGTGGTGGACGTTCGCGCTCGCCGCGATCGGTTCGGGTGGACGCGTCGTCGTTCCGATCCTGATCCAACAGGCGATCGACAAGGGGATCGACGTCGATGGCAGCGACTCCGTCGACGTGGCCCTGGTGGCCCGGCTGTCGCTGATCGGCCTGGTCGCGGTCCTGGTCGCGGGCGTTGCCTTCCGACAGGCGGCGGTGCGGCTCGGCGTGCGCAGCGAGCAGGCGCTGTACGACCTGCGTGAGCGGCTGATCGGGCACATCCTCGCGCTCAGCCTGGCCGACCACGGCGACGAGCGTCGAGGAGGCCTCGTCGCCCGCGTCACCAGCGACATCGAGACGCTTGCCCAGTTCTTCCAGTGGGGCGGCATGTCGTGGATGCGCAATTCGGCGCTGATGCTGATCGTGTCGATCGTGATGGTCGCGTACGACCCACTGCTCGCGCTCGTCGCGTTCGTCGTTGCGTTCCCGCTCGCCGTCGTGCTGCGGGCGGTCCAGAAGCGGCTGGTTCGTGCGCACAGCAGTGCCCGCGAACGCAATGGCGAGATGCTGGGTGCGCTCGCCGAGGTGGTGTCGGGAGCCACCACGATCCGGGCCTACGAGGCCGGAGACCACCTGGGCGGCGTCGTGCGCACGGCCACCGCACGCAAGGCGCGTCAGCAGATCCGCGCAGCATGGATCGGGGCCTTCCTGTTCCCGTCCGGTGAGGTGTTCTCGGTGTTCACCGTGTCGGCGGTGATCGGCGTCGGCGTGTGGCAGGGACCGGCGAATGGTCTGACCGCGGGTGCACTGGTCGGCTTCGTCTTCCTGACGTACCGGTTCCTCGAACCGATCGCCGAGTTCACCGAGATCATCGACCAGACCCAGACCGCGGTGGCGGGCTTGCGTCGCGTGCTCACCGTGCTCGACATGCCGGTCGGACCTCCGGCGCCCGAGCAACCGGTCGATCCTCCGGCAGGTTCACTCGGAATCGGCGTCCACGACGTGAGGTTCCGGTATCCGAACACCGATGTCGACGTGTTGCGCGACATCGACCTGGACATTCCGGCCGGCCAGCAGGTCGCGATGGTCGGAGCGACCGGCTCGGGCAAGACCACGCTCGGCCGGCTGATCGCTCGATTCGCCGATCCGTCGTCCGGATCGATCTCGATCGGCGGGGTCGACGTGAGCGAGATCGATCCGGCGGTGCTCCGTCGGCGACTCGTCGTCGTGTCACAGGAACCATTCCTGTTCGACGACACGGTGCTCGCGAACATCGCCTTCTCCCGGCCGGGCAGTACGCAGGCGGACATCGAGCGGGTGATCGCCGACCTGGCGGCAACCGATTGGATCGACGCGCTCGACCATGGCCTCGCCACCCGTGTGGGAGAACGCGGCGAGACGTTGTCGGCAGGGGAGCGACAGCTGATCGCGCTGATTCGGGCCGGTCTGGCCGACCCCGACGTGTTGATCCTCGACGAGGCGACGTCGTCGGTCGATGCCCTCACCGAGGTCCGCGTCGCCCGCGCGCTCGATCGACTCGCCGCCGGACGCACCACGATCGCGATCGCCCACCGGTTGTCGACGGCCGCACGGGCCGACCGCGTCCTGGTGCTGGAGGACGGTCGCGTCGTCGAGGACGGACATCACGCGGAGTTGCTCACGCTGGGAGGCACGTACCGCCGCCTCCACGACGCGTGGATCTCGGCGACCACCGTCGCCGGCTCGGCCGGATCGAGCCGTCCCGCGTCGCTACAACCCGACGTCGAGCCCGAAGGGGAGCGGCCCGTTGACCGCGGAGACCTCACAGGTCAGGTCGTCGAAGCGGAGATCTTCCTCGACGACGAAGCGCGCGGTTGAACCTGCCTCGACGTCGTCCACATCGGCGGACTCGGTGTGCTCGCCGGCGAACGTCACCTCGATCGTGTAACTCCGTGTCGAGTCGGAGCGATTCTCGATGCTCCCCGACGCCCGGGTGACACCGTCGATCTCCTCACAGTGCAGCTCGCTGACCGTGTAGGGGCCGGGCTCACTGAACTGCTGGACCTCTGCGGCGACGATCACGCCGATCCACGTTCCGACGAGGGCGAGGATGAGTGCGACGGCGCCGGTGATGATTCCGACAATCGCCGCGTCGTGGGCGCTCGGAGTCCGTCGTCGCCGGAACCCGAGCACGATCGCTGCGATCGCCAGCCCACCGCCGACGACGCTGACGAACGGAATCCACGCGATGCACATCGCGATGATGCCGAGCACGAGCGGGGCCTTGCCCGCTTTCGCGCCGCAACCGTCGCCGGTCGTGTGGCCGTCCCCGGTCGGGAGCGGAGCGACATGGCGTTGGCCGTCCGTCGAGACGTCGCCGGTCCAGGTGCGCCCGTTGTGGTACCGCAGGTCGTACTGTCCGCTCGGGTCGGGATACCAGCCCGGGGATGAACCGACCGGGCCGTCCTGCACGGCGTCAACCTAGTGTGAGTCCGTGGAAATCGTGTTCATTCGTCATGGCCAGCCCGAGTGGATCCGGGATGGCCTGAACGTCACCAATCCGCCGCTCACCGACCTCGGCCACCGCCAGGCGTGGGCGTTGGCTGCGGCGCTCGGCGACGAGCACTTCGATCAGGTGTTCGCGTCACCGCTGACCCGGGCGCGTCAGACAGCAGCGCCCTTGTTCGAGGTCCTGAACCGGGACGAGCAGATCGCTCCATGGCTCGAGGAGATTCGCGATCCGTCCTGGCACGGAACGCCGCAGGAGAAGGCCGAAGCGGCGTACGCGGAGCTTCGGGGCCGTCCCGTGAACGACCGGTGGGACGGTCTGGACGGCGGCGAGTCGATTCGGGAGTTCACGTCGCGAGTACGGGAGGGCGCTGACGACTTCTTCGGCGCTCGCGGGATGGTGCGGTCGGAGCACGATCTTCCGATCTGGCACATCGAGGAGCCCGGCCGCAAGATCGTGCTCGTGGCGCACGCCGGAACGAATTCGGTCACGATCGCCCATCTCCTCGGCCTCCCACCGACACCGTGGGAATGGGACCGGTTCGTGATCGGCCACACCTCCGTCAGCCGGTTGGAGGCACTCGAGGTCCACGACGGCTTCACGTTCAGCCTGACCAAGCTCAGCGATCTCGAGCATCTCCCCACCGCCGATCGCACCCGCTGAAAAGGTTCGTTGGTGACGGTCACCGACGAACATTTCTCTACGGTGACGTCCATGACCGACACCGACACCAGCCGAGAGATCGACCCCGACAAGCTGAAGATGTTCTCCTTCGGCGTGTTCACGCAGTTGAGCGGCGCGGTCACGGCGGGCATGATCCATCTCGGCGACAAGCTCGGCCTGTTCACCGCGCTCGCCGCCATCGGCCGACCGGCGACGACCGCCGAACTGGCCGACGCCGCTGAACTCGACGAACGTTGGGTGCGTGAATGGGCGCACAATCAAGCCGCCGCCAGGATTCTCGACGTCGACACCTCGGTCTCGCCCGAGCTGTTCACGATGTCGCCCGAAGCCGTCGCCGTGCTCGCCGATCCCGACCACGTCGCCTACGGGATGGGGATGTTCCACCGGTTCCCGCAGACGATGGCCGCATTGGAACACATGCCCGAGAGCTTCCGCAGTGGGCTGGGCCACGACTACGACAGCCACGGCTGCGAAGGAGCGATCGGGATCGAGAAGAGTTTCGAACCGTGGATGCGACATCACCTGCTCGACACCGTGTTGCCGGCCCTCGACGGCGTGGTCGAGCGGCTGGAGGAGGGCGCGCACGTGATCGACATCGGCTGTGGTGCAGGTGGCGCGGTGCTGATGATGGCCGAGCGGTTCCCGAAGTCGACGTTCGTCGGTTACGACATCTCCGACCATGCGCTCCGTCGCGCGGCCGAGCGACTCGCCGAGTCGGGCGTGACGAACGCACGATTCGCCGACCCGCGACTCGCACCGATGCCTGCCGACCACTCGTGCGACCTCGTGACCACCTTCGACTGCATCCACGACATGACCCGGCCCCAGGAGATGATGGACGCGATCCGGGCGGCGATCAGCGACGACGGGACGTGGTTGCTCGTCGACATCAAGGGCCGCGACTCGTTCGCCGAGAACGTCGAGAAGAATCCGATGGCTCCGCTGATGTACGGCATCAGCGTCCTCTCGTGCATGAGCTCCGCGCTGTCCGAGCCCGATGGTGCCGGTCTCGGCACGCTGGGACTGCCGGCGTCGAAGGCGCAGGAGATGGCGGAGGCCGCGGGCTTCGGACAGTTCCGCAAGCTCGACGTCGACCACAGCGTGAACAGCTTCTACGAGATCAGCGTCTGACGCTCCGTCTCAACGGGGGTCCGACCCCAGTTGATACCTTCGGCCCATGAGCGACGACTGCACACTCGAGGACGTCAAGGCGTTCGCCACCCAACTGAGTCCGTGGGCGCACATCGCGACCGTGGGCTCCGACGGAGAGCCCGATGTGGTCCCCGTTCACCCCTGCTGGGAGGGCGACACGCTGTGGACGATGCTGGGCACCACGTCGGTCAAGGCGAAGAACGTGGCCGACAACCCGAAGCTGGCGCTGCACTGGCAGGTGACCGAGAACGGCGACGGCGTCGAGGTCTGGGGGACCGGTGAGGTGTTCACCGACCTCGAGACCAAACGGCGGCTGTGGGACGGCGTGTTCGACTACGACCTGAACGCGTTCGCTCCGGGTGGCCCGGACAGCTCCCCGGACACGGCGTTCCTCGCGATCACCCCGTCGCGGGCCTTGATCCTGAAGCAGTACGGCATGGGCGGGTTGCAGCGTTGGAGCGCCTGACCGAACTGTCACGGTCGATCGCCGGCCGAGTCGCGATCGTCACCGGTGCCGCGAGTGGAATGGGGCGGGCGACCGCCTGCCTCTTCGCCGACGAAGGAGCCCGCGTCGTCGTCGCCGACCTGGGCGCGGAACGTGTCGATGCCGTCGTCGAGGAGATTCGCACGACGTACGGCTCGACGGCAGCACTCGGCGTGGTGACCGACGTGTCGGACCCCGGGCAGCTGGAGCGGCTCGTCGCGTCGACTCTCGAGTGGGCGGGACGGCTCGACATCGTGGTGAACAACGCCGGCGTCTCGACGATCAACTCGCCGTTCCAGGATGCCGACGACTTCGAGTCCAGTTGGGCGCAGACCGTCGAGGTGAATCTCACGGCGCACGCCCGTCTCGTCCGTCTCGCGCTGCCGCATCTCATCGAGTCGGGGGAAGGTCGCATCGTCAACATCGCATCGACCGAGGCCCTGGTCAGCACCGCCGGGCTCACGGCGTACGCCGCCACGAAGGCAGGCGTGATCGGGCTGACGCAGTCGCTGGCCGTCGAACTCGGTCGGCACGGCGTGACGGTCAACGCCATCTGTCCCGGGCCGATCGACACGGCGATGACCGCCGCGATCGACGACGAATCGAAGGCGACCTACGCGCGCCGCCGTGTGCCGCTGCGCCGCTACGGGCAGCCCGAGGAAGTCGCGCAGATGACGCTGAACCTGTGTCTGCCGGCTTCGAGCTTCGTCAACGGCGTCCACATCCCCGTCGACGGCGGAATGTCGATCCGCCACACCTGACACGCACGACGAGCGCGACGTGTCGGGTCAGACCCGGAACGTCCCGCTAGGCGCCGTCGAACAGGCCGGTCAGTCCCGAGGGGTCGTGACGGCCGACGACGAGTTGCTCCAGCACACCGAGACCTTCGTGGACGCCGAGTGCCCCCGAGGTGCGCGCCTTGACCACGGTCTGGATGTGGACGTGCTGTGGCGCCGCGAGATCGTCGACCGGAAGATCCCACCGATCGCCATCGACCTGCAGCTCGCCTTTCCACACGCCGTGGCTCCACTCCGGATGGGTGTACCCGAGACCCATCATCTGGAAGTCGAACAACGGCTCGAACATCACCGTGGACGCTTCGCCATCCCACGGAACGAGGTCCAGTTCGAAGCTCGCGGCCGCCCGCGTACCGGGTCGCCACGAGATGCGGTAGTCAGCCGTACGCATCGCGCTCGCCGGTTCCGGGGCTCCCGTCTCGGATGACGCCATCGCGACGAAGGCCGCCTCGTGCCATCGTCTCCCGTCGAAGTGCTCGTTGACGTCGAAGTGCGTGGCGAACGTCTCGAAGTTGATCGGCGCCCAGAGCCAGAAGAACTGGGGGTCGGCCACCGGTGCACCGGTGGGAACGCGTTCGCCGACGGTGCGGATGCCCCACGATCGGTCCCGGCATCCGAACGTCTCGGCGGGCCCGAGTTCGTGCAGTTCGCCGTCGATCTCGATCCACCCCTCCCAGTTCCCGAACTGGGTCATGCGGGTGGAGTCCATCACGACTCGCTGGCCGACCTGATGGAAGAAGTGCGGCTCCTCGATTGCGGCGGTGCGACGAGTGAAGGTGAGATCGCAGCGAATTCCGTGTTCGGGTGACTCGACCGTGACACGCAGGACCCGGAGCGGCTCGACGACCTGGACCTCGATCGGGCCGACCTGGTTCGCCTCCCCGCGATCGGTGGGCGCGCGACGCGACGCATGCACGTTGACCTGGCGGGCATCGGCGGTCCCACCGTCGACGACGACGCTGAACGACGCGTCGGCGATGTGGCGGTTCGGATACAGCCCCATCGCCGAAGCAAAGTACAGCCGCGTGTCACGTGTGTATCCGCTGAAGAAGTAGCGGTCGTAGTGATTCAGATCGCTCGAACCGGTGCGCGCGACCGGCTGTGACGTCTGATGGATCGGAAAGTCGTCGAACGAACTCAGCACCCCACCGACCGTAGCCGTACGCTCTCGGGTGATGACGCGATCGCGCTACCGGCAGCTGGCCATCGTCACGACCGTGGGGATCTGCGTGCTCGTCGTGGCCGGAGGAGTGGTGCGCCTCACCGGCAGTGGCTTGGGCTGCGACGACTGGCCGAACTGCAACGACGAGCGCTTCATCGACGTGTCATCGGGCCACACGGCGATCGAGCAACTGAACCGGTTGCTGAGCGGATTGATCGGCGTGCCGACGGTGCTCCTGGTGGTGTGCGGCTTTCGTGCGGCTCCTCGCGGCGCGGGACTCCGGTGGCCGGCGGTCGGCGTGCTCGTCTCGGTGCTGGCGAACGGAGTCGTGGGTGGTCTCGCCGTGCGCGGCGACCTGCATCCGGCACTCGTGCAGTCCCATTTCCTGCTCGCGATGGTGTCGATCGCCTTCGGCCTGATCGCCGTGCGGGCAGGTTCCGAACGGCCGATCGTCTGGCGCAGCGTCGGCGAGGCGGGGGTGGTGCAACGGTTGTCGCTCGCCCTCGCGGCACTGACCGGCGCGGCGTTGGTGACCGGCACGATCGTCACCGGCGCCGGACCACATGCCGGCGAGGAGGACGTTCGCCGATACGGCTTCGACATCGGCACCGTCGCGCGGGTTCACAGCGTGACCGTGCTGGTCACGATCGCCTGCGCGATCGCGCTGGCGTGGGTCTGCGTGTCCAAGGCGCCGACTCTCCGGCCGGCGCTGTCCACCTGGCTGTTCGTGGCCATCGTGCAGGGAGGGGTCGGCTACGCGCAGTACCTCACGGGTGTCCCCGAACTGCTCGTGGGCGTGCACCTGGCCGGAGCGACGGCGCTCTGGGTCGCGACGGTCAGATTGGCGCTCTCCGCGCTCGACTGCGCGCCCGGTGCGGCAGAGTACTCGGCGGACAGGGTCCGTTCACAGGGCATTAACCGATCGGGTGTGACAAGGGTCTAGGGTATCCGCCCAATGCCGCACACGAAGCTGACACCAACTGCGCAACCGCGCTGGCTCAGGATCCTGCTCGGGGCCATCGTGGCACTGTTGGGTCTGACCGCGATCGGCGGGCCGGCACTGGCCCAGGAGGACGACTCGGGAGGCGAAGGAACCGAGGAGGTCGCGCCCGACGAGGGGGCCTCGGAGTCGATCGGTGGAGTCATCCAGGCTCGTGACGAAGAGGGCGAGCAGGTCTTGCTCGAAGGTGTCACCTTCATCGTGACCGACGCCGACGACAACGAGGTCGGAAGCGCGGACTCCGACGCCGAGGGCGTGTGGAGAGTCGATCTCCCCGGACCCGGCGTCTACTCCGTGCTCCTCGTCGAGGAGTCGCTGCCGGAGGGGAACTCACTCCGGAACCCCGACAACAACCCGCTGACCGAGATCAGTGTTCAGCCGAACACGAACAAGAACACGCTGTTCCCGCTCGGGGAACGCACGTCGAGCGGCGACAACACCAACCGCGTCGCGCAGTTGACGGTCGACGGCCTCAAGCTCGGCCTGATCATCGCGATCTGTGCGATCGGCTTGTCCTTGATCTACGGAACCACCGGCCTCGTCAACTTCTCCCACGGCGAGATGGTCACGATCGGCGCGATGACCGCCTACGTCATCAACGTCACGTGGGAGCTCTCGTGGTTCGGGAGCTGGATGAGTTCGCTCGTGTTCGGAGCGATGGTCGCGATCGCGTTCACGGGCTTCCTGGGCTACATCTACAACGAGTTCGTCTGGAAGCCGCTGCGCAACAAGGGAGCGAGCCTCATCGCAGCGCTCGTCGTGTCGATCGGCTTCTCGATCCTCGTCCGCTACGTCCTGCTGTACCAGTTCGGCGGTCGCGCCGGTTTCTACCGTGACTTCCGCATCGGGGAACCGATCGACTTCGGGATCTTCTCCATCCTCCGCAAGGACCTGTTCATCATCGTCTTCTCCGCGCTGGTCCTGGTCGCGGTCGGGCTCGCGCTGCAGAAGACACGCGCCGGCAAGGCCATGCGCGCCGTGGCCGACAACCGCGATCTGGCGGAGTCGTCGGGCATCGACGTCGAGAAGGTGATCCGACTCGTCTGGATCGTCGGGTCCGCCCTCGCCGGGCTCGGTGGTGTCATGTTCGGCCTCACAGAAAACATCAACTGGGAAATGGGCTTCCGCTTGCTGCTCCTCATGTTCGCCGGCGTCACGCTCGGTGGTCTCGGAACGGCCTACGGCGCCCTGCTCGGCAGCATCATCGCCGGCCTGTTCATCCAGCTGTCGACACTCATCCTTCCGGGTGACGTGAAGAACGTGGGTGCTCTGGTCGTCTTGATCTTGATTCTCCTCGTCAGACCACAGGGTCTGCTCGGACGAGCGGAACGGATCGGATAAGGGGGCGTCATGGACTATCAAGCCATCATCGAAAGTCTCTTCCGTGGACTGATCGGCGAACGCTTCATCGTGTTCGCTCTCGCCGCCATCGGACTCAACCTGCACTTCGGCTACACCGGCCTGCTGAACTTCGGTCAGGCGGTCTTCATGGCCGCCGGCGCCTACGGGCTCGCGATGACCGTCGTGACGATCGGACCGGCCGTCAACCGCAACACCGGCCTGAACATGTCGGAGTCGACCCTCTTCTGGGTCGGCATCTTCATGGCGGTGGTCGTGTTCCCCCTCGTGCTCGCGCTCCTGATGGGTATCCCGACGTTGCGACTACGTGCGGACTACCTGGCGATCGTCACGATCGCGGTCGCCGAGATCTTCCGTCTCATCGCGCGGTCGCCCTCGCTCGACAAGTGGACGGGCTCGTCGGACGGACTCACCGGGTTCACGAGCACGTTCTACGACCTCAGTCCGTTCACCACGACCGACCGCTACTTCTTCAACCTGTTCACCGGGAACCAGTTCTTCCTCGTCCTCGTCGGCTGGTCGATCCTGGCACTGGGAACGCTGCTGTGCTGGCTGATGATCAAGAGCCCGTGGGGTCGTGTCCTGAAGGCGATCCGAGAGGACGAGGACGCCGCCCGCAGCCTCGGCAAGAACGCCTACTCGTACAAGATGCAGGCGCTGATCCTCGGTGGCATGTTCGGTGCCGTCGGCGGCATGGTGCGTGCGGTCGGATTCTCCGTGGCGCAGCCGGACAACTTCATCACCGACGTGACGTTCTTCGTCTACGTCGCCCTGATCCTCGGTGGAGCCGGCAAGGTCTTCGGACCGCTGGTCGGTGCGGCACTGCTGTACGCCGTGCTGGACTCCTCGGACACGATTCTGCGACAGTTGGTTGCGAACGACTACATCCCGGAATCGATCATGAGCGGTACCCAGGTCGGCCAGGTGCGCTTCATGCTCGTGGGGCTCGGACTGATCCTCCTGGCCGCATTCCGGCCGCAAGGGATCTTCGGCAACAAGGAAGAGATGGCTCTCGATGACCGATAACTCTCCCCGGGAGGACGACTACCCGGCGATGAACGAGACGTTCGATCGCGCCTCGCCGTTCGCTGACGACGCCGGCGTGAAGGCCGGTCCTCGCCCCGACATCTCCGACGAGGAAGCCGACGCGGCGTTCGCGGAAGTGGTGACGGTCGACGGGGTCGACCCCGTGGCGGCCCGTGCTGCTCTCGCCGACGTGCCGTGGGAGCCGGGTGCGCCGAAGCCCGACCCGATCCTGGTGGCCGACGGCGTCGTTCGTCGATTCGGTGGTCTGACGGCTGTCGATGTGGACCACGTCGAGATCCAGCGCGGTGTGATCACCGCGCTGATCGGCCCCAACGGTGCGGGGAAGACGACGCTGTTCAATCTGCTCACCAACTTCGACACACCCGACGCGGGAACTCGAGTCTTCAACGACAAGAACATCGACAACGTCGCTGCGCACAACATCGCCGGACACGGCATGGTGCGTACGTTCCAGCTGACCAAGGCGCTGTCCAAGATGACGGTGATCGAGAACATGAAGCTGGGAGCCACCGGGCAGAAGGGGGAGTCGCTGTTCCGGTCGATCTTCCCGTTCATGTGGCGCAAGCAGGAGAAGGAGATCGAAGAGCGCGCCGACGACCTGTTGATCCACTTCAAGATGGACCACATGCGCGATCAGTTCGCCGGCACCCTGTCGGGCGGGCAGCGCAAGCTGCTCGAGATGGCACGAGCGCTCATGGTCGAGCCCGAGATGGTGATGCTCGATGAGCCGATGGCGGGCGTCAACCCGGCGCTCACGCAGTCGTTACTCGGACACGTCACCGGCCTGCGCGATCAGGGGATGACCGTGCTGTTCGTCGAACACGACATGGACATGGTGCAGGAGATCAGCGACTGGGTGATCGTGATGGCCGAGGGCCAGATCATCGCCGAGGGACCGCCGGCGTCGATCGGTGAGAACACGGCCGTGGTCGATGCCTATCTGGGTTCGCACCACGACTCCGCACTCGACCTGGACCAGGAGCTCTGATGTCCGACACCACGACGTCCGATCCGTCCGTCGACGAGTCGTCGACCGAACCGCTGCTCGTCGCTGACGCGCTCACCGCGGGGTACATCCCCGGGGTCAACATTCTGAACGAATGCAGCCTCACGCTCGCCGAGGGCGAGCTCGTCGGGATCATCGGGCCGAACGGCGCCGGGAAGTCGACGCTGGTGAAGGCGATGTTCGGCCTCGTCACCATCAACGACGGAGAGGTACGCCTCCGAGGTGAGAACATCACCGACCTGAAGGCGCACTCGCTCGTCAGCCGCGGAATCGGCTACGTCCCGCAGAACAACAACGTGTTCCCGGCGCTGACCGTGCGCGAGAACCTCGAGATGGGCGTGTACCTCAAGCCGAAGACGTTCAAGGAGCGGTACGGCGTCGTGGGTGACATGTTCCCCCGCTTGATCGAGCGCGCCGACCAGCGTGCCGGTTCGCTGTCGGGCGGTGAGCGCCAGATGCTCGCCATGGGGCGTGCCCTGATGATGGACCCGTCGGTTCTGCTGCTCGACGAGCCCTCTGCCGGGTTGTCACCGGCGTTGCAGGACGAGGTGTTCGTCCGTTGCCACCGGATCAACAAGGCGGGGGTGTCGATCGTGATGGTCGAGCAGAACGCCAGCCGTTGTCTGCAGATCTGCGATCGTGGGTACGTCCTCGATCAGGGCGCGAACGCGTACACCGGGACCGGAGCCGAGTTGCTCAAGGATCCGAAGGTGATCGAGCTGTACCTCGGCACGCTGGTCAAGGATCACCAGGAGTAGACGCCACGGCGGAGATCAGCGACGGTCGCTCGGTGGCGGATGCGCGGCGACGAGCGCCGCGAGTTCCGTCACGTCGATGTTGCCACCCGACATCACGACGCCGACATCGTCGGCGTCGCCGGTGAGCCCGGCGAGGACCGCAGCGAGCGCGGTGGCCCCACTGGGTTCGACGACCTGCTTGCAACGCTCGAACAGGAGCACACAGGTGTCGATGATCTGTTGATCGCTGACGGTGACGACCCGGTCGACGAGCCGCTGGTTGATCGGGAAGGTCAAGCGTCCAGGAGCGGTCACCGCGAGTCCGTCGGCGACCGTGATGGGCTGCGGGATCTCGACCCGATCACCCTTCGCGAACGATCGTGCGGTGTCGTCGGCCACGGCCGGCTCCACGCCGATGATCGTGATGTCGGACTGTGCTGCGCAAGCGGCAACCGCGCACCCTGCCATCAGGCCGCCGCCACTCATGGGAACCACGAGGGTGTCCACGCGGGACTGGGTGAGCAGTTCGTACGCCACGGTGCCCTGCCCGGCCATGATGTCCACGTCGTCGAACGGTTCGACCGCGATGGAACCGTGCGCTTCGACGTGAGCGTCGATCAACTGCGCACGGTCGTCGAGGAGGCGGTCGAAGAAGTGGATGCGAGCGCCGTATCCGCGGGTGGCGCGCTGTTTGAGAGCGGGGGCGTCGCGTGGCATGTACACGTCGACGGGAATCCCGAGTCGCTGGCCCGCGCATGCGACCGCCGTCGCGTGATTCCCCGAACTGACGGCGACGACGCCGTGCCGGCGGGCAGCGTCGAGGATCAACCGCAACTTGTTGTGCGCACCGCGGGCCTTGAAGGACCCTGAGCGCTGCAGGTGCTCGGCCTTGAGGTGCACCCGTCGGCCGGCGAGCGCGTCGATCGCCGCACTGTGCAGCACCCCGGTGCGGTGCACGTCGGGTTGGATGCGCTGCGCGGCATCCTCGATCGCATCGATCGTCAGCTCGGAATCGGTGGTCATCTCGGACTCCAGTCGGTGTCGCGGCCGGGACGCGGAACGGCCCGGAGCCGAAGCCCCGGGCCGTTCCGACAGTATTCAGTTGTTCAGCGAGTTTCGTTGATGTCGACTGATCCGAGGATCAGACGTCCACCGAACCCTGGACCGAACCGTCCACGACGATCTCACCGTTCTCGTCGAATTCCAGGATGAGGATGGAAGCCTGCGTGGGCTCACCTTCGTCACGGAACTCGAGCGGACCGGAAACGCCGTCGTAGTCGAAGTCTTCGCCGGCTTCGGCGAGCGGCAGGCACTCTTCGAAGCTGGTGCACTTCTCGCCACCACGGGTCACGTCGTTGATCTCTGCAGCGAGCGCAACGCCGTCGTCGGAGCCGGCCACGGTTGCGGCGAGCGCCATGATGACGACGGTGTCGTAGGACTCTGCGGAGTACGAGTAGTCGACGAGGCTGGGATCGACCTCGAGGAGGCCGTCACGGAAGTCGGCGAGCTCGCCTTCGACGTCGACACCCGGGAGGGTGCCGCGCATGCCGGCGAGGACGGTCGGATCATCGAAGGCCTCGGCGAGGGCGTTGCCCATGTTGCCGTCGGTGCCGTAGATGCTCTTGGCGTCCGGTCCGATTCCTGCCTCGATGAGGCCGGTCAGGATCTTCGACGTCTCGTCGAAGCCGATGATCACGATGGCGTCGGAGTCAGCCTCCTGAGCCACGGCGACGACGTCGTCGAAGTTCTCTGCCTTCGGGTCGTAGATGTTCTCGGCGTCGACGACGCCACCCTGGTCCTCGAACGGGCCCTTGGTGAACTCGAGCAGGCCGGTGCCGTAGGCATCGTTGAGCACGAGGAACGTCGCCGAAGCGTTGCCGTCGGCGATCATGATGTCGGCGAGTGCCGCACCCTGAACGACGTCGGACGGAGCCGTACGGAAGTACAGGTCGCTGTCGTCGTAGTCGGTGAACGTCGGGGAGGTGTTCGCCGGGCTGAAGTGGACCTTGCCGGCCTGGGTGATCTTGTCGATCACGGTCAGCGACACACCGGAGCTCGCGGCTCCGACGAAGCCGTCGACATCCTCGGCGAGGAGGCGGTCGACCGTGGCGTTGGCCACTTCACCGTTGTCGCCGGAGTCGCCGGGCAGGTACACGACGTCCTGTCCGAGCACACCGCCGGCAGCGTTGACGTCTTCGACGGCGAGGTTCACGCCGGCGATCTCGGGCGGGCCGAGGAATGCGAGGTTGCCGGTCTCCGGCAGGATTCCGCCGAGCACGAGCTGACCCTCGGTCGATCCGGTGCCTTCTGCGGCGCCTTCCTCTTCCATGGCTTCGCTGGTTTCGGTCTCAGCTTCTTCCATGGCTTCGCTGGTCT
>NZ_BAOL01000058.1 GCF_000350145.1 Ilumatobacter nonamiensis YM16-303 | reverse complement strand
GTGCCATCGGGTGTCTGACACCCGATGGTTCGGACGGGCGGGTCAGCCCATCCGGATCGTGGAGATGCCGCCGTCGACCGGGATCGTGGCGCCGGTGGTGAATGCTCCGGCGCGGCTGGCCAGGAAGATCACGGTTCCGGCGATGTCCTCGGCGCTCCCGATCCGCCGGCGCGGGACGTGTCCGATCACCTCGGCTCGACTGTCGTCGTCCTCGAGTCGGTACTCCATCATCTTCGACTCGAACGGGCCGGGAGCGATCGAGTTGACCGTGATGTGTCGATCGACGACGTGCGCCCCGAGATGCCGGGCGAGCATGTGCACGCCCGCCTTCGCGGCGGAGTAGCTGTAGTTGTCGCCCACCGGGACCCGAATGCCGTCGATCGACCCGATCATCACGACACGTGCCGGATCGTCGGCGGTCGCGCCGTTCTCCAGTTCGGGGAGCAGTTCCTGAGTGAGCATGAAGGGTGCCTTGACGTTCAGGTTCATCACCTTGTCGAACCCGATCTCCGGAAACTCGCCGAGCGGTGCGCCCCACGCTGCGCCCGCGTTGTTGACGAGCACGTCGACGGTGTCGGTGTGCTCGCGCAGCGTCGAGACGAACGAGGCGAGACCGTCGGGATCCGACAGGTCCGCCGGTATCGACACACACGAGGCCGTGTCGGAGAGCGCGTCGAGTTCCGCAGCCGCGGCGTCGCACGCCTCGGCCTTCCGGGCGGTGATGAACGTCGTGACGCCGTTGGTCACGAGCCCCGCCGCGATCATGAAGCCGATTCCGCGTGACCCACCCGTGACGACGGCAACCTTGCCCTCGAGCCCGAACAGGGATCCGACGTGGAGGTCGGAGGTCCCGGTGGAACGGTAGGTGGACGATGTTGCGTCGGCGGTCATGTGGTGCTGTGTACCCGCTCGGGCCCGCTGTCTCGAAATCCGATCAGGATCGGGCATGCTGGTGCCATGCAGAATCCCGGCCCGGCCGACGATCGCGAGACGACCACGCTGGAGGTTCGACGCACGGCGGTGGGCGAAACCCGGCTCGTGACCGAGGAACACGACCCGACGCATCTGGAGCTCGGAGAGATCCGCCTCCGCATCGATCGATTCGCGATCACCGCGAACAACATCACCTATGCCGTGTTCGGCGACGCCCTCGGGTATTGGGACTTCTTCCCGACCGCCGACTCCGAGTTCGGTCGCGTCCCGGCGATGGGCTGGGCAACCGTGGTGGAGTCGCGTGCTCCGGACATCGCGCTGGGACGTCGCTTCTACGGTTGGTACCCGATGGCGTCGCACGCGCGGTTCGTGCCGACCGCCACCGCCGACGGGTTCCGCGACGACGGTAGTCACCGACAGAGCCACGCGCCGGTCTACCGGGCGTACGTCGCAACCGACGCCGACCCGATGTACCCGCCGGCCGACACCGACGGTCAGCGCACCGACGGAGAGGACCGCCACGTTCTGTTGAGGGGGTTGTTCATCACCGGATTCCTGGCCGAGGAGTTCTTCGCCGACGGCGGGGGAGCGGGCGAGCCGTACTTCGGAACAGCGCGCGTGGTCGTGCTGTCGGCGTCCTCGAAGACCGCGATCGGGTTCGCCCAGCGCGCGGCGATGCGTTCCGACATCGATGTGGTGGGAGTGACCTCGACCGGCAACGTCGAGATGGTCGAGGAACTGGGCTTCTACGACTCCGTCGTCACCTATGACGCGATCGACACGATCCCGACCGACGGAGGAGCCGTGTCGATCGACATGGCGGGGAACCCACAGGCGCTCGCGGCGGTCCACGCTCGCTTCGGCGACGGGCTGGCGTACTCGATGACCGTCGGCCGGAGCCATCACGATGCCCCCGCTGCCTCCGACGCGCCGATGGAGGGCCCGCAGCCCCAGCTGTTCTTCGCTCCCACCGAGGTGACCCGCCGCATCGACGAGTGGGGACGCGCCGAGTACGGCCGACGGTGCGCCGACGCTCTCTCCGAATTCGTCGACGGGAGCCGGGCGTGGATGGACGTCGAACATCGCACGGGGGCAGGGGCGACTCGGCAAGCGTGGCTCGACGTCCACGCCGGTGAGGTCGATCCCGCGGTCGGACTCGTCGCCACCGTGGCCGGTGCGCGATGAGCGCATCCGATCTCCTCGAGGAACTCCCGTCCCCCTCCGACCGTCGGTTGGCGATCCGGGTGACCCCGGACGCCCTGCGTCGCATTCGGTCCCGCCACCCGTGGGTGTACGACCGGTCCGTCGAGTCGGTGAACCACGACGACGGATCGCCCGGCGACCTCGGCATCGTCTTCGATCGCAACCGCAAGTTCGCGGCGATCGGTCTGTGGGACCCGAACTCACCGATCCGGCTGCGGATGATCCACGTCGGTGATCCGGTCACGATCGACGCTGCGTGGTTCGCGCAGCGCATCGCCGATTCGGTCGGTCGCCGCCAGGTGCTGTTCGACCGCCACGTGGGGAGTGGTCGAGCGGTCCACGGCCCCGCGTATCGAGCAGTCAACGGTGAGAACGACGGGCTGCCGGCTCTGGTGGTCGACGTCTACGACCACGTCGCGGTCGTCAAGCTCTACAGCGAGATCTGGTATCCGCATCTGCCCTCCGTCGTGGACGGCGTGGTCGCAGCAACCGGTGCCGACACGGTCGTGCTGCGGCTCGCCCGCAACCTCCAGGATCTCGAGTCGTACGGGCTCGATGACGGCGACGTGATCGTCGGCGAGGTGCCCGACGGGCCGGTGCTGTTCAGCGAGGGGGATCTCACGTTCGAGGCCGACGTACAACGCGGACAGAAGACCGGACACTTCCTGGATCAACGTCTGAACCGGCTCGCGGTCGGCAAGCTGGCCGGCGGGAAGCGGGTGCTCGACGTGTTCGCGTCGACCGGCGGGTTCACCGTCCACGCTGCCGCCGGCGGCGCCACGGCGGTGCACGCCGTCGACGCATCGGAGCCGACGCTGGCGATCGCTCAGCGGAACCTCGACCACAATGCCGATGTTCCCGCGGTCGCCGCCTGCACGGTGACGACGCAGGTCGACGACGCGTTCGACGCGATGGGGGCGCTGGGTCGGTCGGGTCGGAAGTTCGATCTGGTCATCGTCGACCCGCCGTCGTTCGCTCAGAAGGCCGCGACCGTGGGCCGCGCTCGGGCCGCCTACTCGAAGCTCACGAAACTCGCGATCGGCCTGATCGAGGACGGTGGCATCCTCGTCCAGGCGTCGTGCTCGAGCCGCGTCACCCCGACCGAGTTCTTCGACACCGTCACCGAAACGGCCCTCGAACACGGGGCGACGTTCACCGAGATCCGCCGCACCGGGCACGACATCGACCATCCGGTCACCTACGACGAAGGTGAGTATCTCAAGGCCGGGTACTGGCGCGTCGAAACCGGATCGCGCCGTCGCCGCGACGGCTGACGAATTCAGCGCGCGTCAGACGTTCAAGCGGCGCACCGACCTCGTGATTCCCGACCCGGTGTTCTCGAGCGCGACCATCTCGCCGAACTCGAGGTGCAACCAGTCGTCGGTCTCCTCCGTCAGTGGCTCGGAGGCGAAGATGGCGGCGGTCGCCTCCTCGACGGGGCACACGTCGATGTCGTAGGACTTCTCGTAGTCCTGGAAGTTGCGTCCGGTCAGCACATACATCGGCTCGAGGAGCATCGACAGCGCGTAGTCGTTCGAATCCGGATCCGACTCGCGAAGCTCCTTCCAGTCACCTTGCACGTCGGCCTCACCGTGATGACCGGCGCCGTAGTTGGCGCCGATGATCCGGTTCGGGGACACCAAGACCATCTTCAACTTCGTGAGCGCGACGAGGTCGAGCGCCTTCATTGCCTCGAGGATGACCTTCAACAGTTCCTCGAAGCCGTGCTGGACGTCGTCGTCGCTGTCGCCCTCGAGCAGCGAGAGGAGCAGGACGTAGAGGAACTCGGTGTCGGTGGTGCCCCGCATCTGCTGCAGGTACTCGTCCTTGCAGTGGGGGAGAAGTTCCCGTTGCAACGTCGTCCAGTTCGGCAGGGCACCGTTCTGGGCCATGACCCACGGCGTCTTCGTGTAGGAGAAGGGGTGGCAGTTCTCGTCGGCGAGCACCGTGGCTGCGTTGTACGCGGCCGCTCGGACGTGAGCCAGCAGCGTGTTCGCCTGCAGGCTCGGAATGATTCCTTCGGCGTTGTCGTCGTAGAACGCCGCCATCGGTCGGCGGTAGCGGAATGGTTGATTCGGCTTCAGGAGGTGATCGCTCCAGCACGCGAAACCCCACCCCGCGAGTTGGAGGAGCGGATGCAGTTCCGGGTCGAGGGTTTGGTTGACCAGGCTGTTCTCCGGCTCGAGCAGGAGGCTGTCGATCGGGAGTTCGGGTCCGATGTAGGCGAGCACTCGGCACATGACGTTTCCTTCCTTGATCCGTCAGGCGACGAGATCATCCGAAGCGACAGTGTGGCGGCTGTTCCCTCGGACTTCTCGTCGCTTCGGAATATCCTCGCCCGGATGGCGCAGGCAACTTCGAACGGCATCACGATCGAGTACGAGCAGCACGGCGAAGGCGAACCGCTGCTCTTGGTGATGGGCCTCGGCGGCCAGCTCACCGACTGGCCGCGAGGATTCATCGACACGCTCGTGGACGCCGGCTTCCAGGTGACCGTGTTCGACAATCGGGACATCGGGCTGAGCACCGAGTTCGACTGGGAACCTCCGAGCCCGGTCAAGGCACTCGCCAAGACGCTCGTGCGGCGACCGCCGAAGGCGGGATACACGATTCCCGACATGGCGGAAGACGCCGCCGGTCTGATGGACACTCTCGACATCGAGTCGGCGCACGTCGTCGGGATGTCGATGGGCGGAATGATCGCGCAGCAGTTGACGATCGACCACCCGTCACGGGTGCGGTCGCTCACCTCGATCATGTCGAACCCGGGTGATGGAAAGTCGGGGCGCATCGCCACCAAGGTGATGGCGAAGCTGGCGCGGATGCCCGCACCGACGTTGGAGAACGCGGCGGACCGTTCGGTCGAGAACTTCCTGCTGTGGAGCGGACCGCACTTCGATCCCGACGAGCATCGGGCGCGCGCAACACGCAGCGTCGAACGCAGCTTCCGGCCGATCAGCACGCAGCGTCAGACCACGGCGATCATGGCCAGTCCGGACCGCACGCCGGGGCTCCAGCAGGTCGAGGCGCCCACACTCGTCGTCCACGGGCTCGTCGACAAGCTGGTCAAGCCGACGGGTGGCATCGCCACGGCGAAGGCAGTGCCGGGTTCCCGGCTGTTGATGTTCCCCGACATGGGTCACGACCTCCCCGAACCGCGGTTCGCCGAGATCGCCGCGGAAATCCGTGACAACGCCGACCGAGCGACACTCGCGAACGGCTGATCGCAGCCACCCGGCTGGGCGGCCGTTGCACGCTCAGGAGAGCGTGTGGCCGATCGGGGACGATCGGCGGACGTAGCCGAGAATCGGGCTCGCGCGCACCACGACATCGACACCCTGTGGAGTGGCGGTGCGCTCGGTGGCGCGCCAGGCGGTGACGGTGTCGGACGTGCCGTCGTCGACGGCGACGAAGAGGCTGTAGCGGTCACCCTCCAGGCGTTTCACGAGGCTGCGGGGAAGGGGACTGACCTCGGCGGGACGACGGGCTCGGATGACGATGCCCGTGCGCTCGACGGTGTTGAACATGTCGGCCGCACCGGCCAGCGCAGCCCACAGACCGAGCAGGATGGGGATGAACATGACGAACACGAGTCCGGTCGCGATCGTGCTGATCAGCCAGTCCTGTTGCTCGAAGCGTTCGTACAGCGAGTCCCACGCCTGCTCTCGGGCGACGTCGGAGAAGAAGCCGCGCAATCGGATCCCGACGAACGCGGCGATGAGACCACCGATCAAGGAGAACAGCGGGTTGAAGCCGTACAGCGGCCTCCACGGGTAGCGGACCCGGACCAGCCGGCCGGTGCCGCCGACCGAACTCCACGCCCGGAAGTGGTCCTCGCGAGCCAGCGGAAGTTCGATGCGCGCACCGTCGGCCAGGCACATCGCGGTGGCGTACGCCAAGCGGCGATCGCCCACCTCGAGCGAGCTCGGGGCCATCGGCGCGAATCCGGCGGACACGAGCCGTTGCCGAACGGCGAGCCATCGCCCGGTGGCGTCGATGCCCTCGGTCGTGTACGCGACGTCGTTGCTGATCGCATGGCGCACGATGCGCACCACGAGCAGGATCAGCGCGACGAGGGTCGCGAAGGCGATGATCCGCCGTTCGACCGAATCCACCACGGCGACGGACGTCCCATCGTCTCGCCCTGCGTTCCATGCGAGGATGCCGAAGAACGCCGCGATGGCGGGTCCACCGAGCAGGAGCGGCGTCCACCGGCGACGGACCAGACCATTGCGCTTCGCCTCGGCGTGGACCAGGTTGCGGAACCGACGCCACCAGGCCCCGCGGATGTCGACCGCGAGGTGACGTGCCGGAATCGCCCGATCGGTCGTGAACCTGGCGAGGATGTGTTGCAGGACCAGGCGTTCGTGCGGCAGCAGGGCATCACCGTCGTAGGTCTCCGATGACGGGCGGACACGGCTCGTCTCGTCGTCCGTGGTGGGAGGAAGGATCCTGATCCAGCCCCGCGTCGCCAGGTCGACCACGGTTGCTCGGAGGCCGGCGGCGGTCAGCGTTGCATCGTTCGTCAGGATGTTCACGACCGCGGGAGACTCGGGTCGCGACTCACCGGACCCCTCATGGGCATCGATGCGTCGCGGAGTCGCGTGCCGCTCGGCCCACCACAGGCCGACGTGTCCCACGACTGCGAGGAACACGGCGAAGCCGAGCATGGCGCCGCCTGGGGTTGCTGCGAGGTAGTCGGTCATGCGGCGGCGCGCAGGGGGAGTGTCACAGGGGACATCATGGCATCACGCATCCTGATTGCGCAGCCACAAGGTGCGTTGGGGGAAGGGAATTTCGATCGCTTCGGCATCGAACGCGACCTTGAGCGCCGCGCGCAATTCCCGCTGGACCGCCCATTGGGACCCGGGCGTGGTCGTGACGGTCATCCGCAGCGTGATGCCGTCGGCGCCGAGTGTCTCGACGCCCAACACCTGTGGCGCGTCGAGGATAAACTGGCTGATGCCGTCACGGTCGCAGACCTTGTCGGCGGTTGCCTGCATGACGTCGCTGACGGCGTCGAGGTCGGCGTCGTAGGCCACGTCGATGTCGATCAGTGCCGTCGACCAGTGCTGAGACATGTTCCCGACGCGTTGCACCTCGCCGTTCGGCACGTGCCACACGGTGCCGTCGATGCCGCGCAGCACGGTGGTCCGGAGTGCGACCTCTTCGACCGTTCCGGTCGCTTCGCCGAGGTCGACGACGTCACCGATCCCGTACTGGTCCTCCAACAGCATGAACAACCCGCTGATGCAGTCCTTGACGAGTGCCTGGGCTCCGAAGCCGAGCGCCACACCGGCGATCCCGGCTCCGGCGATCAGCGGAGCGAGGTCGACACCGAGTTCGCTCAACACGAGCATCAGCGCGATGACCCAGATCGCGACCGAGATGGTGCTGGTCAGCACCTCGCTGATCGAGGCGGCGCGAGCCTCCTTGCGAAGCCTCATCCGGTCCTCGCGTTCTCGGACCTCGGGGTCGCTGAGGGTGTTGTCGCCTCCCTGCAGTCCGGGAATGAACAGGAGTCGAGACGACGGGGTGGGCGGTGACACGATGCGCCGAACGAGGCGGTCGACGTAGCGGCGCGAGACGCGGATGAGAATGAATGCGATGAGCAGGATCAGGAAGATCGAGAGCGGACGGTCGATCAACCAGTCCGCCAGCCTGGCCGCCGTCTCGTTCCCGTCGGTCGCTTCGAAAACGCGCTCGCAGACGTAGTTCGGATCCTCCCCACACGCGTCCGGCAGGCCTGGCGTGTCCGACGCCATCAGCAGTGCGGTGATCGATGCGTCCACGTGGCCGAGAGTAACGAGCATCGCCGATCGCGCGGTGGACGCCGTCCCCGCGAGTTCGTGAATTCGCCGCTCGACGTGATGGCCGCCGCATCTTCGAGAGCCGCGGTAGATTCGAGCGACGCGGGCAAGACCGCGCCGTAGTTCATCCTTTCGGGTGGGATCGTGGTCGTCGACGACCAACCCTTCTCGTGACACCAGCCCAGGAGGCGGATGCCGATGTCAGCAAATGACGTTCGACTCGGAGTCGTGGGGACTGGCTACGTCGGTTTGACGACCGGTGCATGCTTTGCTCATCTGGGTTTCGACGTCGTGTGTGGCGACATCGACCAGCGCAAGGTCGATCTGCTCGAAGCCGGCGTGATTCCGATCGTGGAGGACGGACTCGAGGAGATCGTCCGAGACGAGCATGCTCGCGGCCGGCTCCGGTTCGTGCTCGGATCACAGGCCGCTGCAACCGATGCCGACATCGTCTTCCTGTGCGTGCCGACGCCTCAGGGCGAAGATGGCAGTGCGGACCTCTCCTACATCGAGCAGGCAGCGCGGGAGATCGCTCCGGTGCTCAAGTCCGGCGCCATCGTGGTCAACAAGTCGACCGTCCCGGTGGGTTCGACGATCGCGGTCGAGCGAGTCCTCGAGCGGGACGACGTCTCGGTCGTGTCGAACCCCGAGTTCCTCCGTGAGGGCACCGCGGTCAGCGACTTTCTCGCACCGGAGCGAGTGGTCGTCGGTGCAGCGGACTTGGCGGCTGCACGTCGCGTGGCGGATCTCTACGCGTCGATCGACACGAGGATCATCATCACCGACCCCGCGTCCGCCGAGACCATCAAGTACGCCGCGAACGGTTTCCTCGCGATGAAGATCAGCTTCGTGAACGCGGTCGCTGCGATGTGTGAGCACGTGGGGGCCGATGTTGCCGCGGTGGTCGACGGGATCGGGTCCGACACTCGCATCGGATCCCGGTTTCTCGATCCCGGACCGGGCTGGGGCGGATCGTGCTTCCCGAAGGACAGCCGCGCGCTCGTGAAGATCGCTGCCGACCACGGCTACGACTTCTCGATGATGCGTGGGGTGATCCTGGTCAACGACCAACAGCGCCACCGGATGGTCGACAAGGTCGCGCGAGCGGTCGGTCGTCATCCTTCCGACCTCAGCGGTGTCACGGTTGCCGCCCTGGGCCTCACCTTCAAGGCCGGGACCGACGATCTGCGCGAGTCGCCCGCCGTGGCCATCATCAGCGATCTCCGGACCGTCGGCGCGAAGGTGCAGGCGTTCGATCCGACCACGTCGGGCGAACTGTCGCCGATCCAGATGCGAACGCTGGCGAACATCGAGGTGGTGTCGGAGATCGACGAGGTCACGGACGGGGCCGATGTCCTCTGTGTCTTCACCGAGTGGCCGGAGTTCGCGGACATCGATCTCGAACAGCTGGCACAACGGCTGGGGAGTGGGAGTGCGATCGTGGACACCAGGAATCTCTTCGATCCCGAACGAGTCAAGGCAGCAGGGTTGCGCTACGACGGTGTCGGTCGGCGCTGATGCGCGTCGTCGTCGCCGGCGGCGCAGGCTTCCTCGGATCCCACCTGTGCGATGCGCTCCTGGAGCGTGGCGACCGTGTCGTGTGTGTCGACAACTTCCTCACGGGCTCACCGGCGAACGTGGGCCATCTGGCGGACAATGACGACTTCGAGTTGATCGATGCCGACGTGTGCGGTGAGCTGCGCATCGACGGTCCGGTGGATGCGGTCATGAACCTCGCGAGTCCGGCGTCGCCGAAGGACTATTACGCACTCCCGCTCGAGACACTCGATGTCGGGAGCACGGGAACCCGTCGCCTTCTGGAGCTCGCCCGGAGTCTCGACGCCACGTTCTTCATGGCCTCGACGAGCGAGGTGTACGGCGATCCGGTCGAGCACCCGCAGACCGAGGAGTACTGGGGGCACGTCAACCCCATCGGCGAGCGCAGCATGTACGACGAGGCGAAGCGCTTCTCCGAGGCGCTCACGTTCACCTATCACCGTACGTTCGACCTGCCGATCCGTGTCGTCCGGATCTTCAACACGTACGGGCCGCGCATGCAGCCCGACGACGGCCGGGTCGTTTCCAACTTCATCACCCAGGCGTTGCGCGGTGAACCGCTCACGATCTACGGCGACGGTTCACAGACACGGAGCTTCTGCTACGTCGATGACGAGATCCGGGGCTTTCTCGCGCTGCTGGACAGTGACGAGACCGGTCCGATCAACATCGGCAACCCAGGTGAGTTCACGATGCTCGAACTCGCCGACCTCGTGAACGAGCTCACGTCCAACACTGCCGGGCTCGTACATCGAGGTTTGCCGTCGGACGATCCTCAGCAACGTCAACCCGACATCACTCGGGCACGGAACCTCCTGGGTTGGTCACCGCACGTCGACCTGCGGACCGGTCTCGAACGAACGATTCCGTACATCGCAAGCGTTCTCCGCGACTGAATCGGTCAGACCGGCCGACCGAGGCTTAGAGTTGATCGGCGTGTGGCTGGGACGACTGAGGGAGCGATTTCGTCCATCCTCACTCGATCTCCGAAGTGACGAGTTCCGCGACCTGGTCCGTCGGTCACGCGAGGTCGTCCTGCTCGCGGCGATCACGGGAGCATTGACCGGCATCTTCGTCCGGTTCTTCGAGTACGTGGTCGTCGAGCTGTTGTTCGACGTGTGGCTCCACGCCGACTGGCGATGGGGACTGATCATCCCCGGGCTCGGGCTCGCCGCGTCGGCGTTGATCCTCAAGACCGTGGGCGGTGGTGCTTCGCCTGCGACGTCGGACGAGTATCTCCGTGCGTTCCACGATTCGTCGTACCCGCTGAGGTGGCGCGCGTTCGTCGCGCGCATCATGGCCGCCGTGACGACGCTGGGTGCCGGGGGAGCGATGGGCCTGGAAGGTCCGTCGCTCTATGGCGGCTCTGCGCTCGGGGCGATGATCCAGCGCCGCCTCCCCGCCTCGTTCCGAGGCGCCGATTACCGGACCCTCCTCGTGGCCGGAGCAGCCGCCGGCGTTGCCGCGATCTTCAAGGCGCCCGCCACCGGCGCCATCTTCGCGCTGGAGGTCCCGTTCCGCGATCAGATGGCGCGGCGCATGCTGCTGCCCGCTCTCGTGGCGAGCGCGTCGGGATATCTGATGTTCGTCGCGCTCAGCAGTACGAACCCGATCTTCCAGTTCTCCGACGAGCAGCGCATCGCGTCGCTGTTCGACTACGTCGATCTCCTTGCCGCCGTGCTGATCGGGGTCGGATGCGCGCTCGGGGCGCGGATGTTCTCGAAACTGATCCGGATCGCCAAAGCGTTCACGCTTCGGCCCGTGTTCATTCGGCTCGTCGTGGCGGGCGGCCTGATGTCGGTGATCTTTCTCGTCACGCGGGTGGTGACGTCGCCGGACGGCAATCCGGCGCATGGCGAGAGTCTGTCGGTGGGTTCGGGCTACGAGGTGATCGCGTGGCTCGGCGAATCCCACGCGCTCTGGGTGCTTGCCGCCGTTTTCGTGCTGCGCATGTGCTCGACGGCGGCAACGCTCGCCGGGGGCGGCGTCGGTGGTGTGTTCATCCCCCTCGTCGTCGGCGGGGCGATCGTGGGCCGCGGCGTCGGAGAGGTGTTCCAGACGCTCGATCCGACCCTCTACGTGATCCTCGGAATCGCCGCGTTCCTGGGAGCGGGCTACCGCGTTCCGCTCGCCGCCGTGATGTTCGTCGCGGAAACGACCGGACAACCTGGGTTCATCGTTCCCGCGCTGTTCGCGGCGGTCGCTGCCGACCTGGTGATGGGCGAGGTGTCGATCACGACGTTCCAGCGCACGCCGGCGAGCAGCCCGGAGTAGTTGGCTGGTCCGCCGCGACTGCTAGACCGGCGCGATGACGGATCGGACGTCGGTGACCGCCCATCTCCAGGGAACGATCGTGAGTGTTCTCGTCGAGCCGGGCGAGCGCGTCCGATCCGGGAGCGTGGTCGCGCTGGTCGAATCGATGAAGATGCACCACGAGGTCGTCGCGACATCGGACGGCACGGTCACGGCGATCCTGGCGCCGGAGGGTTCCACCGTCAACGTAGGAGACCGCGTCGTCGATCTCGATCCGTCGCCGGCGACCGACACCGGTGGAGCCCATCTGCCTCCACCGAGCGGCCAGCCGACCGACCGGCCGGCCGCAGATGCCGACGCGGGTGAAGCGGCGCACGAACGCGCCGACCTCGCCGAGGTTCGGCAGCGACACCAGGCGGGACTCGACCCGGCACGGGCGACGGCCGTCGAGAAACGTCACGGGCGCGGGAAACGCACCGCGCGGGAGAACCTGGCACAGCTCGTCGACCCCGACAGCTTCGTCGAGTACGGCCCCGTGGTGATCGCTGCGCAGCGTCGGCGGCGCGAGCTCGACGACCTGATCGCGAACACGCCCGCCGATGGATTGATCGGAGGAGTCGGCGACGTCAACGGCGAGCTCGTCGGGTCCGCCGCCGCGAAGACCGTCATCATGTCGTACGACTACACCGTGCTCGCCGGGACGCAGGGCTATCAGAACCATCGCAAGAAGGATCGGCTGATCGAAGTCGCGCAGCAGTTGCAGACGCCGGTCGTCTTCTTCACCGAAGGAGGAGGAGGCCGGCCAGGCGACACCGACCCGCCCGGCGTCAGCGGTCTGGACTGCCTGGCGTTCTGGTGGTTCGCCGAGTTGTCGGGCACCGTCCCGCTCGTCGGAATCGCGTCGGGATACTGCTTCGCGGGGAACGCCGCGATCCTCGGCTGTTGCGATGTCGTGATCGCGACCGAGGACAGCAACATCGGGATGGGTGGTCCGGCGATGATCGAGGGTGGCGGACTCGGCGTGTTCGCCCCCCGGGAGATCGGTCCGATCGACGTCCAGCGTTCCAACGGCGTCATCGACATCGTGGTCGCCGACGAGTCGGAAGCGGTCGAGGTCGCGAAGCAGTATCTGTCGTACTTCCAAGGTCCGACGACCGGGTGGGTTGCTCCCGACCAGACCCTGCTCCGTGACGTCGTCCCGCCCGATCGGCTGCGGGCCTACGACATCCGGCGGGCGATCGACGGACTGTTCGACGAGAACTCGGTGCTCGAACTCCGAGCGGGCTTCGGGGTCGGGATGGTCACGGCGCTCGCGCGGCTCGAAGGTCGACCGGTCGGGGTGATCGCGAACAATCCGACCCACCTCGGCGGAGCGATCGACAGCGACGGAGCCGACAAGGCGGCGCGGTTCATGCAGCTGTGCGACGCTCACGGGCTGCCGGTGATCACGCTGTGCGACACACCTGGGATGATGGTCGGGCCCGACGTGGAAGCGACGGCTCTGGTTCGTCACTGCTCGCGGCTGTTCGTGACCGGGGCGAATCTCTCGGTGCCGACGATCACGGTGGTCACGCGCAAGGCGTACGGTCTGGGAGCGCAGGCGATGATGGGCGGGTCGACGAAGGCGCCCCTGGCGTGCCTCTCGTGGCCGACCGGCGAGTTCGGTGGCATGGGCCTGGAAGGTGCCGTCCGGCTCGGCTACCGCAAGGAACTGGAGGCGGTCGAGGACGACGCGGCCCGCGAGGAGCTGTTCCAGCAGATGGTCGACCGGATGTACGAACACGGCAAGGCGGTCAATGTCGCCTCCCACTTCGAGATCGACGACGTCATCGATCCCGCCGACACCCGCCGCTGGATCACCACCCTCCTCGAGGCAGCACCACCTCCCGTCACGGGCCAGCGCCCGCAGATCGACACCTGGTGACAGGAAGGGGCTGCGACGCTCCGGCGTGCGGTCAGCAGCTGGCGGTGAGAACGGGCGTGACCTCGGTGCCGTCGTAGGCGTTGACGACGACCTCGGCACGGTCGTCATCGTCCCAGACGTGCGTGATGAACTCGGCCAGCCCGTCGCCGTTGAGGTCGGCCACCGCGAGGATGCGGAAGGTCTCGACCGGCGGGGGCGGCGGGGGAGCGGCGGTCGTGGTCGTCTCTCCGGCCGGTGCGGTTCCCTCCGGTGCGTCGGGTGCCTCCGGCGTGCGGAGGTAGTCGCGCTCCACCCGGGTGACGGAACCGGAGTCCGCGTCGATCAGCAGCAGCGAGGCGAAGCCGTCCCCGCCGAAGGCGACCAGCGACTCGCTGTCACGATCGCCGTCCAGGTCGGTGACCACGATCTGGTTCACCGTGCCCGACGACGCATCCACCCCGGTTCCCCCGAACGATGCGACGCCGGCCGCCGTGTAGGACGCGATGTCGGCATCGACCACGGCGACCTTTCGCGGCTCGGTGTCCCAGTCGGCGGCGAATGCGAGGGAGCGGTAGCCGAAGCCCGGAATCTCGGGGGAGCGGGCGTTGGGCGAGATCACCGGTCCGGTCCGCGACCCGCCGCACAACTCGATCGAGGCACCGACGTTGCCCTCGATCGGATCGATCCCGATCTCGTGGATCAACATCTCGCTTGCCGTGGTCGTCGAGTCCCGCATCTGGCCGTCGGAATCGATCGGCTGCTCCCAGCCCTCGCCGGTCCAGCGTCCGACGTACAGCCAACCGTCGTCATCGCCGCCGGCGTAGTACTTCCGCTGTGAGGAGATGGGAGTTCCCGACGGCGGTGGGGTCGTGGTCGGTGGTGGCGTGGTGGTCGTTTCCGGGATCGTGGTGGTGACCACGGTCGTCTCCGGGATGGTGGTCGTGGTGGTCGTCGTCGTGGTCGTTTCCGGGATCGTCGTCGTGGGAGCGGACGGAGCCACCGACTCGCGCGTCGTGCAGGCCGCTGCCACGGCCGTGACGAAGACGAGCGCGACGAGGTGTCGGGACCGGATCATGCTGCCCAGTTTGGCGCGTGCGCGGGTGTCGACACAGTCGACGCGCATCAACCGAGATCGGGCCAGCGGCGCGCGCGGCGCCGACGAACGCCGGCCGTGCTCAGGCGACGCTTCTCACCGAGCTGCCACTGACGCCGCCAGCCGTTGTGTTCCGGGCCCGACAGCTTCGGGCTCAGACCGCTCGCCGCGTTGCGCGACGCCGTCCACCAGTCGGTCAAGGTCTCGTCACCGAGGCGGGTGACAGCGGCTTCGATTCGTTCGTTGAAACGCCGCGTGTTCTCGTCGTCGGCGGCCGTCATCGGTGTCCCGAACAGGACGGTGGTGCGCCCGGGGGACAGTTTCGACGCACCTTTGCCGAAGATCTCGCCGGTGCCGTCGATGTGGACCGGCACGATCGGAGCACCGGTGCGCGCCGAGAGGTAGGCGGCGCCGCCCTTGAAGTCCTGGCCCCAGCCGTCGGGCGAGCGACCACCCTCGGGGTAGATGATCAGGCTGCGACCGTCGGCGATCAAGTCGCGCAGTTGGTCGAACGTCGTTCGGCTCGTCGCATCCCGATCGATCGGAATCGCGTTCAGGGTGAGCGCCGACAATGCGGCCTTCCATCGGGCGTCGAAGAAGTAGTCGGCGGCCGCCGCGACCACGAGTTCCCGGCGCCAGACCGCGGGGATCGCATGGATCATGACCCCGGTGTCGAGATGGCTGTGGTGATTCGGGGCGAAGATGACGGGCGGTGGTTCCTTCTGGCGCTCCAGGTCGGACAGTCGGTCGAGTCCGGAGATGCGCGGGCTCGCGACGGCCTTCACCGCGACGCGCAGTGGTCCCTCGGTGAGCACGCCACGGACGGCGGTGGCCAGGGGGCGCCGAGCCCACTCGGTGTCGTAGTTCCCGCCGAGGCGGTTCGGTTCGCGCGGAATCGTGACGCTGGTGGGCGCCGTCGGCTTGCGGTAGGGGAAGCCGTACTTCGCGAGCGGACGCGCCGCGCTCCGCACGGCACCCTCGACCGCACCGGCCGCGCGCTGGGCGACCTGAACCGAACCTCGGTGGCCGTCGGGGCGTTGACCCCGGCGGATGTACTGACGGCGGGTGCGGGCGGACATGGCGACGGACCTCTACTTCACGTCGGCGACGAGCACGCCGGGAACGTGGAGGTGGCTGATCGTGGGGGAGCGGCCGACCGTGTCGGACGCGATCTCGAGCGCGTCGTTCATCGTCGACGCCGGGGTGAAGCCGAGGCGGCGAACCGCCTCCGGATACCCGCCGACGATGATCACCTTGCCGGCGTGCTGCTGTCCGTGCGCACCCCAGTACCAGGCGTAGAACGGGTGGACGCCGTGGTAGGCGTAGCTGGTGCGGTAGAGGTGGCGGTACCACTCGTCCTCGGCGTACTTCTTTTCCCACTTCGTCGACATCTCGGCCGGATCGGTCGTGTCGGCGAGCACCTCGTCGAAGAAGTCGATGTAACTCGGATGGTGGACCGGGTGGAACTCCTCGTACGTCGGGTGGGTCATGATCACCACGCCGCCCTCACGCACGAGAGGTTTGCCGCGGTACATGTTGAACAGGTAGCCGAGGCCCATGCACATCACGAGGATCGGGTTCATGATCGACTCGGGGTTGTACGGGCTGATGAACGGGATTCCCATCGTGAGGATGTCGGTCTGACCCTCCACCTCGACGAGGTGTTGGGCGTGGACGTTCTCCAGGGTCCGCTCGTGCACGGTCTCGGTGAAGCCAGCCTGGACGCTCGTCGTGCGGTACGGCGCCTCGATGTTGTGGAAGATCTTCCGCTTGGTGCGGTTCGGCAGTTTGTTGAGCGACTTGCTGCTCGCGAGGAACAGCCCGCGATCCTTCGCGGTCCATTCCCACTCGCGCTTCGCGAGGAACTCGAACGGTGCCGGGAACGCCTCGGTGTTGATCGTCGTCTCGACCTGGAAGATCTTCGGGCCGGAGTCGCGCAGCAGTTTGCCCATCCGCCAGATCGACTTGTGGAGCGCCGAGTGGTGACGGTCCATCAGGCTTCGGGTGTTCTGAAGACTTGCCGGGTTGTGGTGTTCGCTGAGGCACTTGTACGACGCGAGTCCGGTGGTGAGCGATTTCCAGCCACCGTCCATGGCCACCTGGTTCACGTTCGCGTAGACGACGAGATCCGACTCGGCGGCACGCTTGTTGATCTCGAGGATCTCGCCCTCGTCGGTGTGGCCGATCACCGCGAGGTTGTCGGGGTCCTCGGCGTCGTGTTGGTACAGGAATCCTCGGGGGAGGAACGCGTCGACGACGCGGTCACCGAGCACGTGACGGAGTTCGTACTCGTGCATCCGGCGGTGCAGTCCGAGTGCGGCGATGATGTGGACGTCGTCGACCCCGGCTGCGGCGGCCATGTCGAGGACCGCCTCGACGATCCGCTGGCGGTTGTCGGGGCGCTGCATCTTGGGGAGTGACAGGCTGGCGTCGTCGAAGCAGATGGTCAGCTTCATCCCCGGCGTGAGGAGCTCGGGGAGCGGATCCATGTCGAGCGGGTTGAGCAGGGCATTGCGGATCTCGCCGTCGAGGTCGTCGAGGCCGGCCAACGGTTCGGGCGGGTAGATGATCCGGCTGCGATCGGCGGGCAGACGTTCGAGGCTGAACCCTTCGCCGCGCCAGAACAGGGTGGGCGGCGTCGAGCGATCGACGTCGAGGACGAATCCGGGGCGTGGCATCAGAAGGTCTCCATGTCACCTGCACCATTCTGTGTCAGACACCGGATGGCACGGGGACCATTCTGTGTCAGACACCGGATGGCGCGGGGGCGGCTGGTCATGTGGTCGGGTCTCGCAGGTCGAAGGCGATCTTGACGGCGCCGCGGCGGCCGGCGTTGGCGGCGTGGCTGATCGCGTCGTGGTGGTCGTCGAGTGGATAGGTCGCGCTCAGGAGACGCTCGGCGCGGATCGCGTCGACGGTGTCGGCAGCGAGCGAGAAGGTGTCGGTGACCGTCCCGTCGTGCAGCGTCTCGGTGCCGTACGTGTAGGCGCCCTTCAACTCGATCTCGCGATGCCAGAGTCCGGTGAGGTCGAGGTCGACCTGGGCGGGCATCCCGAGCAGGACGATGCGGCCGCGGGGGCGGGTGATCCTGAGCGAGTCGGCGATCGAGGCTGCGGAACCGACCGCGTCGATCGTGACGTCGGCGCCGCCGGACAGCGCGCCGGACTCACCGTTGCCGAGCATGTGGCACCCGACTTCGCGTCGTACGGCTCGGTCGAGTTCCGAGGCCGCGACCGCGATGTCGGCGCCGAGCGCAGTGGCGAGGGCACGCTGATGCGGATAGCGGGCGCCGACGATCACCCGGACGCCGGGGACGTAGCGCTTGAGTCCGGCGACTGCAGCGAGACCCATCGTTCCCGCCCCGAGCACGGCGACCACGGGATTGTCGCGGTCGGCGACGGTCGGCCCGGCGAGGAGCGCGGCGTGGATCCCACCGGCGAACGGTTCGATGAGCACGGCGCGCTCGTCGGGGACGTCCTCCGAAATCGTGTGCAGCTGCGACTCGTGCGCCCAGAACCACGGGGCCCAGCCTCCACCGGTGGAACAGCAGAATCCCGTCTGGATCGCCGGTTCCACACCGTCGGCCGAAGTGGTCGCGAGGTGGGCGTAGTCGTCTCCGTCGGCCGGACGGGCTCCGCCGAACGGCGGCTCGACATTGCGTGCTGCGTGACCGAGGACCGGCTCCAGGACCACACGGGTTCCCGCTCGGTCTCCGTCTCGGATCTCGCCGACGACCTCGTGGCCGGGAACGAACGGGAAGCTCACCCAGTCGTCGAAGTACGCCGAGGCGTGCCCACCGACCAGTGACAGATCGGATCCGCAGATCCCGGCCAGGCGAGTGTGCACACGGTGCCAACCGTCGCCTGGTTGCTCGGGGTCGTCGATCGTGCGGAGTTCGAGTGGACCGACCTTCGTCGCGTTGACCGGGGAGACGGCGCCGATGATGCGTGCGGCGCCGAAGCGCCCGACGTTGCGCCGGATCTGCAGCGCCTTCATGCTCGAGCCTTCCGGAAGCGTCGATGCCGTTCGCGCTCGACCATCAGCTCACCGATCGGGAGGAGGCGCTTGGGGCCGCCCGGTGCCTTCGTCCAGTGCTCGACGAGCCAGCCACGCTTGCGGGCGATGGCGGCGAGACGGGTCTCGGGGTTCACTGCGACGGGGAATCCGACCGCCTCGAACAGGGGAAGGTCGGACGACGAGTCGGCGTAGGCGACCGCCTCGGCGATGTCGAGCCCCTCGGCTTCGCAGTAGTCGCCGAGGATCTGGGCTCGCGCCTCACCGGTCGGCGGGACCGAGTGCATCTCACCCGAGTAGGTGCCGTCGGGTCGGATCATCATCTCGGCGGCGACGATCTCGTCGAACAGGGGTTTCAGTCCGGCCACGGCGAAGTCGAGCGCGCCGGTGATCAGGACCGTCCGATGCCCGAGCGCGCGATGCTCGCGGACCCGGCGGAGACCGGCCGGGAACGACTTGGTCATGATCAGTTGCGTCAGCATCTCCCGGGCGTCGAGTTCGATCTGCTCGACGGGGGCGTTCTCGTACCGCCGGTAGAAGTGGCGGAGGAAGTCGGTGCGGTCCTGGCGGTCGAGCTTCAGGAGGCCGGGGGCTTCGACCAGCGTGCGCGCCACGTATCGGGCTCGCTCGGCGGTGTCGAGGCGGCGGGTCGCGAGCCACGAGAAGCTCTCGACGACGTTCGACGCGATCAGCGTGTTCTCGAGATCGAACGCCGCGACCTGGCGTTTCGGGTCGAGTACCTGCTTGCGCATCCGAGTCATCCGGTCGATCGACTTCGATGCACCAGGCGTGGTCTTCACCCGCGCGTGCTGGATGATCGACGGGAGGTGGATGTCGTTGATGTAGTGATCCCAATCGACCGACCGGGGATCGATGTTGAAGTCCGCTCGATCCTGCTCGCCGAGACCATCCAGGATCGACATCAGGTTGTCGACCTGGTAGATCGCCTCGCACTCGGTGTAGAGCCCGTACAACTCGACGTATTCGAGGGCGGTCTCGACCTCGGTGCGCTTCTCCTCGAGTTGCGCGGACAGCTCGGCCTGCTTGCCGCGCAGCGGGAGCGCCTGCAGGACGCGGTCGGCGGTGCTCAGCACGGTCTTGGCCTGGGTGAGCTGTTTCTGGACACGACCGCGCCCGGGGAATCGCCACTCCGGAACGACGATGGGCTGGCCCTTCGTGTCGTAGAGCGGGTTTTGCGTGAACCATCCGGTGACGTTGTCGACCATCTGGCGGTACTTGAGCGGGTTGATTCCTCCCGACGCGACCTGCGTGATCGCCGGGGCGTCGTCGGGACCGGCCGCGGCCACCGCGATGATCGCGGCGACGACGATGTCGACCGGAATCACGTCGACGGTGCCCTCCGGGACGCCCGGGAACTCCTTCAACAGCCCGCGAGCGAACGAGATGATCACGGGTTCGGCCATCCGGAAACCGCGGATCCAGCCCGGCTTCGGCTCGGCGAGCGCCGATTCGATGATCGACGGACGCACGATCGAGACGGGAACGGCACCCTTCGAATCCGTCAGCGCCTGTTCGCCGAGCGCCTTCGTGAACGCGTACGCGTCGGGCCAACCCACGCTCGCAGCGCGGGAACGCCCGGCCTGGACGAGTTCGGACTTGACCCACTTCCGACGCAGATCCTCGGTCTTCGACGCGATCGCCGGTGCGCCGGCCGCACCGATCTCGGCGCGCGCCTCCTTGCGGAACGTCTTCAGCTGATCGGGTGTGCGGCTGAGAGCGTCGGTGTCCGAACGCAACCGTTTGGTGGCCGCGACCTCCGAGCGCCAGTCGATCCCGATGTCGAACGGGCCCTCGCTCACGAGGATCTCTGGCGCGTTGCCGCGCCGGTTCCCGGCGACGTAACAGGTGGACACCGCAACGAGGTGCGGTGTCACGCCCATCTCGTTCGCGAGGTTCGCGATGCGGGTCGGTCCGAGCAAGTTGATCTCGACCGCGGAGTCCATCGGCGAATCGAACGACACCGCGGCTGCCGAGTGGATGATCACGTCGGCGGTGCCCCAGAGCGCACGGTCGGTCGCGTTGAGTCCGAGACCGTCTTGCGTGACGTCCCCGGCCACGGTCTGGACACGGCTCGCGACGTGGCTGTCGAACTCGTCACCGAGGGTGTCGCGGAGTCGGTCGAACGCGTCGTTCTTGAGGATCTCGCGCTGGGTGCGACGGGCGGCCGGCGAGCGGCGACCGTCTCGGACGAGGAGGACGAGCTCGCAATCCGGAACCGATCGCAGGAGTCGCTCGACGAGCGCGGTGCCCACGAACCCGGTCGATCCGGTGATCGCGATGCGCTTGCCCGCGAGCGACTCGGGGATCGTGTCGGCCATCACGGTTGACATGTCTACCACTGTCCAGCATCATCCTCTACCAATTGGTAGAGAGATGCCCCGTCGCCCGCACCATCACGTCCTCGGCCCCGTTCTCGTGAACAGTTCGCGCACGGAG
>NZ_BAOL01000059.1 GCF_000350145.1 Ilumatobacter nonamiensis YM16-303 | reverse complement strand
GGTGACATCGTGAAGGCCCTGCCGGCGGGCGCGGTCGAGATCGACTTCGATTCGACGTCCGACAGCGGCGAGATGTCGATCAGTGCGGGCCGCTCGCAATTCTCGGTGCGTCCGCTCGCGCTCGACGACTACCCGGCCCAGACCACGCCATCGGGCGAAGCGGTCACCCTGTCCGCCGAGACCGTGGTCGAAGCACTCCGCCAAGTCGTGCGCGCTGCCTCGACCGACGATGCGCGTGCCGTGCTGACCGGTGTCCTGCTCGCGTCCGAGGACGACGGAGTGCGAATGGTGGCGACCGACTCCTATCGCCTCGCGGTACGTGATCTCCCCGATTCCTCCGTGCTCGGATCCGGCCAGAAGGTGCTGATCCCGGGACGGGCGCTCAATGAACTCGGCCGACTCATGGGCGATGTCGAGGAGTTGACCGTTCGTTTCGGCGAACGCGAGGCCACGTTCGAAGCCGGATCGACGCGACTGAGCACGCGGTTGATCGAGGGCGAGTTCCCGAACTATCGCAACCTGCTGCCGTCGAGCTATCCGAACCTGCTGACGGTCAGCAAGGCCGCGATGACCGAAGCCATCCGGCGCGTGAAGATCCTCGCCCAGGACTCGACCCCGGTGCGACTGACGCTCGGCGGCGACACGATCCAGTTGACCGCGATCACCCAGGACGTCGGCAACGCGGCCGAGGAGATCGACGCCAGCTACGACGGCGCCGAGATGACCGTGGCGTTCAACCCGGACTACCTGGCCGCCGGCATCGACGCCATCGACGCGGACGACGTCACGCTGGCGACCATGGACCCGATGAAGCCGGCCGTTCTCCGCGGCGCCGGACAGGACGACTACCTGTACCTGCTCATGCCGGTGCGGGTGCCGTAACGGTTCGGCTCGCGGCGAGTCCCTCGCCGAGACCAGCATCCGCGTTCCTCGCGCATCCGAGGTGTTTTTTTTGGGTTCAGCACGTTCGGTACAACAGGAGGAATCGTGGCCAACTCGGGCTCCGAACCAGTACGGACCCGTTCCTGCCCCCGTGGCTTGACACGCAGCATCTCTTCGTCACCCGGGCCTGGACCGCGACGGGGGTGACATTCGAGTCCTAGGGTTCTGTTCTTGATCGTTTCGCGGCTCGAGCTCATCGACTTCCGGAACTACTCCGAGGCGTCGTTCGATCTGACCGAGGGGACGACCGTCGTGCTCGGCGACAACGGGCAGGGCAAGACGAACCTCGCCGAGGCGTTGGCGTACCTGGCGACGCTGACGAGTTTCCGTGGTGCGCCGGGTGATGCTCTGGTGCGCGTCGGCACCGACCAGGGGATCATCCGTGCGACCGTGCGTCATGACGACGGACGCGAGTCGTTGATCGAGGCCGAGCTCCGTGCGGTCGGTCGGAACCGGGTCCAGGTCAACCGTCAGAAGCTGCAACGGGTGCGGGATCTGCTGGGCACGGTGCGGGTCACCGTGTTCTCGCCGGACGATCTGATCATCGTGAAGGGCGGGCCGGGGGAGCGGCGCCGGTTCATGGACGACACGCTCGTCACGCTCGCGACCAAGTACGACGCGATCCGCCTCGAGATGGACCGGATCGTCAAGCAGCGCAACACACTCCTCAAGCAGGCGCAGAAGGCCGGGCACCGGGAGCTGCCGACCGACATCGAGGTGACCCTCGACGTGTGGGACGCCAAGTTCTCCGAGATCGCCGACCAGTTCGGGTACGCGCGGGCCACGTTGGTCTCGAGGATCGCGCCGATGGTCCAAGAGGCATATGAGCATCTGGCCGGAGTGGCGTCACCGATCGAGTTGCGGTACGAGCCGGAGTGGCGGCGGACCGGGCTGAAGGCGGCGTTGACGGCGGCGCGCGGCGACGATGTGCGGCGCGGGGTCTCGACGGTCGGGCCGCATCGCGACGAGCTGGACGTGACGATCAACGGGCTGCCGGGTCGCACGCACGCGTCGCAGGGCGAGCAACGGACGCTTGCGCTCGCGCTCCGACTGGCCGGACATCGACTGGCGACCGAGCGGATCGGTTCGGCACCCGTGCTCGTCCTCGACGACGTGCTGTCGGAACTCGACGACGGTCGGGCCCGTGCGCTGCTCGGGCATCTGCCCGACGGTCAGGTGGTGATCACCACGGCCAGCGAACTTCCGCCCGCCGCACGAGCAGACCGGATCATTCGCATCGCCGCCGGCACCATCGTCCCCGGTGACTGATGGCGAGTCGGTACCGTGCGGGTATGGCCGATCCCGTTCCGATTGCACAGTCGCTGGACGCGATGATGAAGTCGTTGCGTGGGACGGATCGGATCCAGGTCGGTGGTGTGTTCGGAAAGTGGGACGTCGCCGTCGGCGATCAGATCGCGGCCCATGTCCGGCCCGTCAAACTCGACCAGGGGATGTTGCTCGTCGAGGCGGACACGTCGACGTGGGCCACCCAGGTGAAGTTCCTCGCCGACACGATCATCGATCGGTTGCGCGCCGAAGCGGGAGTCGCCGTGGACCATCTCGAAGTGCGCGTGGCGTCGAACCGTCGACGCTGAAGTCGTCGATCCGCACGGTCCGAACCACTACGTTGTCGAACGTGATCCGGAACCGCTCGGATCCGCACGTCGAGCAGGAGTTGAGATGACGAACACAGGTGGCACCCCGGCCGGTTGGTACTACGCACCCGGCGACCCCGAGGGGACGCACCGGTACTGGGACGGCGCGCAGTGGATCGGCGACCCACAGCCGGTCGCCCCGCAACAGCCCCAGCAATCGGTACCGCCGGCTTCGTTCGACACCCCCGCCGGGCAGCAGCCGGCCGGTGGTTTCGCGGCACCGGACTACTCGGCGCCCGGGGTCCCTGCAGGAGGAGTCCCCGGTTACCAGGGCGGCAGTGCTGCTCCGGGAAGCGCCGGGACACCTGCTGAGTGGGGAACGCGAGCGATCGCGTTCATCATCGACTGGGCGATCGGTCTCGGGATCGGCGTGGCAGGTCTGCTGCTCGCCACGATCGGGGGAGCGATCGCCGACGCGCTGTTCGTGGTGCTCATCGCGCTCACCTACGTGGCCGTGATCGCCTACTGGATCTGGAACGGGTGCTTCCGTCAGGGTTCGACCGGGCAGACGATCGGCAAGGAGAAGCAGGGCATCAAGTTGGTCAAGGACGAGACCGGCCAGCCCGTCGGGGCCGGAATGGCCTTCGTGAGGTACCTGCTGGCCAGTGCGATCAGCGGTGTCACCTGCGGGATCTACGGACTGCTCGACTACCTGTGGCCGTTGTGGGACGACGACAACAAGCGGCTCACCGACAAGATGGTGACGATGAGCGTCGTCATCGCCTGAGCCCGTCGTATCGCCCGAGCCCCTCGTGGGAACGGGATGTGACAGTCGAAGCGTCGGAACGGCTACGGTCGGGCCCGATCGAGCCGGGGCTCCGCGTCGGCGTTGCGCGGAAGGACCCCGATGACCGACCTGGCCTCAGCACCAGCCACGAGCGCGGCAGCACGTGCTGTCGATGCCGTCAAGACGTATGGCGAGGGCGATGCCGCGGTGCATGCGCTGGCGGGCGTCACCGTCGAGTTCCCGACGAACCGGTTCACGGCGATCATGGGTCCGTCGGGATCGGGGAAGAGCACGCTGATGCAGTGCGTCGCGGGCCTCGACCGGTTGTCGTCGGGTCTCGCCTACATCGGTGACACCGAACTCGGGGGGTTGAACAAGACCCAGCTCACGTTGTTGCGCCGGGATCGGCTGGGGTTCATCTTCCAGCAGTACAACCTGATCCCGACACTCACCGCACAGGAGAACATCCTGCTGCCGTTGACGCTCGCCGGTGAGGACCCGGATCGCCAGTGGTTCGACACGATCGTCAGCACGGTCCGGCTCACCGACCGGCTCGGAAACCTGCCGAGCCAGTTGTCGGGCGGTCAGCAACAGCGCGTCGCCGTCGCCCGGGCACTCGTGCCCCGCCCTGACATCATCTTCGCCGACGAGCCGACCGGCGCGCTCGACAGCCAGACAGGGATCGAGATCCTGAGTTTCATGCGCCGCGCGGTCGACGAGGCCGGGCAGACGATCGTCATGGTCACCCACGACCCGCACGCAGCGTCGTACGCCGACAACGTGTTGTTCCTCGCGGACGGTCAGATCATCGATTCGATGCCCGACCCGACGACCGATCGGGTGCTCGACCGGATGAAGCAGTTCGAGGCCTGACGTGTTCAAGCTCGCCCTTCGTGGCGTCAGGATGAACGTCGGCCGGTATGTCGCCACGCTCGTGGCGATCATCACCGGCGTCGCGTTCTTCACCGCCGCGGGATTTCTGTCCGACCGCGTGATCGACGCGCTCGAGGGTCAGACGCGCGCCCAGTACGAGGCGGTCGATGCCGCGATCACCGTCGACGACGATCCGGACGCACCGGGCGCCGACTTCGCGGCGGATCTGCGGATCAGTGCCGACGTTGCGGACCAGATCGCCGCACTTCCGGAAGTCGATGCCGTGGGAGGCGACCTCACCGGCAGCGTCGCGTTCCTCGGAGACGATGGCACCGCATTCGCCGACGGAGCCACCGGACGGGCCTGGATCGTCGACGACGACCTCAACCCGATCGACGTCGACGAAGGATCTCCTCCGCAGGACGCCGGCCAGATCGCGGTGGATCGCGGTACCGCGGACGGCGAGGACCTCGCGATCGGCGATTCGGTCACGCTGCTCGCGCTGAGTGGCCAGCACGACGTGACGATCGTCGGGATCACCTCGTTCGGCGACAACGATGCCGAGGACCAGGGCGGGACCGTCTCGCTGTTCGAGACCGACGCCTTCGACTGGCTCAACGGCGGAAGCGCCGAGTTCGAGGATCTGTTCATCCGTGGAAACACCGACGAATCGGCGATCGTCGAGGCCGTCGAACCGTTGGTCCCGAGTGGATTCGTCGTCCAGCCCGGCTCCGAGTTCGTCGACGACCAGGTCGAGCAGTCGAGTGGATTCGGCAAGTTCCTCAAGGTCGGCCTGCAGGTGTTCGCCGGGATCGCGCTGCTCGTCGGCGGCTTCGTGATCCTCAACACGTTCACCGTGATCGTGGCGCAGCGCCTCCGCGAGCTCGCCGTGCTCGCCGCGATCGGCGCGACCCCTCGCCAGATCAAGCGCTCGTTGCGGTACGAGGGCCTGGCGATCGGGGTCATCGGCTCCGCGCTCGGTGTGCTGACCGGCCTCGGGCTCGCGTTCGGCCTCATGGCTCTGCTGTCGGCATTCGACGTGGGCCTGCCGGGCAGTGGAATCAGCGTGAGTCCGAGCGTCGTCGTCCAAGGCATGATCGCCGGCACGCTGATCACGTTCCTGTCGGTGATGCGCCCCGCCCGCAAGGCGGCCAAGACCGAACCGATCGAGGCGTTGCGCGTCTCCGCGGTCGAGACCGCGACGCTCACCCGCAAGCGCATCATCTGGACGGCGATCCTCATCGGGTTCGGCGCGTACAACCTGTTCTTCGGCGCCTCACCTGCGGGAATCGGGGTGGGGGCGTTCGTCTTCTTCATCGGCGTGATCGTCGCCGGTCCGATCATCGCGCTCGCCGGAAGCCGGGTGTTCCGCCCGATCGCCGGCCGGAGGGGTCTCGAGGGGCGTCTCGCCGCCGACAACGTCGGTCGCAACCCTCAACGAACCGCCACGACCGCGAACGCGCTGCTCATCGGCGTCTTCCTCGTCACCTTCGTCTCCGTCGCGGGGGCGAGCCTCAAGGACTACGCGGTCAACGAGATCGACGAACTCGCGTCGGCCGACTTCTTCCTCGTCAGCGCGGGTGGCACGATCGACGACGAGCTCGTCACCGAGCTGAACGGTGTCGACGGGGTGGAACGGGTCGTCACGTTCCGCAGCGAGACGGTGGCGATCGACGATGGGGCCGGAGACCAGAGCGACGGCACCGTCTCGGCGCCGGCGGCGTTGTCGACGGGAGACTTCACGCAGATCCAGGAGGTCGCGAACCTCGACATCAAGCAGGGATCTCTGGATGCGCTCGGATCGGACACCGTGATCGTGATCGACCAAGGTGAGGAGGCCACACCGAGTGTCGGATCGACGGTCACCTACGCACAGAACGACGGCAGCACCTTCGACCTCGAGGTCGTCGGTGTCATGGACGGTTCGCTGGACGCGACGTTGCTGGGCGGGCTGGTCTCGACCGAGACGTTCGCCGGCATCTTCGGCGAGGGTGACCCGAACGAGGCGTTCATCGACGCCGTCGACGGCGAACAGACCGATGTCGAGGAACGGATCGAGGAGGTCACCGACCTGCGACCTGATCTCGCGCTCCAACGAGGGAGCGAACTGGCCGAACTCATCGGAGGCATCTTCGACTTCCTGATCAACGCGATCAACGGGCTGCTGTTGATGAGTGTGGTCGTCGCGTTGATCGGCATCGTCAACACGATGTCGTTGTCGATCATCGAACGCCGCCGTGAACTCGGGTTGCTGCGGGTGGTGGGCATGCTCGACCGCCGGGTCCGGCGGATGGTGCGGATCGAGTCGATCCTCATCTCGACGCTCGGCACCGTGACCGGCGTCGTGATGGGCGTGGTGACGGGCTTCGCGCTCGTGTACGGCATCAACCGCCTGTCCGACGCCGGGATCGACATCAACTTCGCCTGGGTGACCCTCGCGGTGATCCTGGTGCTGGGCGTCCTGCTCGGGTATCTCGCGGCACTCATTCCGGCGAATCGCTCGACGAAGACCGAGCTGCTCGAGGCCATCCAGGTCACCTGACCGGCACCTTCGGCAGGGCTCGCCACGAAATGATGGGCCGCCGATCACATGATCACGAACACGGCCGGGTGTCCCCCGTTCCGAGGTACCCCGCTGGTAGGCTGGAAGCCAATGACGACGTGGGTTTTCGCCCTGGCTTGACCGTTCCAGTCGCAGGTCCCATCACCGTCGATCGTGCCGCCAGGCACCGTGTTCTGAACCATCCCTGCCGCCTCGACGCGAGGCGCCGACGCAAGTAGGTACGAGTGTCCACAGACACCACAACGGCAACGGTGAGCGATGACGACATCACCCTGCCCACTCCCCGCCCGACCGCAGACGAGTCCACGCCGGCGGCCCCGCGCCGCAAGCCCAACGGCGACGCCGCCAAGACCACGGCGAACTACGACGCCGCGGCGATCACCGTGCTCGAGGGACTCGATCCGGTTCGCAAACGCCCCGGCATGTACATCGGATCCACGGGTCTCGCCGGGCTGCACCACCTGATCTGGGAAGTCGTCGACAACTCGGTCGACGAGGCGATGGCGGGTCACTGCGATAAGATCGTCGTCACCCTCACCGCCGACGGCGGCTGTGCGGTCATCGACAACGGGCGCGGCATCCCGATCGACCCGTTCAAGTCCGGCGAACACAAGGGCAAGTCCGCGGCCGAGGTCGTGCTCACCGTGCTCCACGCCGGCGGCAAGTTCGGCGGTGACGGCTACAAGGTCTCGGGTGGTCTCCACGGCGTCGGCGTCTCCGTCGTCAACGCGTTGTCGCAGAAGCTCCTCATCCAGGTCGACCGCAACGGCACGCGCTACGAGCAGACCTACGCCGATGGCGGGGCGCCGCAGGGCAAGATGAAGTCCGTCGGCGAGACGCCGAAGCGCGGGCGCACCTCGGGCACCACGATCACGTTCTGGCCCGATCCCACGATCTTCCAGGCCGAAGGCGTCGAGTTCGTGGCCCGCACCGTGCTCGAGCGGCTCCAGACGATGGCGTTCCTGAACAAGGGGCTGATCATCGAGTTCCGCGACGAGCGTCCCGAGCGCGAGCAGGAAGTCACCTACCAGTACAAGGGCGGTCTGATCGACTTCGTCAAGCACCTCAACGCCACGAAGGACCCGCTGTTCAGCAAGGTCTGTCAGTTCGAGGACGAGGACGACGACGGCCAGATGCTCGACGTCGCGATGCAGTGGAACACCGGCTACCACGAGGGCATCCACGGCTACGCGAACGGCATCTCCACGATCGAAGGCGGCATGCACGTCGAGGGCTTCCGCTCGGCGCTCACCAACACGATCAACAAGTACGCGCGCGAGAAGAACCTGCTCAAGGAGAAGGATCCGAACCTCACCGGCGACGACGTGCGCGAAGGTCTCACCGCGATCGTGTCGGTGAAGCTGCGCGAGCCGCAGTTCGAGGGCCAGACCAAGGCCAAGCTCGGCAACGTGCCGATGCGTTCGTTCGTGCAGAAGGCGACCAACGAGCGCCTCGCCGAGTGGCTCCAGGAGAACCCGACCGAGGCGAACAAGCTGGTCAAGAAGGGTGTCGCCGCCGCGCAGGCGCGTGCCGCCGCCAAGAACGCGCGCAACGCGATCCGCCGCAAGACCGCGCTGTCCGGGGCCGGGATGCCCGACAAGTTGAAGGACTGCCAGTCGAAGAACGCCGACGAGTCCGAGCTGTTCATCGTCGAGGGCGACTCGGCCGGCGGCACCGCGGTCGATGCCCGGAGCCCGTACAGCCAGGCGATCCTGCCGATCCGCGGCAAGATCCTCAACGTCGAGCGCGCACGCGTCGACAAGATGCTGAAGAACAACGAGATCCAGGCGTTGATCACCGCCATCGGCGCGGGTGTGGGCGACGAGTTCGAGGTCGAGAAGGCCCGCTACCACAAGGTGATCTGCCTCGCTGACGCCGACGTCGACGGCAGCCACATCCGCACGCTGCTGCTCACGTTCTTCTTCCGCCAGATGCGCGAGATGGTCGAGGCCGGCTACTGCTACATCGCCCAGCCGCCGCTCTACTCCACCGAGGTCGGCAAGGAGAAGGTGTACCTCAAGGACGATGTCGCGAAGGCCGCCTTCCTGGCCGAGCGACCGAACCACAAGAAGAACTTCGCCCGTTTGAAGGGTCTCGGCGAGATGGATTGGGAGGAGCTGCGGGCCACCACCATGGACCCGGCCACCCGCACGCTGCTCCAGGTCAACGTCGACGAGGCCGCCCGCGCCGACGAGATCATGTCCACGCTGATGGGAGATGACGTGGCCACGCGCCGCGAGTTCATCACCACCAACGCCCGTGACGTCCAGAACCTCGACTTCTGAGTTGAAAGCACGAACGAATGACTGACACCACCGATACGCCCCCCGCATCCGGCGACGACGGCACTCCTGACGATCCGATCCAACCGATTCCGCTCTCCGACGAGATGGAGAGCAGTTTCCTCGAGTACGCGATGTCGGTGATCATGTCGCGCGCGTTGCCCGATGTGCGTGACGGCCTCAAGCCGGTCCACCGCCGGATCATCTGGGACATGGAAGAGCAGGGCTTCCGGCCCGATCGTGCCCACGTCAAGTGCGCACGCGTCTCGGGTGACACGATGGCGCGCTTCCATCCGCACGGCGACTCGGCGATCTACGCCGCGTTGGTTCGCATGGCCCAGCCGTTCTCGCTGCGTCACCCGCTGATCGATTTCCACGGCAACTACGGCAGCCCCGACTTCGGACCGGCGGCTTCGCGCTACACCGAGTGTCGTCTGGATCCGTTGGCGATGCAGTTGCTCGCCGACATCGACGAAGACACCGTCGACATGATCCCGAACTACGACGGGACCACCGAGGAACCGCTCGTTCTCCCCGCACGATTCCCGAACCTGCTGGTCAACGGCAGTCAGGGCATCGCGGTCGGCATGGCGACCAACATCCCGCCGCACAACCTCGGTGAGGTCATCGACGCCGTCGTCCACCTGATCGACAACCCCGAGGCGCCCGTCGAGGCGCTGATGGAGTTCGTGAAGGGTCCGGACTTCCCGACTGGCGCGTACATCCTCGGCCGCTCCGGGATCATCGACGCCTACCAGACCGGTCGGGGCTCCGTGAAGACCCGCGCCAAGGCGAGCATCGAGGAGACCAAGAACGGTCGCTTCGAGATCGTCGTCACCGAACTGCCGTACCAGACGAGCTGTTCGTCGATCGCAGCTCGCATCGACGAGCTCGTCACGGCCGGAGACCTCGAGGGCATCTCCGACGTCAACGACGACTCCTCCGGCGGCAAGACCAACCTGATCATCTCGCTGAAGCGGGACGCCAACGCCAACGTCATCCTGAACAAGCTGTTCAAGATGACGCAGCTGCAGTCGTCGTTCTCGATCAACATGGTCGCCCTCGTCGACGGTGTGCCGCGCCAGATCAACCTGCGCGACGCGCTGGTGGCCTACATCCGCCACCAGGTCGAGGTCATCACCCGCCGCACCGAGTTCCGTCTCGCGAAGGCCGAGCGCCGCGAGCACATCCTCGAAGGACGCATCAAGGCGCTCAACGTGATCGACGAGATCATCGCCTTGATCCGTGCCAGCGACGACGTCGCCACCGCCCGCGAGGGTCTCATGGCCGAGCCGTTCGAGTTCTCCGAGGTCCAGGCGAACGACATCCTCGACATGCAGCTGCGTCAGCTGACCCGTCTGTCGCGCATCGATCTCGAAACCGAGCTCGAGGACATCCGAGCGAGCATCGAGGACCTGCAGGACATCCTTGCTCGACCGGAGCGCCTGAACAGCGTCATCAAGGACGAGATCACGGCGATCCGCGAAGAGTTCGCCACGCCTCGCAAGTGCGAGATCACCTACGACGACGGCGAGATGTCGATCGAGGATCTGGTCGACGACAAGGAACTGGTCATCGTCATGACCCAGGCGCAGTACGTGAAGGCCGTGCCGGCCGGATCGTTCAAGACGCAGGGTCGAGGCGGTCGCGGGGTCGCGGGCGGCAAGTTGAAGACCGACGACATCGTGCGCCACGTGCTGTTCACCACGGCGCACGCGCACCTGCTGTTCTTCTCCAACAAGGGCAAGGTCTATCGCCTGCGTGCGCTCGACATCCCCGAGCGTGAGCGGACCGCCAAGGGCATGCCGATGATCAACCTGCTCCCGTTGCAGCCCGACGAGACGATCCAGGCGATCATCGACACCCGCGAGTTCGCCGGCGACCGCTACCTGTTCTTCGCGACCCGGCTCGGCACGGTGAAGAAGACCACGTTCACCGAGTACGACAAGAGCCGCCGTGATGGCTTGATCGCGATCAACCTGAAGGATGGTGACGAACTCGTCAAGGTCATCGAGACCGGTGGCGACGACGACATCTTCATGGTCTCCAAGCGCGGTATGACCATCCGGTTCAACGAGAACGACGTCCGGTCGATGGGCCGCACCGCAGCCGGCGTGCGCGGCATGAAGCTCAAGAACGGCGACGATGCCGTTGTCTCGGTCGACGTGGCGCGTGACGACACGGCGATCCTCACCGTCACCGAAGCCGGCTACGGCAAACGGACCCAGCTCGACCGGTTCAACGTCCAGGGCCGCGGTGGCCAGGGCGTGAAGGGCATGAAGCTCACCGGCAAGAAGGGCGAGGTCGTCGCCGCGTTCATGGTCGGACTCGACGATGAAATCGTTGCGGTGTCGAACAACGGCATCACCATCCGAATGGGTGTTCGTGAGATCTCGTCGCAGGGCCGTGACGCGACCGGTGTCCGGATCATGAACATGGACGACGGCGACGTCGTCGGATCCGTCGCCCCGATCCTCGCCACCGACGACGACGCCTGACGTGTCGGCCGGGTCCGACCCCGGCCGACACCCACTCATCGATCCATGTGATCCCCTCGACGCCTGAAGCGTCTCGTGCCCACGCGCTGTCGAAGGAGTCCAAAAATGGAGAACATCACGCGGCCATCGGACCCTGCCGCTCCCTCGAGTTCGGACCGGGGGCAGGCGGCGGTTCTCGTCGTGTCGGTCGTCGCGGTGCTGCTCGTCGTGTTCGTGCTGGCGATCGCCACGATGGGACGCACGTCGATCGATCGGACGCGAGCGCAGACCGCCGCCGACGCGGCGGCCCTCGCGTCGCTCGACGGGGGCGCTGGTTCGGCGGCCGATCTCGCCGCCCGCCACGGTGCCGAAGTGGTCTCCTGGTCGCAGCACGGTGACGAGGTGCTGGTGGTCGTACGAATCGGAGATGTACGTGCGACGGCGCGTGCTTCGGATGCTCCGTGATCACTCCAGGGCGCGGTCTCATGAGCCGTCTGAGCGTGTGACCCCGCGCACGGTGCCCGAACGCGTACACTGCGTCGGGTGAGCAAGACCGAGCGTGCCCTCACCTCATCGGAGTCCGCCGACGCGCTCGACGAACTCTTCGACGACGACTCCTTCGACGCGGCATTCGCTGACGCGCTCGATGACGCCGACCAGGAGTTCGGGATCGCCGATCCCGAATCGGGCGCCGTCGACGAAGCCACCGAGACCACGTCGGCTGACGCTGTCGAGGCGGCCGACGCAGCCATCATCGAGGACGAGGCCGAGGTCGAGTCGGACGCCACGCTGACCGAAGAGGTCGGCGACGAGCCGCACGCGACGCTGACCGAGGAGATCGACGCCACCGACACCGAGGTCGATCACCAGGTCGAGACCGCCGAGGAGCCCACCACGATCGCCGCGGACATCGACTCCGAACCCGTCAGCGGGACCGCGGTCGATCAGGACCTCGCTGAGCAGACCGCCGACGACGGCGACACCATCGACGACCCGCACGACGACGATGGCCCGACCGCCGAGCTCGCAGCTCCCCGGGGCGCACCGGTCGACGATGCGCCGACGCCGGTCAATGAACCGGCGGTCGCGCGCGACCAGCCGGTCGGCGACCCGGATCCCGAGGTCGAGACCGACACGGACGACGAGGTGTCCGATCGCATCCTCGAGGAACTGCGCCGGGCCGAGATCGACGGTCCCGTCGTCGCGTTCGCCCCACAGGACGACACCACCGCAGCTCGGCGCCGTCCGAAGCAGGCCGCCGACTACGACCCGGCTCCCGTGCCGATCCCGGCCAAGGTGCCCCGCGTACTCGGTCGCAAAGCGCGTGTCCGCAAGGTCACACGTGTCGTGCGCAGCGTCGATCCGTGGAGCGTCTTCAAGATCGCGCTGATCGCCAACTTCGTGATGTACGTGATCGTGCTCACGGCGTCGGTCCTGTTGTGGAACGTCGCCTACGCGACCGGCACGGTCGACAACATCGAGCGCTTCTTCGAGTCGTTCGGATGGAACACCTTCGAGTTCAACGGCGGCGAGCTGTACCACGCCGGCTGGATCGCCGGCCTGTTCGTGGTGATCGGTCTCACCGGGCTCGCGGTGCTCGGTGCCACCCTGTTCAACCTCATCACCGACCTCGTCGGCGGGATGCGATTCACCGTGTTGGAAGAGGAAGTCGTCGAGACACGGACGTCGCCGATGCGGCGTTTCGTCGTCCGTCGGTCCGAGCCGGAAGTGCCGGCCGTCATCCGGGACGGTTCCGGGGCCATGTACCGCGAAGCCGTGGTCGATGACACCGGTGCGAACGAACGGCCGACCCGATAGCGTCTCGGACCTGTCGGGGCTATAGCTCAGTCGGTTAGAGCGCATCGCTGATAACGATGAGGTCCCTGGTTCGATTCCAGGTAGCCCCACCACCCGACCCTGTCGAGAACTCCTCGACACGCCGCAGGTGATGTTCACCCTCGTGCAGTTCGTCTCGTGAAACTTCTCCGCAGAGTTCTGGCCGCGATGACCGCGACGATTCTCGCCGCCGCAGCGATCCGCCTGAACGGTGGGGATCCCACGCCGCCCCAACACGGCGGGTGGCAGCCGCTGGAGCTCCCCGAGTGAGCACGTCACGGGTGGCGGTGTTCGGAAACGGTGTCGTCGGACGCCGGCTGGTCAAACACATCACGGCGCAGCAGGCGCGCACCGTGGTCCAGGTCGACTCCCGTCGGGATGACATCGCATCGACCCCGTTCCTCGAGGATGTCCGCGTGGCCGTTCTGGCGCAGCCGGGACCGCACCACCGTGACACCGTGGCCCTGCTCGATCGCGGGATCGGTGTGATCTCGATCGGCGACGAGGTCCGCGATGTCGCCGCGATCATGGGCGAATCCGATCGGGCCCTTCGCGGTGGCGTTCCCCTCATCGCGGGAGCGGGAATGTCGCCGGGCCTGCTCGGCTCGATCGCGCGGCACCTCGCGTCGCAGATCGAGACCGTCGACGAGATCCACGTGGCGATCCACGGAACCGCCGGACCAGCCTGCGCGCGTCAACACCACCGGGCCCTGGCGGGGAAGGCGCACGCCTACCACGAGGGGACCTTCGTCACGTTCCGGGCCGGAACCGGGCGCGAACTCGCATGGTTCCCCGAGCCCGTCGGCGCGTACGACTGCTACCGCGCAGAAGTCCCGGCGCCGACCGTGCTGCACCGGACATTTCCCGAGGCCTCCCGCATCACCGCACGGATGTCCGCGAACCGTCGCGACCGGCTGACGTCGCGCCTGCCGATGTTGACGCCACCTCACGGCGAGGGTGGTGTCGGCGCGCTGCGCGTCGAGGTCCGCGGTGCGGACGAGACGGGCTCTCGGGTGACGCTGATCGCCGGGATCGCCGAGATGGTCGGTACGTCGACGGCGGCCACCGTCATGGGTTTCCTCGAAGCGATCCTGGCCGGGACGGTGCCGGTCGGATTGACCCTGCCCGGCGACGACCGACTCGACAACGTGAGTCTGCTGCGCACGATCCAACGGTTCGGCGTACGACTCCAGGAGTTCACAGGAGTTCCCAGTGCCTGATCCATCGACCGCTCGAACCGACGCACCTCCACCGTGGCTGCCTGCCGGGGAAGTCGTGCACGTCCCCGGGCGCGGTGAATTCTTCGTCCGTCGCCACGTGCACCCGGACTCCGCCGCGCCGACCGTGCTGCTGCTGCACGGCTGGACGGCATCGGCCGACCTCCAGTTCATCGCCGCGTATCGCGCACTCGATGAGCACTATTCGTTCATCGCGATCGATCACCGTGGTCACGGTCGTGGCTTCCGGTCGACCGCCGAGTTCGACTTGGCCGATGTCGCTGACGACGCTGCGGCCGTCACCCGCCACCTCGGTGTGAAGTCGGTGATCGCGGTCGGCTACTCGATGGGCGGACCGATCGCGCTCCATCTGACTCGCCGCCACCCGCAACTGGTGGGCGGAATCGTCGTGCAGGCCACCGCACTCGAATGGAGTGCGACGCTGCGTGAACGGCTCACCTGGCGCCTGCTCCCCTTCCTGGGCGTGGCGCTGCGCTCGTGGACCCAGCCGCGGTTGTTGCGGCGCGCGGTCGACAATCTCATCGCGGACGGCTCCCCGTACGCGGCGTATCGCGAGTGGATGACCGCCGAGATGATGCGCAACGAACCGCGCGTCATGGTGCAGGCAGGCAAGGCGTTGAGTCGATACGACGCGCGTGAATGGGCCTCATCGCTCGGCGTGCCGGCGGCGATGTTGTTGTCGACCGAGGACCGGCTGGTTCGACCACGCAAGCAGCGCGAACTCGCGAGAGCGTTGAACGCCCACGTCATCGAGGTTCCGATGGACCACCTCGGTGCGCTCGACCTGCCCGATCAGTTCGCGTCGGCCACCGTGGAGTTGGTGTCGTCGGTGGTGGCCGCGCTCGACCCGGCTTCGGCCGCGGTGAACGACTCGAACTGACGACCGAGCGACTCCACCACGTCGGTGAGTCGCTCGATCCGCTCGTCGAAACTCTCCCCGGTCACCATGTCCGAGAGCGAGACGCGCACGCTCGCGATCTCGCGGGCGAGGAACTCGGTATCGGACTGCGTTCGTTCCGCGACCTCGCGGTCGATGTCGGCAACGACGCGGTCGCGGCGCTCCTGGCGACTCTGAGCGAGCAGGATCAGCGGTGCGGCGTAGGCCGCCTGGATCGACAGCACCAGCGTGAGGAGCGTGAACCCGCGCGACCACGGGTCGAAGATCAGCGAGTCGGGAGCCAGTGTGTTGTGGATGATCCAGATCGAGATGAAGGCGGTCTGGTACACGAGGAACCGAGCGGTTCCGATGAAGCTGGCGATCGACTCGGCGAACGACCCGAATGCGTCGGTGTCGACCGACACGCCGAGACGCATCGACGAACGCGGTGACGTGAGGTCCTGCTGCCGTTTCATCGCGGCACCGGGCTGGCCTTGGGAGCAGCGTCGGGCGAACGGCGCTGTCGCTTTCGCCAGTCGGTTCCGAGCATGCGGTCGATCACGTCGTCGACCGTGACCGCGCCGAGCAGTCGTCCGGCGTCGTCGCACACCGGGATCGCGAGCAGGTCGTAGCTCGCGAGTTCGACGGCCACGTCGCGATCGCTGATCCCGGGTGACACGACCGGGACGTCGTCGATCAGTTGGCGCAGTTCCATCGCCGGCGGCTCGCGCAACAGGCGCTGCATGTGGACGACACCCAGGAACTTGCCGGTCGGCGTCTTGAACGGTGGCTGGCACACGAAGATCTGGGTCGCGATGCTGACGACCCAATCGGGGTCCCGGACCTGGGCCAGCGCCTCGGCGACCGTCGCCGTTGCGCCGAGCAGAATCACCTCCGGTGTCATCAGACCACCAGCGGTTCCTTCCTCGTACGACAGCAGGCGACGCACGACTTCTTCGTCCTCGTCGTCCATCGCGTCGAGCATCAGTTCCTGCTGAACGGCCGTCATCTGGCCCAACAGGTCGGCGACGTCGTCGTACTCCATCTCGTCGAAGATGCCTTCGAGCCGTTCGCGGTCGAGTCCTTCGACGATCCGGACCTGTTCCTCCTCGGTCAGCTCCTCCAACACGTCGGCGAGGCGATGATCGTCGAGGGCGTCGGCGAGCTGTCGACGCTGCTGGTCGGGGAGCGCGCGGATGACCGCGGCCACGTCGGTCGGGTGGAAGTCGCGCAGTCGCGCCGCTTCGGCTTCCATGGCGGTCGGGCTGTCGAAGAGGCCAGGCACCTCGCGGACATCGGCGAGGCGGTAGCTCGATCGACGACCGAGGCTTCCCTTGGTCGCCAGGCGGACCTTCTCGATCTCCCACCAGTTCGAGCGCCCGTCGCCGGCCTCCACCATGCCGATGTCGCTGACGGTTTCGTCGCCGATCCGACGATCGATCAGTTCATCACCGATCAACACCTCGCCGGGCCGCGGCTTGAACGGGTTGAGATCGACGTCCCAACTCTTGAGTCGGACGCCGTCGCCGGTGAGGTCGCCGACCCGGTTCGCGTTCACGAAGATCCGGCGATGCTGGCTGCTGGCGACGAAGCCCACCAGTCGAGGTGGACTCGCGGGTTTCCCGTGGCGGGCTGGCCGTCCGGGGACCGCCACGAGGTCCTCGATCCGCCCGATCGCGGAACCCCCGGCATCGAGCAATGGAAGCCTCATGACCCGAAACGCGTAGATCAGTTCGGCGGCCATGGGGCCGAGGATACCGGTGTGCCCAGGTGGCCTCGGGGAGCCGTCAGGTGATGGCGCTGCAGATCCAGAGCGTGGCCATGCCCGCCACGAACGTCCACGTCAGGTTCTTCCACCACGCCGCCACCCCGCCGGCGACGACCAGCGCAGCGACCTCGGCGAACTCCACGCCGCCGAGGCCCGAACTTCCGACGGCGAGGTTGATCGTGAGCGCGGCGAGGACTGCGGGACCGACGTTCTGCAGCGCCCGTTCGACCGACGCGGGGAGCGAACGACCAGCGAGCAGCAGGATCAAGCTGCTGCGTGCGAAGTAGGTGCCGATGGCACCACAGAAGAGCGCGGCGAGGGCGGCGGAGGTGCTCACGTCACCGCCTCGTCGGACGAAGGATCTGCGGCTGGATCCGCGGGCGGTGCCGACCGGCGGTCGATGATCCACTCCGCCACCGCTCCCGCACCGACACCGGCGAGCGCACCGACCACGATGCCGAGTCGGTCCTGCAGGTCGACCGTGGCGAGCGAGACGAAGCCACCGACGATGGCCGCGACCGCTGCGGGGACCCGCTTGATCGCGAAGAGGGTGAGCCCCGCGAACATGATCGGCGGCGCGTAGTCGAGCCTCCACGAGTCGGGAACGATCGGGCCGACGAGCATGCCGAGGGGGACCACTGCGTTCCACACGGCGTAGAACGCGAGCGCGGTCGTCAGGAAGTAGCGGCGGAACTCGGCGGGGGACCGGTGCGTCTGGAGCGATGCGAGCGCGAAGACCTGATCGACCATGAAGAACGGACCGAACCAGCGCATCCACCGCGGCTGGGACCGGAAGGTCGGGGCGAGCGCAGCGCTGTACATCAGGTGGCGGGTGTTGATGACCAGCACCGCGGTGATGACGGCCCAGAGAGTGGCGGTGCCGGCGAGCGTGATCATCGCGAGCTGCGCAGCGCCGGCGAACACCAGCGGTGCGGTCAACCAGGCGATCCACTGCGGCATCGCCGACTCGGTCGCCGCGAGACCCACCACGAACCCGAACGGAATCGCCGGGATCGCGAGCGGAACCACGTCCGCGAGGGCTTGCCGATCGATCCGACCCTGCGGGCCCGTCTCGAGTTCCGACGTCGTGGTCACGAGGTGACGCTAACGACGGATCAACGGGGGTCAGACCCCGGTCGACACCGGAGCGGGTGTGATGGCTACCAGGGTGTCGGAGAACGCGACGCCGCCACCCCACTCGGTGAGGGTGTCGTTGGTGATCGAATTCGCGACGTGTCCGTCACGGTGGTCGTCGCCCCACCAGCCGAAGGGGATCGCCACGACTCCGGGACGCAACCGTTCCGACACGCGGACGACGACCTCGACAGTTGCACGATCGTTCGCCACGCACGCGAGATCACCGTCTGCGACACCGATGTCGGCGGCGTCCGCCGGGCAGACCTCGACGAAGGGCCCACCCTCGGCGGGACCGTGCTTCGGAAGCTGCGCGTACCCCGAGTTGAGGAATCGCGTGTGGTGCTTGGGCGTGAGGAGCTGGAACGGCAACCGCTGCCGGATGTCGCCGGCCGCACCGACGCCCTCGCTCGGCGCCACGAACGTGGGGACACGGGGTTGGCCGATCGACTCCAGACCCGCCGAGGCGAACTCGACCCTCCCCGACGCCGTGGAGAACGGCGTTGCACCGGCCGGGTCTCCGTACGGACGGCCGTCCTCGGGGTACGGCGCACGCAGCCAACGCTCGCGGCGGAGTTCGGCGAGGTCGATCGTCGGGAGTGCGGCGCGCATCAGCACTTCGTCGTCGTCGAACAGCGACGGTTCGTCGAGATCCATCGCGGTCGAAAGGCGGCGGAACAACTCGGTGTTGGAACACGCCTCACCCATCGGTTCGATCGCCGCCTCGTTGTAGCTGACCCAGAGGTGTCCCCACGGGAACACCACGTCGTCGGCCTCGATCTGCGTCGTCGCCGGCAGCACGATGTCGGCGTACCGCGCCGTATCGGTGAGGAACTGCTCGTGGACGACGGTGAACAGGTCATCGCGTTCCAGACCACGCCGGATCAGTTCGGCGTTGGGCGTCGTGACGAGCGGATTGCAGTTCCACACGACCATGGCGTGGATCGGGGGCTCGAGGTCGGTGAGGACCTCGCCGAGCCGACTCATGTTGACGCTGCGCGGGAGATGGCCGTCGTCGGTCGGCATCAGATCGGGTCGCGTGAGTGCGGCGAGATCGATCTGGCTCTCGGTCCAGTGGCCGACGCTCCTCGACAGCCCGCCGCCTCGGTCGCGCCACGCTCCGGTCAACGCCGGAAGGCAGGCGAGTGTGCGGAAGAACATCGCGCCGTTCTCGTGGTGCTCGGCACCGATCAGCGTGCGGATCGCCGTGGGACGGGTCGTCGCGATGTCGCGCGCCAGCGACTCGATCACGTCCGCGTCGACACCGCACACCTCGGCGGCGCGAGCCGGTGTCCAGTCGGCGACCGCGACGCGCAACTCGTCGAAGCCGACGGTGTGCTGGGCGATCCACTCGTCGTCGGCCAGTCCCTCGCGGATGATGACGTGCATCATCGCCAGCATCATCGCGATGTCCGTGCCCGGCAGCGGTTGGACGAAACGGTCGCCGCGGGCCGCGTCGACCGCTTCGGCCGTGAGTGTGCGGATCGGGTCGATCACGACGATGCGGGCGCCGTTCGAGCGGGCCTCCTCGATCGTCGGCCAGAGATGGCGGTTCGTGAGGCGGGTGTTGGTCCCCCACAGCACGATCAGCCGGGAGTGGACCATCTCGGTCGCTTCGAGGCTCGCGCCCGAGCCGTTGGTGACCGACAGGCCCGCCCCCACGGTCACCCCGCAGATCGCGCGGATGAGACGGGTGGCCCCGAGGTGATGGAAGAAGCGCGAGCCCGAGCCGAACATCGACAGCAGGCTCTGGTTCCCGGCGTCCGAGTAGGGGAGGAGCGCTTCGCCGCCGTGGGTGTCGATCACGTCGTGCAGTCGCGTTGCGATCTCGTCGAGCGCGTCGTCCCACGAGATCTGCTCGTACTCGTTCGATCCCTTCGGGCCGGTGCGGCGCAGCGGATGCAGGATCCGGTCGGCGCTGTGCACCCGGTCGAGGAACCTGTTGACCTTGGGGCACAGCTCGCCCTGGGAGAACGGGTGGTCGGGATTGCCACGCAGCTTGACGGCGGTCGGCCGGGGGCCGGAGCCGTCGACGGTGACCGTCCAGCCGCACGAGTCGGGACAGTCGTGGTGGCATGCGCCGTGTACGAGGCGCTGCGTGTCCGGACGCTCGTCGATCGACATGGTGTGCAGGCTACGAGGACTGCACTGCCACGGTCTGGCGGATTCCCGCCACAGAGATGTGGGTCGGGATGGGGTCGTCGGCGCGGTGTGTGCGAAGCTCGCCCCATGACGGATGCGAACCCGAAACCGACCCGCCTCGTGCTGATTCGACACGGCGAGTCTGCGTCGAACGCCGGCGGGTGGTTGTCCGGTCAGGAGACGTGTGGCGGCCTGACCGAACACGGTATCGCGCAGGCCGAGGCGCTCCAGAAGCGACTGCTCTCCGATCCCGACCTGCGTCCCGACCGGGTCGTGGTGTCGACGATGCGTCGTGCCGTCCACACCGCCGAGGTCGCGGCGGAACCCACTGGCGTCGAGGTCGAGCAGTTCGCGGATCTGATGGAGCGAACGTCGGGCGAAGCCGAAGGGTTGACCATCGAGCAGTACACCGAACGGTACGGAAAGCCGCCGTGGACCGACTGGACGAACCCATTGTCACCCGGCGGCGAATCGGGCCCGGAGTTCTCCGCACGGGTGCGCGACGCGTTGGATCGCGTGGCGACCGAAGGGGCGGGACGGACCACGTGGGTCGTCTGCCACGGCGGGGTGATCATGGCGACCGCGATCGGTCGGTGGCCGGGGGCGGAACTGAACGGTCTCACGGATCTCGCCACGATTCCGCTCGCCAGCCCGATGAACTCGTCGATCAGCGAGTGGGTGGTCAATCCCGACGGTGGTTGGCGGATGGTCCGCTACAACGACCACTCCCACCTGGTCGGCGTCAGCAACGGCGACGCCCCCGCCCCCATCTGACCCGAAGATCACCCGCCACCCGTCGTTCTCGTGAACAGTTCGCGCACGGAGCG
>NZ_BAOL01000060.1 GCF_000350145.1 Ilumatobacter nonamiensis YM16-303 | reverse complement strand
GCGCCGAGTGCGCCGCACCCACCGAACCACGTTCGCCTCTTCCGCGGGCGCATGTTGGCTGGGTCCGAGCGGAGTCTGGGAACGGAAACGGAGAGGCATGAATCCGAGCATCATCGGCTGGTCACATCTCGCCTTCGGGCGTCTCGACGACAGCCTGGAGGAGATGATCGTCCAGGTCGCGCGAGGCGCGATCGCCGACGCCGGCATCTCGTCGAACGAGGTCGATGCCACATGGCTCGGGCACTTCAACAGCGGGCTGGTCACGGACGGATTCCCCGCTTCGCTGACGATCCAGGCCGACGAGGGGCTCCGGTGGAAACCGACGACCCGGGTCGAGAACGCGTGCGCGTCCGGATCTGCCGCGATCTACAGCGCGATCAACGCCATCAAGGCGGGCGAGGCGGAGATCGCGCTCGTCGTCGGCGCCGAGAAGATGACGAACAACAGCACGGCCGACGTGGCCGCAGCCCTCGGCGGCGCCTCGTATCAGAAAGAGGAGGCGGGGCTGTCGTTCCCGCAGATCTTCGCCCAGTTCGCCGAGGCGTACTTCGCGGAGTACGGCGACCACTCCTCCACGCTCGCCGCCATCGCCGCGAAGAACCATGCCAACGGAGCGAAGAACCCGCTGGCGCACATGCGCAAGGACGTCGGCTTCGACTTCTGCAACACGGTGTCGGAGAAGAACCCGATGGTCGCCGAACCGCTGCGTGTGACCGACTGCTCGCTCATCTCCGACGGCGCCGCCGCGATCGTCATCGCCTCCGACGATGTGGCGAAGCGGCACGACAAGGCGATCCGCTTCCGCTCCACGGCGCACGTCCAGGACATCCTCCCGATGTCACGACGCAAGCTCACCGACTTCGAGGGACCGGCCCGCGCGTTCGCTTCGGCGTTCGATCAGGCCGGAATCTCGGTCACCGATCTCGACTTCGCCGAGATCCACGACTGTTTCACCATCGCCGAACTCCTGGTCTACGAGGCGATGGGTCTCGCCGCGAAGGGTGAGGGTGCATCGGTGCTCGAGAACGGCACCGTGTACCCCGATGGGGATGTCCCCATCAACCTGTCGGGCGGACTGAAGGCCAAGGGCCATCCGGTGGGCGCGACCGGCGTCTCGATGCACGTGATGTCCGCCATGCAGTTGAGCGGTGAGGCAGGAGACCTCCAGAAGGCGAACGCCGAACTCGGCTGCGTCTTCAACATGGGCGGCTCCGGTGTCGCCAACTACTGCTCCGTTCTCGAACGACGCGGCTGATTCGCCGAGGGGCAACTCCGGCGTTTCGACGCTCAGGCCTCGAGGGTGGCGGCGAGGCGTTCCAGAGTGGCCGCCATCCCCGCCTGGTTGTGGGACTCACGATCCTCGACCCCGGAGATCTCCGCCGAGACCGCCTGAAACGACTCCGGAAGAAAGCTGAGGTTGAACTCGGTCACGACGCAGCCGTCGTCACTCGGCTCGATCTCGTAGCCCCAGCGGGAGAAGCGGAATCCGTCGGCGTCACCTTCGAAGACGAAGCGTCGTTCGGGATCGCACTCGACGACGACGGCACGAGTGGTCCACTCGAAGTCGCCGTTGCGGTTCTCGCCCTCGAACCACGCGTCGGTCGCAGGTCCGGTGGCACCGTCGACCCATCGGGCCGTGTGGCATTCCGGTGACCACTCGCCCATGCGGGTGATGTCGGACACCGCGGCCCAGACGGCGGCGGGTTCTGCGGCGATGGTTCTGCTGACTTCGATGCGGTCGTGGCTCACGACATCGCACCCTAGGTCCTCGAACCTTCTCAGTTCCCGTGGAACTCCGCGGGACGACGTTCGAGGAACGCGCGCACGCCCTCACGATGGTCGGCGGTACCGAACAGCTCGGTCAGCGTGGACGACACCCACCGGCCGAGCTCGTACCAATCGGGGTCGAGCGTGCGACGCAGTCCCGCTTTGAGCTGCTGGACCGCGAGCGGCGGGTTGGCAGCAATCCGCGCGGCCAGTCCCTGCGACGTCGACTGCAGCTCCTCGTGCGCGACCACCCGACCGACGAGACCGATCTCCTGGGCCCGCTCCGCGTCGATCACCTCTCCAGTGAACAACAGTTCGGCCGCGTGCTCTCGTCCGACGAGCTGTGCGAGGCGGCCGATACCGCCGACGTCGCTCACGAGTCCGCGCAGCACGAAGAGTTCACCGAACCGCGCCCGATCGCTGGCCACGCGCAGGTCGGCGAAGAGCGCGAGTTCCATCCCCCAGCCGACCGCTGCGCCGTTGACCGCGGCGATGACCGGGATGTCGGTGTGGAGCAGCGCGTCCGCCGCGGGGGTGATGCTCGGCGTGCGCCCGTCGCTGTCGAGCACGGGTGCCGCACCATCGTCACCAGCGCCCATCACCGCACGTACGTCGTCGCCCGAACAGAACGACGGATCGGATCCGGTGACGATCAGGCAGCGCGCCCCGCTGTCGGGCGCGGCACGCACCAACCGCTCGAGTTCGTCGTACATGGCGTGGGTGAGCGCGTTGTGCGTCTCCGGTTTGTCGAGCGTGATCGTGCCGACATGGTCATCGTTCAGCTCCCAGCGGACGTGATCATTCATGACCCGAGATTGCCAGCCACGGCGCCCACTGAACGATTCAGTCTCGACACGACCTGACGATGGAGAACCCGCGCCGGCAGCTGTCGACCGGGCAACAGCGAGCCTCGAGACTCCGCCTGCGGCCACGCTCCAAGTTCTGGCCGACAGCCAAGAACACGTGCAGGGCTACCCCGAGTAGTTGTCGACTGTCAACAAAAGATCGGCAATACTCATGGTTCATGACGAGCCAAGATGACGAGAGTCCATCCAATCAACCGGACGTCCAGACGACGTCTTTCGCCACCGACGTGCGGCACTGGGCGAGGCGCCGGCCGAACGAAACGGCGCTGACCGTCGTTGCGGACGGCGCCATCGAGACGCAGTGGTCCTGGGCGGAACTCGACGAGTGGTCCAATCGTGCCGCCCGTGCCATCGTCGACCTCGGGGCAACCGTAGGTGGACGAGTGGTTCATGTCGGTCGCAACCGCGCCGGCTACGTCGCCTTGCTGTACGGCGCCTCGAAGTGCCGGACGACGATCGTGGGCATCAACTGGCGCTTGACCGCGTCGGAGATCGCTCCGCTGTTGGCCGATTCCCGTCCCTCTCTGGTCGCTGTCGACGATGAGTTCCGAGCCACCGTGGAGTCAGCGATCGCCGCAGCGGGAATCGAGACCGTGATCATCAACGCCGCTGCACCGTCCGAATGGTGCGGTCAGTGCAGCTCGGATCCGCTGTCGACCCAACCGGAGCCGGATGACATCGCGCTCATCTTCTACACATCGGGCACGACGGGCACCCCGAAGGGGGTACTCCTCTCGGTTGCGGCGATCGGTGCGAACCTCGCCAGGGAGGCTCCCTGGAACATCGGACCTGATAACACCGTCATGGTGTGCTCGCCGGTGTTCCACACCGCGGGCACAGGCTGGATCTACATGCCTGTGCATTCGGGAGCGCACTGCCTGATGATGCGAGATGCCACGCCCTCACAGCTCCTGGCGGCGATTGCCACACACCGAGTGAGCCATGCCCTACTCGTACCGGCGGTGATCGGCACCATGATCAACGATCCGGATGTTCACACCACCGACACCTCGAGCCTCGAGACCCTTGCGTACGGCGCATCGCCGATCGCACCGGACCTGCTCGAGCGCGCGATGCGCACGCTGTCGTGTGACTTCGTGCAGCTGTACGGGATGACTGAAACCGGTGGACCGATCACCTACCTCCGACCTGAGGACCACGACCCGAACCTGAATCTTCTCCATTCGGCTGGCCGGTCGCCCGACGGCATCGAACTCCGCATCGTCGATCCTGATACCGGCGCGCATCGCGCCACGGGCGAACGCGGCGAAGTCTGGACGCGAAGTGATCAACAGATGGCGGGCTACCTCGGCAATCCGACCGCCACAGCCGAGACGATCGTGTCCGACGGTTGGCTGCGAACCGGAGACGCCGGGTACATGGACCGCGACGGGTACCTGTTTCTCACCGATCGGCTGTCCGATGTCATCGTCACTGGCGCCGAGAACGTCTACCCGGTCGAAGTGGAGAACGTGCTCACCGCCCATCCCACGGTCAGCGAGGCGGCCGTGTTCGGCACACCTCACGAGCGCTGGGGGGAAACGGTGACCGCGGTCGTCGTGGCGAGCGAGGGACAGGTCGCGGAACCGACAGAGTTGATCACCTGGTGCCGTGAACACCTGGCCCATTTCAAAGCGCCGACGACCATCGACGTCATCGACGAACTACCACGCAACCCGAGCGGAAAAGTGTTGCGCCGCATGTTGCGAGCACCGTTCTGGGCCGAGCACGGGCGTCAGATCGGCTGAAGTTCCCACAACGCCACAGGCCACGCTGATGCGGGGCCCCCACCCCGCCGATCGGCAGAAGTCACCGGCGACCGGG
>NZ_BAOL01000061.1 GCF_000350145.1 Ilumatobacter nonamiensis YM16-303 | reverse complement strand
CTCGTGAACAGTTCGCGCACGGAGCGCAGGAACTGTTCACGAGGACGCTGAAGTGGGGAGGGTGGCACGGTGGTCAGCTGCGGCGGCCACCGACGGGGAGGATCCGCAGCAGGTGATGCCAGCGGCACTCCGTGCACGCTTCGACCACGTACGCGTTCAGATCGTCGGGTCGGGCGTTGAGCGTGCGCATCTCCTTGGCCGTCGACACGCACCGTCCCTGTGGGCCGATCCCGTGCCCGAACACGTACGTGACCAACCGGAGATTGACCTGCTCACAGATCGGACACAGCGACGAGGTCTCCGTCCCGACATTGCCCGCGGCTCGGATCAACTCCGGGTGGGCGTCGCACACGGTGTCCAACGGGACCCGCCCTTTGCGGACCTCGTTGATCAGCATCCGGCGCGCGAGTCGGTGATCGACGATTCCGCGCGAACCGTCCGGGCCGCGAAGCGCACCGACCGAGAAAGCCATGGTGGCGCAGCGTAGTGCGACCCCGCATGGAGCGTGTCCCCGAAACGTCGGTGCGCAGCGGTCACAATGGTGGCCGTGACTGCGAACATCACCTATGGATCCGGAATCCCGGGCGACGCCGAGCTCCGGCTCTGTGGCGACGTCAGCGGGGCCAAGCGCGCCGTCGAACTCGGCGTGTCCGAGTGGTACAACGCGATCGAGTTCGCCCAGGCCGGCGCCAAGGCGATCGCGGTCGACCCCGATCCGGACAAGATCGCCGAGATGCGCCAACGCGCGGACACCGGCGAGGTCACCGTCCAGTGCCTCGAAGCCGACCTCGCCGACCTGGGCGACATCTCGTCGGCGACCTGCGAGGTCGTCGTGGCCGCACACACGATCCTCGACGTCGAGGACCTCGGACGTCTGCTCCGACAAGTGCACCGCATCCTCATTCCCTCGATGCCGTTCGTGATCTCGATCCCGCACCCCTTCAACGAGGTCTCACCGGAGCACCCCTACGGAAGCGGCGCACGCACGATCGGCGACTGGTTCACGGCACTGAGCCGCTCGAACTTCCGCGTCGATCAGGTGAAGGAACTCGGCGTGTCCCCCACGCACCCGATCCCGACGACGTTGGTCCTCCGCGCGCGAAAAGAAGGCAGCTGACACCCGCCGACGCGCGTCGAGCTCGGTTCCCGTCGCGCTTCGGCCCGCCGTTCGAACGGAAACGCGACGAGAAGAGCCGGCCGAACGGTCAGCGCACGAGGACGAGGACGAGCCTCGGGTGGAGAGGCGAGCGAGAGCGCCGTCAGGTGGATTGGTCGAGCTCGAGTTGGCCGACGGGAACCGGGCGACCGAACAGGTAACCCTGACCGGCGTCGGCACCCATCGAGCGCAACAGTTCGAGCTGGAGCGGCGTCTCGACACCTTCGGCGATCACCTGGAGCCCGAGCGAGTGGCCGAGCCGGATCACGCCTTCGACGATCGAGGAGTCGTCGCCGTCGATCCCGATTCCGTCGACGAAGGAGCGGTCGATCTTGATCGCCTCGACCGGGAACTTCTTCAGATAGGTCAGCGACGAGTACCCGGTGCCGAAGTCGTCGACGGAGAGATGGACGCCGAGGCCGCGCAGCTTCCGGAGCGCGCGCGTCGCCGCGGTGACATCGCTGAGCAGGGTGGTCTCGGTGATCTCGAACCAGAGCGCGGAGGGCTCGATGCCGTTGCTCCCGAGCGCCTCCTGCACGACGACCGCGAAGTTGGGGTCGGCCAGCTGCTGGGTCGACAGGTTCACCGAGAGCGAGGCCTTGCCCCACGGATGATCGTGCGCCCGCCAGCTCGCCAACTGCGCGAGCGCGTCGCGCAGGATGTGTGCGCCCAGCTCGATCATCAGCCCGGTCATCTCCGCGTTCGGCACGAAGTCTTCGGGACCGAGCAGACCCCGTTCGGGATGCTCCCACCGCACCAACACCTCGAACTTGGTCGTGTCGCCGGTGGCCAACTCGACGATCGGCTGGAAGTACGGCACCAGTTCGTCGCGGGCGAGCGCGCGTCGGAGGTCGTTCGTCGTCTGCAGGTAGCGGTCGGATTGCGCGAGCACCTCGTCGGTGAACCGGGCGATGCGATCTCGGCCCTCACCCTTCGCGCGGTACATCGCTGCGTCGGCGGCGCGCAACATCTCCGCCGCCGACACGCCAGGGGTCGAGTTCGTCGCGAACCCGATCGAGGCGGTCACGATCACCTCGTGGCCGTCGATCTCGATCGCGTCGGCGATCGATCGCTGGAGCCGATCCGCGACACGCTCCGGCTCGAGTGGGCCGAGACGGATCTCGCCCGTCTCGTCGGCGTGGCGCGTCGTCCCGTCGACGAAGACGACGAACTCGTCACCACCGAAACGCGCGAGCTGATCACCGACCCGCATCTCCGACCGGAACCGGCGTGCGACCTGACGCAGCACTTCGTCGCCGATGCCGTGCCCGAGGCTGTCGTTGATCATCTTGAAGTTGTCGAGGTCGATGAACAGCACGGCGACCTCGTCGACGTCGGCACTCATCAGCAACTCGTCGAGGCGTGCGACGATCGACCCGCGGTTCGGGAGCTCGGTCAGCGAGTCGTGCGTCGCCGCGTGCGACAGCTGCTCGGCGATCCCGCGCTGTTCGGTGATGTCCTCGACGTGGGTGATCGCGAGCGAGACCCCGTCTTCCTCGATCACCGCGACCTGGGTCTTCGTCCAGACGAAATCACCGTCGCGGCGGAGATACCGCTGCTCGGTCCGATAGCTGTCCTCGAGGCCGAGCTCGAGGCGAGCCCGCTCGGCCGTCACCGTTCGGAGGTCGTCGATGTGGGTGAGTTCGCGCATCGATCGACCGAGGAGATAGCGCCGTGAATGGTCGAGCAGATCGGCAAGCGACTGGTTCACGTCCACGATCCGGTCGTCGTCCATCCGCACCAGTGCCATTCCCGTCGGCGCCGAATGGAACGCCCGCTGGAACCAACGCCGAGCCTGGTCGAGCGCCTCCGACGTCGCCTCACGATCACTCACGTCACGCAGCAGCACCACGATCTCGGAAAGCCCGTCGTGATCCGGAATCTGTTCGTCACCCACCGCGAGCAGCGAGAACTCGACCGGTCGCCCGACGCCGTCGCGATCGATCAGATCGATCACCGTCGTGACGGCGGGCCTGTCGCTCTCCGCCATTCGACGGCACTGCTCGTGCACTGCCTCGTGAGACTCTGCGGTGATCAGGTCGAAGAAGGAACGCCCGACGAGATCCTCGACAGATCGTCTGGTGATCGCTGCGGACCGCGGGTTCGCCGCCACCACCACCCCGTCGCCATCGGTCCCCAACACGGCATCCGGGAAGTGCTCCAACAGCTTGCTGAACCGATCTCGAGATGCATCGAGTTGGCTCGACTGCTGCCGGAGCCGTTGCACCAACACCATGCACAGGACGGCCACCACGATCACCGCGGCAGCCGTGCTGACGAGGAGGGTGATCGTGCCCGCGCTCATGGGGTGACGTTAGATCGTGCTGGTGCCGCGGACGACGCCTGGTCGATCCCGCGGGACGCGTACCATTCGTCGAGGCGCCGACGGATCTCCGCGTCGCCGATCAGACCCTCCTCGAGCCGGATCTCCATCAGGAACGACATCGCTTCCCCGACGATCCGACCGGGCTCGACGCCGAGGTGCGCGATCACCGAGTTGCCGTCGAGTTCGGGCCGGAGTGCGGCGAGTTCCTCGGCTTCGGCCAGCTCGTCGATGCGTGCTTCCAGTTCGTCCATCCGGCGCGACAGCCGAGCCGCCTTCTTCGCGTTGCGCGTCGTGCAGTCGCAACGGGTGAGAACGTTCAGCTCGCGCAGCAGCGGCCCCGCATCACGGACGTACCGCCGCACGGCCGAGTCGGACCAACCCATGGAATAGGTGTGGAACCGCAGATGGAGCGCGACGAGTTCCGAGACATCGCGGATGTCGTCGTTCGAGTACCGCAACGCCGACATGCGCTTCTTGGTCATCCGTGCGCCGACCGCGTCGTGGTGATGGAAGGTGGTGCCCTTGCCCTTCTGATAACCGCGCGTGCGCGGTTTGCCGACATCGTGGAACAGGGCCGCGAGTCGGGTGAGGCGGAAGTCGAACGACGGCGTGTCGCCGGACACGATCGCCGGATGCTCGGCCGGTGGACGGACGTTCTCGACGACGGCGATCGAGTGGGTCAGCACGTCCTTGTGTCGATGGATCGGATCATGCTCCAGCCGCATGTTCGGCAATTCCGGAAGGAACTGATCGGCCAGGCCGGTCTCGACGAGGAACCACAGACCGTCGGCCGGGTGGTCGACCACGATCAACTTGTCGAGCTCGTCTCGGACGCGCTCGGCCGACACGATCTCGAGGCGCGGTGCCATCTCCTTCACCGCTGCGACCAACTGCTCGGTGGGTTCCAACCGATAGCCGGCGATGAACCGCGCGGCGCGCAGCATCCGCAGCGGGTCGTCGCTGAAGCTGACGTCCGGGCCGAGCGGCGTCCGCAGGACCTGGTTCACCAGGTCGTTCATGCCGTCGAACGGATCGACGAGCTGAGGCGCACTGCCGTCGCCGGTCAGTTCCAGCGCCATCGCGTTGACCGTGAAGTCGCGTCGCGACAGGTCGGCGTCGATCTCGTCGGCGAACTCGACGTGAGGCTTGCGCGACTCGTCGGTGTAGGCCTCCGCCCGGAACGTCGTGATCTCGTAGACCCGCGGGGATCCACCGTCGGCCCCGTGCTTGTGGGCGCCGATCGTCCCGAACCGCTCACCCTGCGTCCAGAGAGCGTCGGCCCAGCCCTCGAGACATGCCTTGATCTCGGGCGGGCGGGCGTCGGTCGTCAGGTCGAGGTCGTTCACCGGGCGGTCGCTCGACACGAGCAGGTCCCGCACGCTGCCGCCGACCAGGTAGAGCCGATGACCCGCAGTTCGGAAGCGGGCGGCAAGTGGCTCGAGCTCACGCAGGACGGGAGCAAAACGGTCGGGGATCACCTCATCAGCGTATTGGCTCGCGTCGCGACAGGACCGAAGCCGTGGTGCCGATGGCGTCGCGCGGTCGAGGATCACCACCGGGCGCCGGGTTCGCGACGGGGTCGAACGGTTAGCGTCTGCGACGTGCGTCAGGCGATCGCCTTCCCCTCGGCCCGGGCCCGGATCCGCGCCTGGCCACTCGACGCCTCGATCGGTCACCTGGTGATGCTCGACGTCGCGATGATTCCGACCGTCGACCAGGTCGACCGATGGCTCGCCGAGGCGTACGACGCGCGCCCCGACGAGAACAGCGCGCCTCGTCGTGCCGTTCGTACCGGAGCGCTGTCTCCGCGGGCCGCGGAACCGTTCCTCCGGGTCGGCTTCGAGGTCGTCGATCGTCTCGCACTGCTCGAGCGAACGCTGACGACCACCGAGCCCTCGCCGCCGCGAACGAACGACGAGACCGCCACCATCAAGATCCGTCGCGTGCGACGACGCGAGATGCCGTCGCTGGCCGAGATCGACCAGGCGGCGTTCGCCGCGGGATGGCGCAACGACGCACGCTCACTGGGCGAGATCGCGAACGCCACACCGAGTTCGACCCGTCGCCTCGCACTCGACTCCCGCGACGGGACGCGTCGACCGGTCGGGTTCCAGATCAGCGGCCACGCGGGGCCGACCGGCTACATCCAGCGGCTCGCTGTGCACCCCGACGCATGGGGGATGGGCGTCGGCGGCCGTCTCGTGCACGATGCGTTGTCGTGGCTGACGCGGCGAGGAGTCGACCGGGCGTTGGTCAATACGGGAGTCGACAACGCCCGCGCACTCCGGCTGTACGACGCAGCTGGGTTCGAGGTGTTGGACGAGGAACTCGTCGTGCTCGAACACCGCCGACCGGCATGAGATCGGACGGCATGAACCGGACACTCGGCGTCACGCTCGGCCTGGTCGGAACGTTGGGCGTGACCGCGATCATGACCGCGACGGTCACCGCGCAGGAGGAACCGGCACCCGATGCCGTCCCGGCCGAGACCGGGTCGATCGTCATGGAGTTGATCGACCAGAGCTTCGATCTCACTCCGAACGGAACGATCGACCTCAGCTACCGAGTGGTGGGCGACCTCGACGCGGTTGCCGAACTCGCCCCGCCGACCACCACCACGACCACGACGACCACGACCACGACTCCGGACACCCCCGCTCCCGAGGGTCCTGAAGAACCCGTCGAGCCCGAACCGGAGCCGATCGCGTTGACGGCACAGGTGATCAACTTCGCACCGATCGACGAGCCGGACGAGTTGATCGGACTGGTCGGCAGTGACCCGCGTTTCGGCAGCCTGACCGAGGTGATCGACGGCGTCGAGATCCCGATCCGCTCGTCGATCGAGGTCATCTCGCCGACCGAGGCCGTGCTCGACCTGTCGGTGCTGACCGACACCGACATCAGCGTCTCGGAACGCCTCGAGTTCAACGAGGACGGAATCCATCCCATCGTCGTGCAACTCAGCGCGGGCGAACAGGTCGTGGCCCGTCACGGCACCGTCGTCGAGCGACGATCGGGCAGCTCCGACACTCCACCGACGATCGACCTGTCGCTGTTCGGTGCGACCGACGACCCCGGGCCGACCGGCTCACCTGCCGACTACGACGACGCGGTCGAGGTGTTTGCCGGACTCGTCGACGATGCGACGGTGCTCGACGCCGGTCTCACGATGGCGATCCCTCCATCGGTCGCGACCGCTGCGGTCGAGTCGGGTGCCGTCGACCCATCGGATCCCACCTTCCTGTCCGACGACGTCATGCTGGCCGAGCCGGCCACTCCGTTCGACGTGTCATCCGCGGTCGGGGTCGGGCGCGTCGATGCATTCATCCGACAGCTCCGCGTCGGCGAGGAGGAAATCGTCGACGAACTCGGTGTCACCCCGAGCCGCGACATCTGGTCGACCACCACCGAGCTGAGCGGTCCCGCGGCGCAAACGCTCCGCGACCTCGGCGTCCGCTATCTGGCGATGCCGCCGGACGTCTACCGCAGTACGATCGCCGGCGCGGCCGACGACGAGATCCCTGCGATCGATCGCTTCATCGAGCTTCCGCTTCCCGACGGTGGCCAGATCCCGGTCCTCGTGCTCGACGAGGAACTCGGCGCGGAGTTCACCCCGGATGCGACCACGGAGATCACGGCCGCGATGACCACGACCGAATGGTCGGTCGAGACGATCGCCGAGCTCCGCCTCGGGCAGTACGCCGCCCCGGAGGACGAACGCCGAGATGCGCGCAGTCACCTCATCGCCACGCCCGACCTCGGCCCGTTCGACCCGACGTTGGTCCGTGCGCTGGAACAGTTCGCGACGACGACCGACGCCGTTCGCTTCAGCACGGCGAGCGACCTGACGTCGGCGACCGCGACGGTCGAGACCGACACGAACCCACAGCTGCCCGACGTGGCCGGACCTTCGCTCGAACAACGCCTGCTGCGGATCGGTGAGGTCGGCGACGAACTCCTGGACGTCGCCTCGATGCTGCCCGCCGGCGATCCGCGGCCCGCCGAGTGGGCGCAACTTCTCGACAGCTTCGTGTCCACAGCCGTCGACGACGCGACGGTGTACGACGAACTCGACCAGTTGGTCGCCGAGGCGGAGGAGATTCGCGACGGAGTCGTCCCTCCGGAGCCGTTCACGTTCACCCTCACCGGGCGCGACGGAGAGATCAACGTGCGCGTCGGCAACGAGTTGTCGGAACCCGTCGACGTCGTCGTCCGCGTCACGTCGCCCCGCCTCGACTTCCCCGACGGCGACATCACGGTCACCCTCGCCCCGGACGACGTGACCGTCGTGAACGTGCCGGTTTCCGCCCGCTCGAACGGCACCTCGCCGGTCACCGTCGAGATCCTCACCCCGTCGCTCGACCCGCTCACGGAACCGGTCACGCTCACGTCACGCTTCACTGCGCTCACCGGACTCGGTGGCGTCCTGACCGGCGGCTTCCTCCTGATCCTCGCCACCTGGTGGTTCTCCCACTGGCGCGCTCGGCGGCGCGCCGCGAATCAGCCGGAGAACGACGATGCCGACCCGGCGGACACCGCCACCACCGATCCCGACGACGAGTAACCTGTCCGACCCGTGAGCACCGTACGAATCGTCACCGACAGCGCCTGCGACCTTCCCGCCGAGGTCGCCACCGAATCAGGTATCGAGATCGTTCCGCTGACGATCCGGTTCGGAGACGAGGAGTTCGTCGACCGTGACGAGTTGACCGTGGCCGAGTTCTGGACCCGCTGCGTCAACATGTCGACGCTTCCCGAGACCGCCGCGCCGGCGCCGGGACAGTTCGAGACCGTGTACCGCAAGCTCGCCGCCGAGGGTGCGACCGGCATCGTCGTGGTCTCGCTGTCGGGTGCGCTGTCGGCCACGATCCAGTCCGCCGAGCTCGCCAAGCGCTCGATCGTCGAGGACGACGGCATCGACCTCGATGTCCGCATCGTCGACTCGCGCACCGTGTCGATGGGCATCGGCACGATCGCCCTGGCGTGTGCGCGTGCGGCCGCCGACGGTGGATCGATCGACGACGTCGAAGCACTCGCCGTCGATCTGTCCGATCGCACCCGGGTGTTCGCGGCGCTCGACACGCTCGACAACTTGAAGAAGGGCGGTCGGATCGGCGGCGCCAAGGCGTTCCTGGCGACCGCGTTGTCGATCAAGCCGATCATCGACGTGACCGGTGGTGTCGTCGCCGAGGCCGGCAAACAACGCACGCGCTCCAAGGCGCTGGCCCACCTGGTCGAACGGTTCAAGAGCTACGACGGCCGTGTCGAGAACCTCGCGGTGCTCCATGCGGATTGCTCCGATGTCGACGTGTTCGTCGAGATGCTCGCCCCGCACTACGACGGCGAGATCCTCGTCGGCGAGATCGGCCCCGTCATCGGCACCCACGGCGGACGCGGCACGATCGGCGTCGCCTTCCACGAAACCACCTGACCCGTTCTCGTGATCAGTTCCCGCGCTCCGTGCGCGAACTGTTCACGA
>NZ_BAOL01000062.1 GCF_000350145.1 Ilumatobacter nonamiensis YM16-303 | reverse complement strand
TGGCGGCTTGCCACCCCACTCCCGCCGTGGGCCGAGTCCCTCAGCGGGCGTGAACGGGTGCTGGCTCATTGGACCGAGCGGGTCCTCTACGGGACGATGTTCGTGATCCCACTCTCCGGTCTGTGGATCATCGCCGCAGGCGAGGATGACCTCGTCGCCGTCCACGTCGCCGCACATGTCGTGTTCTTCGTCGCGATCGCCACTCACGTGGGGCTCGTGCTCAAACATCAGCTCATCGACCGCGACCGCCTTCTCCGCCGGATGATCTGACGCGCGAGCGCGACCGACCGCACCGGCGCACCCGGTCCGAGCTTGCTTGCCCACCACGGCGACCAGGGCTAGGTTTCGCCGACCGACGTCGGCCACCTCGCTCGTTCGGACTCTGCACCATGACCTCCGAGGACACACCGCCGCCGAAGACGCTGTCGACACCGAAGCTGATCGGTGTCCTGATCGGCGCGTGGTTCGTGCCGCAGGTCGTCGCGCTGTTCGTCGTTCCCGGAGTCGCCGAGGATTCATTCGAGACGGTGGGCGGGCTCGTCCAGTGGGAGATCGTGTCGAAGCTGGGAACCGCGCTCATCGCGATCTGGGTGATCGTTCACCTGCGGTGGGTCGACGACGTTCGGCACGAGCGCTGGCCGACCGAGCGCTGGGTGGCGATCGTCCCGATCGGCATGATCGTCGTTGCGGTCGCGACCACCGATTACGTCAACCTCGCCGATGCCGGAATCGGATTCGTCCTCCTGCTCGTTGTTGGCACCTTCGCGACCGGGCTGAACGAGGAGTTGCTGTTCCGCGGGATCGCGCTGCGCTCGATGCGCGATCGACACCGTGAGTGGGTGGCGGCGGCCTTTTCCTCGATCCTGTTCGGGAGCTTCCACCTCGTCAACATCGTGTTCGCGGGTGGCGCGGCGGTCTTCCAGGCGATCTGGGCGATCCTCGCCGGCTACCTGCTCTATCTCTGCCGACGAGTGGGCGGCGGCATGGCCCTGCCGATCGTCGTGCACTGGATCTGGGACTTCAGCAGCTTCAGCCCGGTCCTGCGCAACCCGGACGCCCTGGCCGGCGGCCGCTACTTCCTGCAGTTCCTCACGACCTTCGTGCTGATGATCATCGTGGTGATCCGCCGACGCTCGATCCCGGCATCGCCGGACGTGAGTACTCTCGAGGCGTGAACGAGCCTCCATCCGAGCGCAACGAAGAGGTCCACGAACGCTGGAACGCTGACGAGAACCCCGCAGTCGAGGGCGACCAGTTCCTGTTCGTCGCGGCAGTCAACTTCGTTGTTCGGCAGTATCGAAAGCTGCGCGCCAAGCTGCGCCGCTGAGCAACCGACATCTCGAGCGGGTGGGGTCGCCGTTGGGCTGCGTTCTCCCCTCGGACTTGCTACTGCTCGATTTCTGAGCGGGTGAAGGCAGCCCTCGACTCGATCGACGGCTCAGTCGGTCAGGACTTTGGTCAGCTCGATGGCTTCGTCCCGATAGCCGAGATGACGATAGAAGCTCAGCGCTCGCGCGTTGGCCGCGCCGGTGGTGAGGGTGATGCAGCGATGACCGTCAGCACGCGCTCGACGCTCGGCCGCAGCGACGAGGTGAGCGCCGACGCCTCGCCCTTCGGTGGCGGGATCGACGACGAGTTCGCCGATGTACGCATCAACCTCTCCGCCGAAGTGCGTGGTCGTCGAGAGCGACAGGAAACCGACCACATCTCCGTCGTCGGTTGCGACGTACGCCGCGCCCTCGAAGTCTGTCGACGACGACGTGTCGATCCATTCCTGCACTGCCCGGGAGACTGCCCCGGCTTCTCGCCAGGACGCCACACCTTCTGTCAGTCGCCCGGAGAGTCGACGCACGCTCTCGCAGTCGCCTGCTTCGAACTGGCGAACGTCGATGCTCATCCGGTCAGTTTCACACGATCATCGCGATTGATGAATGGCCGACGACGAAGCCCCCATCCGTCCTGACGCGACGACCGAGCTGGATCACTCCTGCTCCTTCCAGGCTTCCTGGATCCAGACCCGACCCCCGACCGCGCCGCGCACGGTGTTGCCCGACTCGAGGGACATCTCCTGGACGCCGTGCACATCATCGGGATAGGCGTTGGACCAGATCGTGTGGTTCAGCCAGATGTTGTGCACTTGGTCGGCGAACTCGGCGTTGATCTCCTGGCCGATCCGGTCGACTTCATCGGCGTCGGTGGTCGCTCGAACCTCGAGGAGCAGTTCGTCGATCGTGTCGTTGGTGATCCGGCCGAAGTTGATCGCCGGTGAGCCCTCGGTGTGGCGGCTGTGCCACTGCTCGAGCTCGAGCCCGGGGTTGCCCTGACCGTGGTTGCGCCACGAGACGAGCTGGAAGTCGCCCCCGAGTGCCTTGGTGATCAGCTCGGTCTGCTCGAACTGATCGATGGCCACGTTGAGGTCACAATTGGTCGACCACTGGTCTTGGAACAGCGCCGCTGTCTCCAGGTTGGCCAGCACGTTCGTCGTGCCGTACTCGATCACCTCGGGGCGCCCGATCTCGTCGAAGATGCGATTGCCCTCATCGGGATCGAACTCTGGAAATCCTGAATCCTCGAGGTAGCCGGGTGCACCCTCGGCGAACGGCCCTTCGGCCAGTACGTTGCCTTGTGCCCGGAACGTCAGATACTCCTCGCGATCGGTGCAGTGCGCCAAGGCTCGGCGCACCTCGGGATCGTCGAACGGCGGCTGCGAGTTGTTCAACATGAGGTACGTGGTTTCCTGAGCGGGGAACGCACGTGCGAGTTGGCCGCCCTCGTCGACCCAGTCGTTCTGCCAGAACTCGACGGTCACGCTCTGGCTGTCCTGGTTGAGGTCGGCGTCGCCCGACTGCATGATGGCCTGCCGGTCGCCCGCATCGGGCACCGGGCGGAAGTTGATGCCGTCGAGATATGGCAGGGTTTCGCCCTCGGAGTCGGTACGCCAGTAGTTCTCGTTTGCGACCAGCGTCGTCTGCTCGCCACGGTTCCATTCCTCCATGACGAACGGTCCGGTGCCGATCGGGAGCGCGCCGCGCCGTTCCTCGTCGGGCAGATCCCAGAAAGTCGGCGACTGCAGAAAGCCATCGCGGTCGGCAATCGAGTAGCCGAAGGTGGCGGTGGGCCGCGAGAAACTGACCGTGACGGAGTCGTCATCGTTCAACACGATGCTCTCCTCGGCGGCAGCGGGATCACCGATCGCCGGGCCGTTGGCGAGGTCGAGGAACCACTGACCCCGCAACACACCGGTGGCCTGGGCGATCAGGTGTCGCTGCAACGCAGCACCATCAGCGGGCGTGCCGTCGTGGAACGTCACTCCGTCACGCATCGTCATGTTGAACTCGGTGAAGTCCTCGTTCGGCTCGAAGGTTTCCAGCACGAACGGTTCGACTTGGTTGTCCTCGTTCACGATCGTCAAGGTGTCGGACACGTTTCGCATCACGGTGATACAGGCGACCGCGCAATTGCCATTGGGGGTGTCCCAGGTGTCGGTTTCGGCCTCGAGCAGGTACGTCAACGTGCCGCCACGCTGGGGGGTCATTTCCCCGTCCCCCTCGATCGCGTCGTCGCCGGATTCATCGCCCGTGTCGTCGGTGGATTCACCGCCCGTGTCGTCCGTGTCAACGGTTGTGTCGGCCGACTCCTCGTCGGCGCCGGAGTCGGTGCCGGTGTCGGTGCCGGCATCGTCATCCCCACCGGCACAGGCGCTCGCAATCATCGCTCCCGCCACCAGCGTCGCGGCCACAATACGTACTCGTCGTGTCATGAATCCCCTTCGTGCGACCCCCGATGGGCTCGCTTGCTTGCGGCGAGTGTGTCAGTCCGCGAACGACGGGGGCGAGGTGGAGCGAGGTGGTACGCAGACGAACGGGATCCAGCGGAACGGTCGCGCTCACCGCCCACGAGCCGAAGTCGATGTCTTCGACCGAACCCACGACTACCGAGACGAAGGCGGCTCCGACCTCAGCAAACGCTCCTTCGATGCCGCAATCACTGCGCTCGCTTCGATTGGAAGGATGTCCGGCGCCGGGTCACGTCACGTCGGTGAGGTCTGTGGGATCGATGGCCTGCGCGTCCGCCGTATTCGCGAGTTCCCCATGCGGCTGGTTCTGCCGTCGACGGCACTTGGTCATCGTCGACGGGTCGATGAATCCGCCGCCTGCCGGAGCACTGCGAGAACTCCCGCGGCCGTCGCGTCCCAGGTCATCGATCGAACACGACGCTCCGCTGCTGCACCGAGACGCTGGCGCAGATCGGCGTCATCGAGGACTCGGGCGATGGCGGCACCGAGACCATCCGGCGGCGCGAGGAGCCCGGTCTCACCATCGACGACCGAGCTGCGATGACCCCGGATGTCGGTTGCCACGGCCGGTGTCCCGCATCCGGCGGCTTCGGTCAGGCTCAGTCCCCAACCCTCGGCCAGCGAGGCGCTCGCGACGATCCACGACCTCCGATAGATGTCGACCAGCTCGTGGTGCTCGACCCGTCCGACGAACGTGACCCACTCCCCCGCCCCCAGTCGAGCGACCTGCGCCTCCAGTTCGGGCCGCTCCGGGCCGTCGCCGACGATCGTGAGCGTCGCTCCGGGCACGCGCGACCGCGCCGTGGCGACGGCGTCGATGAGCAGCCCGAAGCGCTTGACCGGCGCGAGCCGGGCGACGGCAACCACCGACGGGTGAACCGTCTTCTCACCACCCGGCGAGAACACCGGGTCGGTTCCATTCGGGATCGCCGTCACGCGGTCCGGATGGAATCCGAGTTCGAGCAATTCCTCACGCGTCGCCTCGGACGGTGTCGCCGTGAGGCCGCGTCGATAGATCGGAGGTGCGATCCGCGCCTCGAGCGTGCGGCCGAACGATGCGAGCGGCCCAGGGAGGATCTGGTCCCACATCGGTCCGTGGACGTGGTGGAGGAACAGGATCCGCGGCCGTCGATACCAGAGCGGCGAGAAGAAGGGGACACCGTTCATCACCTCGACGAGCGCATCGGAACGTCCCATCCGTCCCGTCAGCTCGGACACGATCGCCCGCGGAAAGATCGTGTAGCGGCTGCCGCGACGGACAACGCGGTAGCCGTGGCGCTCAGCCACCTCGGGACGACCGACCGCCGTCGAGGTGCGGTGCACGACCTCGAGGCCCGCCTCGGCCCAGCGTCGCTCGCACTCGTCCGCATGGACCTCGGAACCGCCGGCATCAGGGTCGTCGAGGTCGCGCCAGGCGAATACGTGGACACGCCGGATTCCGCGGCCGATGAGCTCCTGCGCGTCGTGGCGCAGGCCGTCGAGGGGGTCGGCCGTCATCGCCATCGACCATACGCCCTGGACGGTCCCTGCGGTGGATACCATGCGGGCGCTTGTCCGACCTGACCGACACCGACGTCCATGAGACGGTCATCTCCGAGCAGGGCCTCGGCGACACGGCACACCCGTCCTCCCCCGTTCCCTTCGTCCTCGGTGGGCCGCTTCGGTGGTCCACACGCGGCTTCGTCGCCGTCGTGGCGCTGCTGGGTTTCGCGATGCTCCCCGTGCGGGGCCTGTTCCGCGCTCCCGGGTCCTCGATGGAAGAGGGCTTCATGCTCGTCTTCCCCCGACTGGTCCAGCAGGGTCGGGTGCCCAACGTCGACTTCCTCCACCTCTACGGTCCCGGGTCACTCGACGCGCTTGCCGCGTGGTACTGGATCTTCGGCTACACCCTCGAGGCGGAGCGGGCGTTCGGCCTCCTCCAGAACCTGGCGATCATCTTCGCCCTCTACGCGCTGACTCGGCCGTGGGGTCGCATCGCTGCGGTCGGTGCCGGAGTGATCGCGTCACTCCTGACGATGACGCCGATCGGCCTCGCCGCGCTGGCATGGCACGGGGCGGTCGCCCTGGCACTGTGGGCGACGGTGTTCGCCATCCGAGCGCGGAACACCGGGTCCACGCTGACGTGGGGAATCTCGGGACTGCTCGCCGGGCTCGCGCTCTCGTTCCGACCCGACGTCGTGATCGCCGTCGTCGCCATGCTGCTCGTGGCCGGGTGGACGTACCGGCGGACCGCGCTCTGGTGGGTCGTGGGCGGCGGATTCCTGGGTCTGCTCCCGATGTGGATCCACCTGGTCATCGCCGGTCCGGGACCGGTCATCGAGGGAGTCGTCGTCGACCCGGTCGTCCACCTCCGTCCGGGCCGCGAGCTGCCGACTCCCCCATCGTTCGGACAGGTCGACGGTGCTCTCCAAGCCGTCGCCGAAGGCCTTCCGCCCTACTGGCCGCTCCCGGCGCTGTCAGCGAATCATCAGCTGTTCTTCTGGTTCTTCGCCGTCATGATCATCGCCATCGGCGTTCCTGCCGGCGCGTGGTGGGTTCGACGTCGTCACGGGGCGAACCCGACGATCGACACACTGTTGATCGCCGGCGTGCTGGGCCTCGGCATCCTGCCCCAGGCGTTCCAACGCCCCGACTCGACGCACCTCGCCTGGGTGGCGATGGTCTCGTGGCCACTCCTCGCCGCATTGGTGACCCACCTCGTCGTTCACGTGTTCCGAGACCGGGTCGGCGATCGGCTCGGCCGAGGCTCGCTGGTCACCGGTGCGGTTGCCGTTCTGGCGCTGATGCTGGTCGTCAGCCCGTTCTACACGTACCGCTACTACCTGCTGCACACCCGCGTCGCCGTGGGTGACCTTCCGCTGCCATTCCTCGTCGAGCGCGACGATCGCAAGTTCTGGTTCGGCAATCCGGAAGTCGCGAACGCCCTCAACGAGATGATTCCCGACCTCGAAGCGTTGATGGAACCGGGCGACTCGTTGATCGTCGGCCCGGCCGATCTCAGCCGCACCGTCTACAGCGACGTGTCGATCTACTTCCTGTTCGACGAACTCGATCCGGACACGTACTTCATCGAGATGGACCCCGGTCTGGCCGACACCGAGGGCTCCGGACTGGCCGAGGACATCGAGGAGGCCGATTTCGTCGTCCTCACGAACTTCTGGTCGGGTTGGCTCGAGCCGAACACATCGGTGAAGCGCCAGTCGCAGGAACACAATCAGGCGATCGCCGACAACTTCTGCCTCGTCGAGCAGTACGAATCGAACCTGTTGATGCTCTTCGAGCGGTGCGAGGGCGGTGGCGGGATCAGCGGCGCCGACGTCGAGGGCATCTACCCCCTCGTACCGGTACCCGAAGAACTCGCCGGCTGAACGACCGTCCGCCGGGGTCGGGCTGGGAGATGGACCATTCGCGTCGGTTTCCGGTCCGGACCGGGATCGGCCGGAGGTTGGTCAGCCGGTGAAACGGTGGCGGGTGTGGCTGAACGTGCCCTTGCCGAAGGCCAGGATTTTCTGGGGCTCGACGCGGTACACGAGCGATTCGTCGCCGGCGCCATGGGTGAACCCGTCGGCGGTGACGCGGTAGTCCCACTGACCGTCCCATTTGGTATGCCACGCTACGGCGAGCCGCTGGAGGGTGTCGGGGTGCGTGACTCGGGCTGCGGTTCCCTCGACGACGACGTCGGTGCCTCGGTCCCAGGTGTTGCTCCCCGTCGTGATCACGACGCCCGGGTTGTGTGCGAGGTTCACCGCCTTCTGCTCACGGGCGCCGGTGGTGAAATGGACGGCGTCGTCAAGCCATACGGCGACGAGGGGCGTGACGTGTGGCCGTCCGTCGGCGCGCACGGTCGTGATCCAGGACAGCTGTGCAGCTTCGAGGATCCGTGTCGTTGTCGCCCAGTCGGTGACGGTGGCGTCGGGATCGCTGAATCGAGTGTCGAGCTCGGTGGTTGGTCCGGTCATGTTGACTCCTGTGGTGGCGTCTGGGAACGTCGGGGCTGCCAGCCAACTCCGGGAAAATGCCCACGTCCGTTGAGCAATCGCTCCTTGATCGAGCGGATCGTGTCGCTGGTCGACGGCAGTGCGGCGTCGTCAGCCCGTGACGAAGGCCCGCCAGGCGATCGCGCCGACGATCGCGATTGCGATGACGAAGATGACTGCTACTGGTTCCATGACTCTCCTTCGATCGGATTGATCTGGTCGTGCGGCTGCCGGCCATTTTCTCACTGTCCGTTGCGGAGCGTGTAGGTGAGCATGGCGTTGCCCGCAGCAGTGATCTGGCTGTCGACGAGTTGCAGGCGCGTGAGGGGCACGCTGTCGTCGAACACGCGCCGACCCTCTCCGGTGATGGCCGGATGCATGGTGAGAGTCAGCGTGTCGATCACGCCGGCGAGGAAAAGTGAGCGGACGGTCTCGATCCCGCCGGCAACCGTGATGCCGCCACCTTCGCCCTCGGCGAGCGATCGGACGTAGTCGACGGGATCGCCCTCGATGCGCACACTGTTCCAGCCGAGGTCGCCGTCGATCGTGTCGGAGACCACATGCTTGCGCACCGGATTGATGAAGTCGCCGAAGCCGTCGTCGGAGTTCTCCGGCCAGTACGCCGACCACTCCGACCAGAGCTTGCGGCCGATCACCACGTCGGTGACGCCGGCGATCGCTTTGCCCATCGCTTCACCTTCCTCGGGCCCGAACGAATCGAACTGGAACAGATTCGGCGACTCGTTGACGCCGTTGGCGGAACTGAACAGGTGGGCGGTGACGGAGCGGGTCATGGGGTTTCCTTTCGATCGAGCGGAGCCGGATGCGCCGCTGCTGTGTGTACAGACGACGCGGCCCCCAGAAACTGATCGGTCTTCGTCGATCTTCTTGCGACGAGCCTCAGCGTGTAGCCGAATCGAGTACTTCCGGCAGACCGAATTCCACGAAGACCTCGGATCCCACGAAGTGGATGATCGCCGCAAGTCGACCGTCGGCAACGTCGAGGACGTACAACGCGAAGGGCTTCCAGATCCCTTCTCCGATCGGGTGATACATGCCGACGGCGGGCCGCTGGTTCGCCGATGTGACGACAGCGAGCGATCCCCGACACACCTCGCCCGGACCGGAAACTGTAGCGCCCTATCCGGCGGGTGACCCCGCCCGGCGCCTCTCGGTCGTGCTCGTATCGATACCCGGGCGGCAAAATCAACGGTGTGAAGAACGCCCGCCCCGTGTGATCGCGCGCACCGAACCGAGCGCATCGGTGCCGTTCCCGGACGGGCCACGGCCTGGTTGAACGGTGTTGATATGCGCTGCTGGCAGTTGAAACTCTTTGCGGTTCTCCACTACGAGTTCTGCGGGTGTGAGGTCGGCGAGGATGCGTTCGTCTTTGTTGAGGAGCTGGTTGCGGGTGAACTTCTTCGCGGTCGAACAGGATGGACCTGGATGATCTGACTGGCATCTGATCGGCTCTTGATCAGGCCTTGATCGTGGTTCCGGCACGGTGACTTCCACGTGGTCGGCAGGTCGCCGACGACCTGAGAAAGGAACCAATCATGAGGAAGTCGATGAAGTTGACGATCGCAGGCGCGATGTTGATGGCGGTGGCCGCTCCCGCAGCGACCTTCGCGCTGGATGCCGGAGCGGATCGGTCGGTGCCCGTAGATGTGCTGACCGAGGTCCGGCTCGACGAGCCGACGCCGTCGGTGCGGTACAAGCTTGCCGTCAGTGCTGCTGAGAATGCCGGGATCGCCGACTGGCTCGAGGCTCGTGGCGTCGACTACACGTGGACTGACGCGGACGGGTCGTCGGGACATGTGTACGTCGAGGAGTGGGGCAATGAAGCTCAGCAAGCGATGAGCGAGTACAACACCGCCTTCGTGACGGAGGGTTTTCCGGCTGCGGATGTCTCTGCGGTGAATGCAGAGACCGACGCGATGGCCGCAGCATTGAACCTTGCTGGCATCGAGACGAGCACACCGTTCGACGAAGAGGGGTTCAAGGAGTTGATCGTCGAGATCGACGACGAGGTCGCAGATGCCCAGGCGCGATGGGAACTCGCCAATGAGGTCATCGCCGGTCTGGGTTCCTGATGCGTCATACGACCCGGGCTCGTAGCCTCGATGTCGATGGCACGCATCCTGCTTGCTGAGGACGATGCGGGTCAGGCGTTCGTGCTCCAGTCATACCTGGAGCACGAAGGCCACGATGTTCGCGTCGCTGGCGACGGTCTGCTCGCTCTGGCCGAATACCGTCGCTCTCCGCCCGATCTCATCGTGCTGGACGTGATGATGCCGGGTCTCGACGGTGTCGACCTGTGCCGTCTGATCCGGTCGGAGTCGCCGGTGCCGATCATCATGGTCACGGCGAAGACGGACGAATCCGACGTTCTCGCCGGTTTGGACGTCGGCGCCGACGACTACGTCGCCAAGCCGTACTCCCCCCGCCTGTTGGTCGCAAGGATCCGAGCGGCGTTGAGACGGTCCGGCCTCGACAGTCATCTCCGGCGATACGAGATCGGTGAACTCGTCGTCGATGCGGAACGATTCGAAGCTGCTCTGGGAGGAACGCCAGTTGACCTGACACCGCGCGAGTTCGGCATTCTCGCAGCGTTGGCCACCGGTCCCGGTCGGGCATTCACGCGCCGAGAGATCCTGGACCTGGCGGTCGGCTTCGATCACTATGCCCTCGAACGCACGGTGGACATGCACCTGTTCAACTTGCGCCGCAAAATCGAACACGACGCCACACAGCCTCGCTACGTGCTCACCGTTCGAGGTCGCGGGTACAAACTGGCCGACGAATGAGGGCGTCGTTGAAAGCCCAAGTGCTCGCAGGGTCACTCCTTGTTGCGGTCGTCGCGTCCGTGCTCACCGCGACGCTGACGACGAACCACCTTCGAAACATCCAGGGCGAGGGAGAACGAACCCGAACGGGCAATGCCCTGGTCGTACAACAAGTCGCTCTCGACCACATCATGGGCGCGGGTACATCGTCGGACGACTGGAGCGGCCTCGATGCCGCCGTGCGCGACGCGGCTGCGAGCGTCGGTGTCCGCGTGGTGGTCATCGAGCGAGACACCGGACGCGTGCTCGCAGACTCAGACTCGTCGCCGACCGACGCACTCGACTTCTCGGTCGACGCGGTGATCAACCCGGCCTTTGGCCTCGTCGCATCCGTCGACGACAACGGTGCAATCAGCGACGACGCAACCACGTCGTGCGGCGACCGATGCTTCGATCAGGTCGCCGGCTTCTCTCCTCCGGTCGGCCTCTTCGTCGACGTCCAGCCCCCCGAGGACGGGACCGGATTCGATCTCATCGGCACGCTGCTCGCTCTCGCCGGCGTGGCAGCGACGTCCGTGTTGTTGGCGTGGTGGGTCTCCCGGCGAATCACCCGGCCTGTGGACGCGCTGAGCGAATCGGCCGATCGACTCGGACGGGGCGACCTCGACCAGCGAGTCGCCACGAACCACAGCACCCCCGAGGTGACCGGTCTCGCTCACTCGTTCAACACGATGGCCGCCAACCTGCAGCGCAGCGAGGCCGCCCGCACCACGATGATCGCCGACGTCGCCCACGAGCTGCGGAATCCGATCGGGACGATCATCGGCAACATCGAAGCCGCCCAAGATGGTGTCTTCGAGATCGATACAGCGCTGATCGGTCGGCTCCACGCCGAGGCGAATCACCTGGCTCGCCTGATCGAGGACGTTCGACACTTGGCGCTCGCCGACGCCGGTGCTCTGCGAGTCGAAACGGCGCTCACAGATGTCGGTTTGCTGGTGACCGAGACAATCGCCACGTACAACTCCTCGGCCGCCGAACGCGACCTGGCGCTTCACGTCGTCGTGGAAGGGGCCGTCGTCGCCGACATCGACGCGACTCGGATACAGCAGGTCCTTCACAACCTCGTCAAGAACGCCATCGCCTACACCCCCGCAGGTGGAACGATCACCATCGAAGCTAGCCGCACCGACGAACACATCGTGCTCCACGTCAACGACACCGGTGTCGGACTCACACCGATCGAACAGCAGCGCGTCTTCGACCGATTCTGGAGAGCCGACCACTCCCGCAGCCGCGCAACCGGCGGCAGCGGAATCGGGCTCTCGGTGTGCGCAGCGCTCGTCGCCGCACACGGCGGAACCATCGAGGTATCAAGCGAACACGGCCGAGGCAGCCGATTCACCGTCCAACTACCCGACCCGAATGTCACACCGCCCGCCCGCCACTGCCACTGAAGTGCACCGACCTGTCAGGCACCGCCCAGTTTCGTCCACATGCTCAGTAGCCATTCCGGGACGGTCTCGACACAACCGCATGTTCCGGGTGTCGAACAGGGGTCCTAGCGTCGACGCTCGGCGTAGAGCACGGCACTCGGAGCACTCGGGCGGCGGCGACCGAGGCTGCCCATACGCGGCATCGGAGAGCGCACCCACCAAGTCACCGTCGCCGCTCCCTCAGGAGTGGATGGCCGACGCATCCGTGCCGTACGGGCGTTTGACCAAGGTTGCCCAGCAGCCACGCGTGGCGTTGTGAACGTGGATCTCGGCGGTGGCTTCGTCGTCGAAGAATTGTCGCAGTTGATCGTCGAGGTCGGTCCCGTCGATGACCGCAGCGTCGATCATCATGGCATCACGATCGAATGCCCGAACAGACAGTTGACGTCCGGTGAGTTGGTCGGGAAGAACCCGAACATCGCTGGGTGGGCTGCAGGGTTGCTCGTGGAGAAAGATCGGACTGCGCGATCGGTATGGGCTGTCGATGCTGAAGGGATCGTGAGCAACGAGGATGAGTGTCTCTCCGATCTCGGCATCGCAGAGGCACTGCCGACACGGGTACCCAGGCTTGGCGTCGGCGATGAAGCGCTCCCCGCCACCGCTGCGGAGTTCGGCAGCGATGTCCGGGACGATCGGGACGAGTCGATAGTCGGTGGGCATGTCAGCAACGGTATGCAGCCGTCACGGCGACGTCTGGCGACAATCGGACGTTGCGTTGTTCCACGCTCTCGCGCACATGGACGAGCACGGTCGTGACGTTCAAGAGCACTCTTCGGTGACCAGCGGTGGCGGCGATATCGCTCGGGTCGCAAGCTCCTCGGGGAATGCTGGGATCGCAGCCGAAGGCGGGGCGCGTAGCGTTCGGTGTATGCCGAGCCGCCGACACACCCTGCTCGGAGATGGGTTCGTCGTGATCCCGGGCCTGCTCGACGTGAGCGCTACCTCGGAGACGAGTTCGCCGGAATCGGCTCGTTCCCGTTCGACGGTGTCGAGCTTTGCGCGCTCGCTGTCCATCCAACGCTGACCTCGCTGGCGAGGGAACTCCTTGCCGACGACGATGTGCGCATCACACCAGCGGAGAGTTGGCCGAAATACTCCGGCGCAGCCGGCTGCGACCAGCCGCTGCATCGGGACTACCTGAACCATAGGTTCTCGTTCCAAGCGACGACCCCACGTTCACCCAACTCGATCTGTTCGTCTACTTGACCGACGTCGACGACCGGCGAGGTGGAACGCGCTTCGCGTCACGTCGACAAACCGCCGACCTTGCAGACGTGCCGTACTGTTCGGTTCGATCGACCATCTGCGACGAGCGATACGGGTGCCTTGGCCAGAGCTGTACCGTCGAAGGCGTGACGGTCGAGACAGAACGGCTGCTGCTGCGACGCCCGGTCGAGGCGGACCGGAACAGGTTCGTCGAGCTGTTCACAGATGACGAATTCATGGTGTACGGCGCCCGTTTGAACATCGACTCCGCCAATGCCCGTTTCGACCACATGCTCGACATGTCCGAGCTGGTCGCGTATGCCAAGCAGCCAATTGTCGAACGAGCATCAGGAACGATCGTGGGGTACACCGGCGTCGGCGTCATCAGCTTCGACGGAGCCGAGTACCTGGAGTGGGGGTGGCGTCTTGTCCCTGCGGCGAGAGGCAAAGGTCTTGCCACCGAGGCGGTGACCGCGTTGCTCGCACTTGCCGACCGCACCGACGACGGCAAGATGCTCTGCTTCATCGAACCCGAGAACGCCCCGTCTCGAAGCGTCGCGGACAAGGTCGGATTCCACTGGTGGAAACACGCTGAATGGAACGGCGACGCGGACGAACCGACCGACGTGCTCGTCAGGCCGATCGGGGCAGGCGGACCACTCTTGCGGGCACCGTCCTGGCAGTCCACCGGCAACCCATCACCGTCGGTGATCTCGCGCACCTGAACGAGCGCGTGGGCAGGGACCGAGGCACGTCTTACACGACGTCGACGACCTGGATCATGCCTTTCAGGAAGTGCGGTACACCATCGTCAGGCGACGGAACGTAACAGACGAAGACGTAGCGACCGGGAGGAACATCCATCGAGAAGGTCTGTGCCTGACCCGGGCTGAGCAGGCCGACGCCGCTGAGATCCCGGAACGGCGGGCCTTCGCCTTCGGGACCCTGTCCGGTGAAGAAGGCGAGGACGTCATCTCTGGTGGCGCCATCGTCGAGTGCGGCCATGCCGATCTCGTGGACCTGGGTTCCGGTGTTGACCACGTTGTACACGTCGCCGGACCGGACCGTGTCGGGCACCCCGAACGCGAAGTCGATGAGTTCGATCGTGTCGTCGACACCCAGATCAGGGATCCGGCTCGGACCGTCGCTCGTCGACCCGTCGACGGTGAGGTCGGTCCACATTCCCTTGGTGAGATGGCTCTCTCCCGCTTCGGGGCCTGGCAGGGAACAGAACACGACGTAGTCGCCCGGGTCGAGTTCGACCGTGGCGGTCTGTTCGCTCGCCGGAGGAACGAGCTGAACGCCGCCGCGAAGGTCGGCGTCGGTCAGGGCGAGTGCGGCGTTGTCCAGGTACGACTCGACATACTCGGCGCTGCTGACGCCATCGGGCAGTTCGGCGATCACGGCCTGGTGGATGATGTCGCCGTCGTTCAGACCGTCCACCTCGATCAAGCCGGATGGAATGCGGTCCGGCATGGCGATCGAGAAGTCCGACATCTCGAGCGTCACTGCCGCGACCGATGGGGTCGGACTGTCGTCGCCGCAGCCGGCGAGGACGACCAGCGACGAAGTCGCAATGGCCAGCGCCGATCGTGACCGTCGGGACAGATGCCCTGACGACGTGCGGTCGACAGCGGTTGGAGGGATCGGGTGCTCGGTTTCCATGAGGGTTCCTACGTCGCTGTTGCGGTGGTGCTGCCGGGTCGGTGCTGACAGCATCAGGCTGCGCCCGTGGCGGCGATCGAGCCCATCCGGCCGGCGCGGTAGTCGGCGTACGCTTCGTCGATCTCTGCCGGGGTGTTCATCACGAACGGGCCCCGACGCGCCATCGGTTCGTCGATGGGCTCGCCGGTGAGGACGAGGCAGTCGAACGCGTCGGTCGCGTCGGCGGGCACGTCGAGCACGATGTCGCCGGTCGACCGATCGAGCACGGCGAGGTGGTGCGCTTCGAGCCGGTCGCCCTCGGCGCCGATCGACGCCGTTCCGGCGACGGCGTAGACGAGTGCGGTGTGGCCATCGGTGGCGGGGATGTTCAGCTTCGTTCCGGGCAGCACGGTGACCCGTGCGTAGCCGATCGGTGTGTGCGTGTGAGCGGGGCCGGCGGCGCCGAGCATCTCGCCGGCGACCACCTCGGCGGCCCAACCCTCACCGCCCGTCGATGCGATGTCGGACGCCCGAAGCGCCTGGTAGTTCGGTGTGGTTCGCTTCATGGCGGCGGGAAGATTGACCCAGAGTTGCAGGCCGTGACCGACGCCTCCTTCGGTCTGGACCCGGGTGCTCGGCATCTCCGCGTGGACGATGCCGTCGCCGGCAGTCATCCACTGGACGTCACCCGGACCGATGACGCCGTGGTTGCCGGTCGAGTCGCGGTGTTCGACCTCGCCACTCACGACGTACGTCACCGTCTCGAACCCGCGATGCGGGTGTGGCGGGACGCCGACGGCCTTGCCCGGGGTGATCTCACGTGGTCCCACGTCGTCGAGCAGCAGGAACGGGTCGAACCAATCGGCTGCCGCGCTGGGAAACGGACGGTTGGCCGTGAAACCACCTCCCTCCACCACGCTGGCCGCGGGGACGATCCGGGCGACCTTGCGAGCAGTGGTGGCGATGTCGGTTGCGTGGGCCACGATCTCTCCTCAATGGTTGATCTATCAAGTATCTGGTTGATGAGTCAACTTACCCCGAGGGCGGCGGCTCCGCAACGAGAGCACGAGAGGCAACCGTCACGTTCCGATTTGGTTGTCGCATCAACTATTCGGAGATATCTTGATGTATCAAGTAAGACAGTACACGACCCGGACAAGGAGCTCGGACGACGATGTCACGACGAGGAAATCTCACCGCCGATCAACTCGGCGACACAATGCCAGCCCACGCAGATCCGCTCGGATTCGACTCGGCCTCGTTCCGGGGCCTCGATCTACTGCGTTTCACGTACACCACCGACGCCGAGACGGTCGCACAGATCCTGCCCGCCGAACTCGAGATCGACGACGAGCCGATCGCCAACTTCGTGTTCGCTTCGTATCGATTCAGCACCGCGGGAGCCTTTCGCGAGGTCGTGCAGTCCGTTCAGGTCCGGTTCGAAGGACAGCCGTTCTCGTACGTGCCGCACATCTTCGTGCCGAACGAGCGGGCAATGCTCGCCGGACGCGAGCGAGAAGGGCTGCCCAAGCTCACGGCGGCCATCGACTTCGACATCCACACACCGTCACCGGAGGGTCTGATCTCGGCTGAGCTGCACCGACCAGCTCCCGTGCTGCTCGCCCAGGGCGTCTTCCAGCCCGCAGAGCTGCTCGCCACGGTGTCGCCGGAACACCCGCTGCCGCCGTCATCGCCGATGCTCGGCCTGCGAGTCTTCGGCGGGGCGGTCCCGGGCCGCCCGCCAGTGGTCCGCGAACTCGTGCCGTCCCAGATGGAGTTCCGCACAGCCGAGGTATGGGGCGGCACCGGTTCGCTGACCCTCACCGGCGCCTCCGATCTCAGCCCGCTGCATCTCGTGCCGATCGTCGGCCCGGTCGATGCGATGCTGCTGCGCGATGTCGATGCAGTGCTGCACCGGGCGACCACGACCTATCCGATCTAGCAACGCGACACCACGACAACCGGAAGCCACCACACCCGACCGTCACACCACGAGGGAGAAGTGAGATGTCAACCATCATCGCCGTCGAGCCGCTGCAACGACCATGGCAGGCGCTCGACCCGTTCATCATCGCCGCCCACCACCCGGACGCCTACCCCGTCGCCAACGGCGAACTCGGACCGAGAGCCGACCTCTCCCAGCGAACGACCGGCAACGACTTCACGTCGACCGACGGCTGGAACATGTACTTCGGACGGGACGTCCCCGGCTTTCCCCGGCACCCCCACCGCGGTTTCGAGACCGTCACCTTCGCCCGCCGCGGGTGGTGCGACCACGCTGATTCACTCGGAGCCACCGGTCGCTACGGACACGGGGACGTCCAGTGGATGACCGCCGGGAGCGGCATCAACCACTCCGAGATGTTCCCACTCCTCGACGACGCAGCACCGAACCCGCTCGACTTGTTCCAGATCTGGATCAACCTGCCGGCCCGGTCCAAGTTCGTCGATCCCGGATACCAGATGCTCTGGCAGCGCGACATCCCTCTGGTCGATGAGGGCGACGGGTGCGTGGTCACCGTCATCGCAGGCGGCTTCGACGGACACCAACCGCCATCGCCTCCGACGGATTCATGGGCACACGCCACCGGCAACGACGTCGCCATCTGGCACATCGAACTGCAGCCGGGCGCATCCTGCTCGCTCCCGCGAGCCCAGGCCACCAGCAACCGCATGCTCTACGCGTTCGACGGCGGCCCCCTCCAGGTCGACGGGACACCCGTGTCCAACTCGACCGCGACGAGGTTGCGCCCCGAAGTCGACACCCAGATCGTCGCCGGCGAGGGCCAGGCGGTGTCGTGCTTCGTTCTGCAGGGTCGACCGATCGGGGAACCGGTGGTGGCCAGCGGACCGTTCGTGATGAACTCCGACCAAGAGATCGCCGAGGCGTACGCCGACTACCGCACGACATCGTTCGGCGGGTGGCCCTTCGACGAGGCCGGCCCCACCCACGGCCCCAGCCCCACCTCCTTCGCCCGGCATCCCGACGGTCGTCTCGAAACCATCGAGAGACTGTCGGCACTCACCGGCCGGCCGCACTGACCCGGTGTCGAAGATCAGCGGCGCGATGGGAGGAAGGCGTCGTGGTCGCACAAGGTCGCGGCCAACTTCGAGAGAGCCGTCGCCAGGTGTTCCGTGTCCTTCGACGAGAGGTGATCGAAGACGAGACGTTGCACCTCTTCGGCGTGAAGCGGCGCCACCTTCTCGAGGAGTCGACGACCCTTCTTCGTGAGGGTGGCGTTCTTGCCACGGCCGTCCACCGGCGAGGTCGCGACCTCGACGATTCCCCGGTCGATCAACGTGCGCATCCGATGCGTCAGGCGACTCTGCGAGAGGTTCGCGGCGTCGGCGAGTTCCGAAAGCCGGAGTGTGTCGTCGGGAGCTGACGACAGCGCGACGAGGATCCCGTAGTGCACTGCCAACAGATCGTGCTCCTTGAACGTCCGCTCGATCTCGGGAAGTCCCCGGTTGACGAACACGAGGAGCGCTTGCCACGCCTGTTGCTGGGTTTCGTCGAGCCATCTCACGTCCGTCACACTTCCCAGCATAGTGGTTGATAAGTCAAGCAAACTCCGGTAGGTTGATTTCAGGTACTTGATACGTCAACTATAAAGGAGACAACGTGAGCAACACCATCGACCGCACAGCGGGAAACTCCGCCCGCGCCGTACCGACGGGCCGAACCGCCATCGTCACCGGTGCCGGAAGCGGGCTCGGAGTCGACATCGCCGCAGGCCTCGCAGCGAAGGGATACCGCGTGTTCGGAACGTCACTCGACAGCGAAGATTCCAGCGCCGACACGGGGGTGGAACTCGCGCACGTCGACATCACCGACACGACGGCCGTGCGGTCGTGGGCGGCCCACGTCGAAGAGGAGACGGGCGGTCGAGTGGACCTCCTGATCAACAACGCAGGCATCCTCACGCCCGGCCCACTCGAGGTCGTGCCCCTCGACGCCATCCGCCGAGAATTCGAAGTGAACACCTTCGCCCCACTCACCGTTGTCAACGCCTTCCTCCCCCAGCTCCGCGCCGCCGGCGGCAGGATCGTGCAGATCAGCACCATCTCGGCGGCGTTCCCCATGGCCTTCAACACGGCGTCGGCCGCCTCGAAGGCGGCGGCCGAAGCGCTCATGATCGGCTACCGCGCCGAGCTACACCACCATGGAGTCGACGTCACCATCATCCAACCCGGCAGCATGCTCACCGGCGGCCCGGCAAAGTCTGCAGCACTTCTCGATCGCGTGATCGACTCGCTGACTCCGGACGAGCGCGACCTCTACGGAGACGCGCTCGCCCGATTCGCCGACGTCTTCAACGAAGGACAAGGCGCCGGCCTGCCGTCGGCCACCGCAGCCGGCGAGGTCATCGACATCGCCGAACGCACGCCCGCCCCGAGCACCGCCACGATCGGAGACGACGCCGCAGCGCTCCACGCGCTGATCCAGACATCCACCCCCGAGGAGCTGGACGCTCTGCGCCTCCGGTACTCATGACCACCCCAACCACAGACAGGAACAACACCATGATCGAGATCCTCGACCCCACCGATGAACGCGCCGTTCGCAACAAGGACAACCTCGTCGCCTTCTACGAGCAGGCCATCAACCAGAAACAGCCCATCGAGGCAGCGAACAAGCTCGTCGACGACGACTACATCCAACACAACCCGTTGCTGCCCGACGGCGCCGCCGGACTCGGAGCGGCGTTCGCCGCCCTCACCCAGGAGCGCGAGAACGCCCGTGTCGTCATCCACCGGATCATCGCCTCAGGCGACTGGGTCTGGGCCCACGTCAACTTCTTGAACCTCTACACCGACGACCCCGACGACCTCGGCGTCGCCGGCGTCGACATCTGGAAGATGAACGCAGACGGCATCGCCCTCGAGCACTGGGACGTCCTCCAACCGATCGCGGACGCCGTCAGCCCGGTGAACGGACATGGAATGTTCTGACGCCACGAGGGTCCACCCCGCTCGCGAACGACATCAGGCAGCCGACCGCTGACTGATCGAGGTGTGGGTCAGCGATCGAGCTTGCGCCAGAGGAATCCGGGGAGTACGCGCAGCACGGTGAACACGCCGCGCAGCATCCCCGGTGCCCACACCACGGACTTGCGGCGGCGGAGACCGGAAGCCACCGCTTCCGCGACGTCGCTCGGGTCGCACGCGAACGGTGCTTCGTCCATGCCCTCGGTCATCGCCGAGCGAACGAACCCGGGACGCACGGTCATCACGCGAGCACCCGAACCGACGAGCGCGTGGCCGAGCCCGGTGGCGAACGCATCCTGTCCCGCCTTGGTCGCTCCGTAGACGAAGTTCGACGGGCGGGTGCGAACACCCGCGACACTCGACAGCACGACCAGCACGCCGTGTCCCTGCGCGCGCAGCCGGGCGGCGACGGCGAGTCCGGAACTGACCGCACCGACGACATTCACCTCGACCAGCTCGCTCGCAGCGACCGGGTCGGTGTTCACGTCGTCACCGCCGAGCTGACCGAACGCCTGCACGACGACGTCGAGGTCCCCATGCTCAGCGACCACCTTCGCCACGAACTCCTCGTGCGTGTGATGGTCGATCGCGTCGAACGCAACGCAATGCACGGTCACCCCGTCCGGCAGCCCGTCGATCGTGACGACGTCACCGCCGCGATGCGCGAGCACCACCGTCGTCAGTGCCGGCGACGCGAGCTCGGTCACGATCGCGTGGGCGATCTCGCTGCGGCCACCCAGGACCAGGATCGTCTGCGGTTGTTCGAATGCGTTCATCATCACGGGTTCCGTTCAGTGTTCAGATCAGTTGGAGGCGTCGGGCCTGGTCGCTCGCCCAGACGCCGTGGGGGTCGATGCCGTAGCGAATCGCCTTCCACTCTTCGAGTCGTGGGTACCCGGCGCGGACGACTTCGGGTGTCGCGAACGAGTCCTTGGCGAGATAGTGCCGACCGCCGACACCCAGCACGAGCGTGTCGAGTTCGGTCAACAGCGAGTCGAGGCCGCCGACACCGGCGGGCAGGTCGAGCGTCAGTGTCCAGCCGGGCTTGGGGAAGCTGAGCAACCCGCCGCTCTCGGCGCCGAAGCGCTTGAGAACGGCGAGGAAACTGGCGTGTCCCTCGTCGGCGATGCGGGCAACGATCGTCCGCATCGTGTCGACCGCGTCGAACGGGACCACGAACTGGTACTGCAGGAAACCGTGGCTGCCGTAAAGGCGCGTCCACTGACCGACCATGTCGAGCGGGTGGAAGAACTGGGTGATCGATTCGATCCCGTGGTGTTGCTTCGGGGTCTTCCGATACCAGAGTTCGTTGAAGGCGCGCACAGCGGGACGCGGCAGGACGTTCGGAAATCCGGGTGGAACGTCGGGAAAGGACCGTGGGTCGAAATCGAGCGGCCGCTCGGCCAACCCCGGCTTCATCTCGCGGAGGTCATCGACGGTCGCATGGTTGCCCATCGACAACACCGAACGACCGAGGTGCTTTCCCGTCGCCACGAGGTCGATCCATGCCACCGAGTAGCGGTAGTTCCGATCACTGGTCTCCATCGCCTCGACGAGTTCGTCGAAGTGGGGAACGCGACGCGTCTCGACGACGAAGTGGCGGGTCTCGACGGGGATCACACGGAACGACACGTCGGTGATCACTCCGGTCAGCCCCATTCCACCGATCGTCGCCCACCACAGGTCGGGATCCGTCCCGGCCGTGATCGAGCGGCGCGTCCCGTCGGCGAACAGCATGCCCATCCGCACCACATGGGCCCCGAACGAGCCGTCGGCGTGGTGCCCCTTGCCGTGGATGTCGCTGGCGACCGCTCCACCGACCGTGACGAACCGCGTTCCCGGCGTGACCGGCACGAACCATCCCTGCGGAACGATCTCGCGCAGCAGTACGTCGAGGCTCACACCGGCATCGACGTGGGCGATTCCGGCAGCCGCATCGAGGCGGATCGGTTCCGAGCCGGGCATCAGCTCGATCACCGCTCCCCCACCGTTCTGCGCCGGGTCGCCGTACGACCGCCCCAACCCCCGTGCGATCGCTCCCCGGTCACCGACGATCGTCGAGAGCCCTTCGTCGGACGACAACTCGTCGGCCGTCGCGCGAACCACCGTCGCCACCGTCGGGGCGGTCCGGCCCCAGCCGGTGAGAACGCGTTGTTCGGATTCCACGAGGAGTCGAGGCTACTGGCGTCGATCAGCGTCAGTAGGGCCACTCGCGGCGAACGAGTTTGGCCGAGATCAGGACCTTCAGCGTCACGTTCTTCACGAACCACGGAAGCTGTGCGAGTTGGCGAGCGGCGTTCGTCGACCGGGCGCCGAGTCCGCCGCCGAGGTCGGCGCGGTAGATCGTCATCGACCGGGAGCGGCCGACGTAGCGGAACCGGCCGCCCGGAACGAGCGCACGCAGGATCGCGAAGGTGACGCCGATCGACGAGAACGAGTCGTGGATCAGCATCGTGCCGCCATCGGCGACCCGGTCGCCCCAGGCCCGAATGTCCGCCAAGGCCGGCCCGTAGCGGTGTGCGCCGTCGATGTACAGCAGGTCGGGGCGCCCCTCGACGGTGTCGAGAGCGGCGTCGGAGAAGGCACGGACGTGCTCGACGCGGGCAGCGACCCCCGCGCGCTCCAGATTGGCCGTGAACACCGCGTGGTCGTCGGCCGCGTCGACCTCGAACCCCTCGATCTCCTGTGGGCCCCGGTCGTTCCCGGCGTGCGGGTCGATCGCCACGATCCGCACCGACGGGGCAGCGGCCGTGGCGAGCACGATCGTGGAGCGCCCGCGAAAGCTCCCGATCTCGACGATCAGTCCATCGGGCGGGCACCTCGTCGCTGCGTCGTAGAGCGTGGCCCCCTGACCGGGACTCATCCAGCCCTCCACCTCGGCAACCGCTTCCATGGCCGCCGGGAGATCCGGTCGTTGATCGTTGGTTCGGTCCGTCATGCTGTGTACACCGCCACCCCGTAGATGATGATCCATGCGACCCCTGCGAGCTGCAGGACACGGTCGCTCGCGAAGACTTCCTCGGGTGCCGACCCCTGACCGCGTTCGAGCACGAGGAGATACCGGAACAGGGCGGCGATCATCGGGACCACCGACAGTTCATAGAACGGGAAGTCGGTTCCGACCGCGGTCTCGAAAGCCCACACGCAATAGCTGATGAGTGCGCCACCCAGGCTGACCGACAGCAACATCCGCAGGAATCCGGGCGTGTAGACATCGAGCGTGGAGCGGGTTCCGGCGCCGATTCCGACCTCTTGCAGTTCGGCGTAGCGCTTGCCGACCACGATGAACAGTGAGCCGAAGGTGACGCACAGGATGAACCACCGCGACATCGGTACGTCGACGGCGACCGCGCCGCCGGCGGCGCGCAGCACGAAGCCGGAGGCAACCGCCAGCAGGTCGATGATCTCGACCTCCTTCAGCCAGAACGTGTAGCAGAGCGTGATCGCGATGTAGACGGCGACGATCGCCACCGTCTCCCACCTCCCGGTCGCTGCAGCGACCGCGAGGGCCGCGATCGGCAGGACGACTCCCGCGGCCCGCGCGACCGGAATCGACAGCGTGCCGGCCGGTATCGGCCGATGGCGTTTGGTCGGGTGGACCCGGTCCGCCTCGATGTCGTTGAGGTCGTTCCAGATGTAGATGCCGCTCGCCGCGAAGCAGAACGCCACGAACGCGAGCACCGTCGCGACGAGGTCGCTCGGCTCGTCGAGTACTCCGGCCGCGCCGGGAGCAGCGAAGACGAGCACGTTCTTCAGCCACTGCTTGGGTCGCATCTCCTTGATCAGCGGGCCGATCACGCGCCGCCTCCCGTGTGCTCGCTGCCCCGACGTCCGTCACGTTTCGGCGAGCGCGGTCGTTGCATCCAGTGCGCTTCGTCAGCGTCGCCGAGCAGCTCGCGATCCCCTGCCGAGTCGCCATAGGCCACGACGCGAGCGTAGGCACGGCCGATCCCGTCGTCGCTCGTTCCAGCGCTCGTCGACGTGTCGCCACGAGCGAACGTGCCGTCGAGCCACCGGTGGAGTCGGCGGACCTTCTCGGGCCCCCGACAGTTCGGCCCGTCCAGCGCACCGGTCGCCACACCGTCTCGGGACATCAATCGGGTCGCGAGCACGTCGTCGACTCCCAGCAACTCTCCGAGCGGTCGGAGGTAGATCTCGAACGACGCAGACACGAGGACGACTCGGTCACCCGCCTCGCGATGCTGATCGAGCAGGGCGACCGTGTCCGGCCGCAACCAGTGCTCGTGCACGAACCGGGCGAAGGTGACGCCGATCGCGCTCAGGTCGTCGATGCGGCGTCCGCGAAACGCTGCGGCCGCTGCCAATGCCTTCAACTGATCACGATCGCGACGGGCCAGCACCGGAACCATTCGGTCGGGTCGTGCAACGAGGCGTCCTGCGATCCGGCGGGTGCCCGTGACACGTCGCATGAACGGGACCACGCAGTCGCGATCGGTGATCGTTCCGTCCACGTCGAAGGCCGCGACGGTCGTCCGGGTGCGCACGGTCACGCGCGCCTCGCGGGGATCGCGTCCAGCGCGTCCCAGTACGTCGGCCAGCTCTTCGTGACCACCTCGGGGTCGGCGATCTCCAAGCCGCTCACCACGAGTCCGAGCAAACCGAACGACATCGCGAGGCGGTGATCGTGGTGCGTGTCGAGCCGCGCGCCCCGCAACACGTCGGTCGGGTTGATCGTCAGCCCGTCGTCCTCCACCGTGATGTCGGCGCCGAGCTTGTGGAGTTCGGCCGCGAGGTCACCGAGCCGATCGCTCTCCTTCTCCCGGATGAACCCGACACCACGGATCCGGGTCGGTGTCGTCGCCTGGGTGGCGACCACGGCAAGCGTCGGCACGAGGTCGGAGATGTGCGCCATGTCGATGTCGATGCCGTGCAGCGGACTGTCGCGGCGGCGCATCACCACGGTGGACGTCGGTCCGGAAGTGACGATGCAGCCCATCTGTTCGAGCACGCCACTGAATGCGGCATCGCCCTGCAACGACGACTCACCGAGACCTTTCACGGTCACGGCCCCGCCGACGACCGCCGCGGCCGCCAACGGGTAGCTCGCGGACGAGGCGTCGGGTTCCACCTGGTAGCGGGTTGGCTCGTAGCCGCTCTCGGCGACCGTGACGTGACGGTGCGCGATGTGGATGTCGGTGGCCCCGAAGGACTCCATCACCGATTTGGTGATCTCCACGTACGGACGACTCACGAGGTCGGTCGAGAGCCCGAGCGACAGCCCGTCGCGGATCAGCGGGGCGATCAGCATCAACGCCGTCACGTATTGGCTCGACACGTCACCGGGCATCACGATCGCGTCTGCTCCGCCGGCCGGACCGGAGATCGTGACGGGAAGGTGCCCCCAGTCCTCACCCGGCTCGACGCGGGCGCCGAGGGCGTGGAGCGAGTCGTGCAAGGGGCCCATCGGACGTGCCCGCAACGGCTCGGCTCCGTCGATCAGATACGGCCCTGGTCCGAGCGCAGCAAGCGCCGTCACGAAACGCGACGTGGTTCCGGCGAGCCGCGTGTCGAGGGTGATCGGGCCGCGCAACAGCGCTCCACCCGTTCCGGTCACCGAGCCCGTCGACAGACCGTCCTCGTCGGACACGTCGACCGGAATCCCCAGGCGATCGAGACAATCGACCATCGCGTTGGTGTCGTCGCCCGGCGCGAGCCCGACGATCTCGGACTCACCTCCGGCGAGCGCCGCACAGATCAACGCGCGATTCGCGATGCTCTTCGACGGCGGGACGGTCACCTCGGCGATGACGGGACCCTCGGCCAGCCGCACCGTCTGCACCGTGCTGGAGTCGCCCGTCATGTGAGCGCCTGGACCGACGGGCGGAATCCGCGCGCGATCAATCCACCCCGGAACACCTCGACGTGGGCTTGATCGATCAGAACGACAGCGACGCCGAGGTTGCGCTCGGCCGCGTGCACGACTTCGAAGTTCGCGATGTTGACGCTGAGGTCGGCTGCGAGGACGAAGACCTCGGCTGCCGCTCCCGCCCGGTCGGGAATCGGGATCCGGACCTCGGCGAGGTTCTCGGGGTGGACCACCCGGCTGGGCAGGTTGGCCCGCTCGTGACGTGCCCGATCGAGCCGGTCGCGGAGCTCGGACCGCTTGCCCTCGTCGATCTCCGTGCGGACCTCGGTGAGTTCGTCGATCAGGTGCGTCAGCGACGACACGATCGCCGTGCGATTCTCCTCACAGATGTCGAGCCAGATGTCGGGCCGCCCACTCGCCACGCGCGTCATGTCGCGGAACCCGCCGGCCGCCAGCCGCAACAGCGCCGCGTGTTCGATCGAGCGATCCGCCGCCAAACCCATCAAGGACGCGGCGGTCAGGTGCGGGACGTGGCTGATCACGGAGACCACATCGTCGTGCCGGTCCGGCGTGAGCGCGAGCACTTCGGCTCCGAGTTCGGACACGATGGCCGTCAGGCGGGCGAAGACCAGGTCGTCGGCGTCGTCGTCCGGGGTGAGCACCCAGATCGCACCGTCGAACAAGTTCGCGTCAGCCCCGTCGAGACCGTTGCGCTCGCTGCCCGCCATCGGATGACCGCCCACGAAACGTGAGTCGGTGATCGCTGCACAGATCGGCCCCTTGACGCTGCCGACATCGGTGACGATTCCTGTGGTTTCACGCAGCGCATCGCGAACCGCGTCGGTGCCGCGCAACACCGGAACCGCGACGAATGTGATCGTCGCCGCAGGATCGAGGCCGACGGAGTCGATGAGCTCGCGATCCTTCGCCGACTCGGAGACCGCCTCGTCGTCGTCGACCCCGGCGACACGCCATTTCCGGGCGCGCAACGCCGCGGCGATCGACCCGCCGATCAGGCCGAGCCCGATGACGTTGGCGGTGCGGGGCTCAGTCACGGCGGGCGATCGTACTGGCGACCGCTTCGACCATCGCGTTGCGTTCGTCGGTGGTCCACTCGCGCCACTCACCCGGCTGCAGGCTGCGGTCCGTGATCGGACCGATTCGGGTCCGGACGAGTCGGTTGACGGGGTGACCGATCGCGTCGCACATCCGCCGCACCTGGCGGTTCTTGCCCTCGTGGATCACGATCCGCAGCACGCCGGGTTCGGGTTGGGAGACCTTGGCCGGCGCGGTGCGACCGTCGTCCAGCTCGACCCCCTCGCGCAGTTGTCGGATCTTGCCCGCCGACACGTTTCCACCGCCGACCTCGGCGAGGTACTCCTTGTCGACCCCGTGGCTGGGATGGGCGATGCGGTTCGCGAGTTCGCCGTCGTTGGTGATCAGCAGCAGACCCTCGGTCTCGAGGTCGAGGCGACCGATCGCGAAGACACGCGGCTCGGCCGGAACGATCTCGAGCACGGTGGGGCGCCCGTGGGTGTCCGAGCTGGTCGTGATCACACCCGCCGGTTTGTTGAGCAGGTAGTAGACGAGCCCGGGTTTGACGCCGATCGGCGCGCCGTCGACCTCGACCAGATCGTCGTCCGGCTGGACCCGGCGCCCCAGGATGGCCACCTCGCCGTTGACGGTGACCCGTCCGGCTGCGATCAGGTCCTCACAGGTGCGGCGGCTGCCGAATCCCACCGCCGCGAGGACCTTCTGGAGCCGTTCTCCCTGTGGGAGCTGTGCGCTGGCTTCGGCCTGCTGCTCCCACAACGGCTTCTCGGGCACGCGATCAGGCATCGGGCCCGGTGTCGGTCGCCGTGTCCGTTGCGGAGTCGGTCGCCGTCGACACATCGATCTCGGGAGTGACCCGCAACCCGTGTTCGAGGACCTCGACCACGTCCGGACCGGGAATGAACTCGGCGATCGCCGGCAGATCGTCCACCGACTCCAGACCGAGCTTCTCGAGGAAGGTGGACGTGGTGCCGAACAGAATCGCCTGGCCCGGCCCCTCGTCGCGCGCGATCTCGTCGATGTACCCGCGTGCTTGCAGCGTCCGCAACACACCGTCTGGGTCCACCCCGCGGATCGCTGCGACCTGAGCGCGTGAGATCGGCTGCTTGTACGCGACGATCGCCAACGTCTCCAGTGCGGCTCCCGACAGCCGGGCGCGCTGGTCGTGGAGCAGGAACCGTTCGACGTACGGAGTGAGGTCGGCCGCGGTCTGGTACCTGACTCCGCCAGCGACACGGGTGAGTTCGAAACCGTGTTCCGCTTCGGCATATCCCGCGGCAAGCTCGTCGCACCATTGCTCGATCAACGCCGTCGGCTGTTCGAGCAACTGCGCGAGCAGCTCGTGGGGCACCGGATCGTGGGACACCATCACGATCGCCTCGATGGCGCGCTTGTACCCGGCGATCCGCGTCGCGCGTTCGTTGTCGTCGATGAACTCGTCGGTCATGATCGTCAGCCGTCGTAGACGTCGATCAGGATCGATTCGGTGTCGACACCCTCGCCGGGTGCCCACACGACCTCGATGTCACCGAAACGATCGGGCTGTTCCACCTCGACCACGCCCTGCTTGAACAGTTCGAGCACGGCGAGGAATCGGACGATCACCTCGATGCGATCGGCGAGATCGGCGGTGAGCCGCCGGAACGAGATCCGGCCGGCCCGGGGAAGTTCGTCGAGCAGTTCGTCGACCGCGTCGGCCACGGTGACCCGGATCGGGTCGACGTGGAAGAGGTCGACGACGGGAACCGGCTTCGGGGTCAGCGCACGGATCGCCGCTCGCTGCAGGCTGGTGACGCTGGTGCGTTCGAGCAGATCGGGCATCACCTCGGCGAAGCGCTCATCGGGGCCGACCGCACGTGGGAACGAACGGTCGGCGTCGTCGGCCAGCTGGGAGAACACGGCAGCGACGTCTTTGAAGGTCTTCGCTTCGAGCAGCCGAGCGAGGAGGAGGTCGCGTTCCTCCCAGAGCGCGAGTTCCTCGTCGAGATCCATGTCGGCCTGGTTCGGCAACAGCCGACGGGCCTTCAGATCGACGAGTGTCGCCGCGATCAACAGGAAGCCCGTGATCGTGTCGAGGTCGAGCGTCTCGTCCTGCTGCATCTTCTCGAGTTCCAGCAGATACGCGTCGACGATCCGGGACAGATTCACCTCGTAGATGTCGACCTGTTCCTTCAGGATCAGCTGGAGGAGAAGATCGAAGGGGCCTTCGTACACAGGCGTCGCGACATCGATCATCGGAGCCAATCCTACCGCTCGGGCTCCTCTGGCAACGGATAGCGTCGGGACCCGTGAGCACGACCACCCGCGTACTGTCCTGCATCCAGCCGACCGGCGATGTGCACCTCGGCAACTACCTCGGTGCGCTGCGCAACTGGGAGCGTGGCCAGCACGAGTGCGATGCCTTCCACGGGATCGTCGACCTGCACGCGCTCACCGTCACCGAGGAGCCCGGAGTCGTCGGCGAAGCCACGCTCTCGTTGGCTGCGATGCTCTTCGCGGTCGGGTTGGATCCCGACGTCGCCACGGTTTTCGCTCAAAGTCACGTTCCCGAGCACAGCGAGCTCGCCTGGATCATGCAGTGCAACGTCGCGTACGGCGAGCTCAGCCGGATGACCCAGTTCAAGGACAAGACGACCAAGCGCGAGGGCCAGTTCATCTCGGCCGGGTTGTTCACCTATCCCGCGTTGCAGGCCGCCGACATCCTGCTCTACGACACCGCGGAGGTCCCGGTCGGCGACGATCAACGTCAACACATCGAGATCACCCGCGACATCGCGATCCGCTTCAACCATCGATTCGGGGAGACCTTCGTGCTCCCCGAGGCGGTCACGCCGGCAGCCGGCGCGCGGGTGATGAGCCTGCAGAACCCGACGGCCAAGATGTCGAAATCCGACGACTCCAGCGCCGGTTGCGTCGAGATCGTCGACGAGCCGTCGGTCGTGATGAAGAAGTTCAAGCGCGCCGTCACCGATTCCGACACCGGTCCCGACGCGGTGCGATTCGATCGCGAAGCCAAGCCCGGTGTGGCCAACCTGCTCGAGATCCACGCCGCCGTCACCGGACGGACTCCCGAGGAGATCGCCGCCGAGTTCGAACAGTACGGCGCGCTCAAGGTGGCCACGGGCGAGGCCGTGCTCGCGGTACTCGATCCGATCCGGACGCGGTATCACGAGCTGATGGACGACCGCGGCGAGCTCGCACGATTGTTGCGGGTGGGTGCGCTCAAGGCGCGTGAGGTCGCCTCGACCACGTTGGAGCGGACCCATCGCGCCATCGGCATGCTGCCGGCCTGACGTGACGCTTCTGTCACGCTGACCCGGTGCTGACGGAATGCTGACGTGGCACTGAATCCGACCGATCGGCGCATCCTGCGGCTCGCGCTCCCGGCGGCGGGAGCACTGGCCGCCGAACCGCTCTATCGCCTGGTCGACACCGCGATCGTCGGGCGACTCGGTACCGAGCAGCTGGGTGGGGTGGCCGTCGCCGTCGCGATCCTGACGCTCGTCATCGGCGGGTCGAACTTCCTCGCCTACGGCACGACGCAACGTGTCGCGAATCGGCTCGGCGCAGGAAACACGCCGGGCGCCGCCGATGTCGGGGTCCAGGCCTTCTGGCTCGCGGCGATCATCGGCGCGATCGCCGTCCCGGTGCTGGTCGTCTTCGCCGAACCACTCGCCTCACTGCTCGGTGCGCGCGACGAGGTCCTCGAGTTCGCGACGACGTATCTACGGATCTCCGCGCTCGGGGTGCCGTTCGTGCTCGTTCTGCTCGCCGCCGAGGGGACGCAGCGTGGGGCGAGCGACTACCGGTCGCCGCTGATCGTGCTCGTCGCGAGCAACATCGTCAACGTCATCCTCGAGGTCGTCCTCGTGTTCGGATTCGACATGGGCGTTGCCGGAGCGGCGTGGTCGACTGTGATCGCTCAGATGATCGCGGGCCTGGTGCTGTGGCGCCTCACCCGCCCCTACACGGCCGCCGCTCGAACCCGGCGTCCCCGCTGGAGCGAGATGGCACCACTGCTGTCGGCCGGGCGCCACCTGCTGCTGCGCGTCGGTTCGATGATGGCGGTGTTCACCGGTGCGACGGCGGTCGCGGCACGCATCGACGACCCGACGCTCGCTGCGTACTCGATCACGATGACGATGTTCAGCTTCCTCGCACTCACGCTCGACGCGCTGGCCATCCCGGCGCAGACGCTGGTCGCAGAGGAACTCGGCAAGGGCGGGACCGGATCGACCGAGGTGGCGGAACGGTCGGCGCGCCTGTCGCTCCGGATCGGATTCGGACTGGCGGTCCTGCTCGGACTGTCCGCTCCGCTGGTCTCCCGGCTGTTCACGACCGACCCCGCCGTGATCAGCCGCGCCACCGCCGGGCTGTTGATCCTCGCCGTCGTGATGATTCCCGGCTCGCTGGCCTTCTCGACCGACGGTTCGCTGATCGGCGCGGGCGACTACGAATTCCTGGGCCGGGCCGCGCTCGCCTACCTCGTCGCCGTGACGCCGATCGCCGTCATCGTGCTCATGTTTCCGGAGCTCGGCATCGTCGGCATCTGGGGCGGTCTCCTGATCTGGATGGTCCTGCGCGCCGTCGTCAACCTCCGCCGCACCCACCAGATCCTCGGCACCACCTGACCAGTCCCCCACACACGGTTGTCGGCCGAAATTTCTGCGGATCGTGATGCCGGTCGACACGATCCGCAGAAATTTCGTGGCGGTTCGGAAACTCGCTTGATCGGGGTCCGACGAATGGGGCAGAGTTTCCTCCACTCGAGCGACCGACGCTCGAACGAACCGAAGGGAGGCGCACATGAAGAAGCACGATTCACTCGATCCGCTGACGATGCTCGGTGCGGCTCCGTTCACCGGTGTCGGAGTCGCGATGCGCGGCTGCGCCGACACCATGGCCATTCCGGCCGCCCCGTCGGCTCAGCGCTGACGCCGGCTCGCGCCGAATCCGTCTGACCTCCGCGTACGCGGCCGTCCCTGGAGCGCGCCGTCTCGTCGTGTCTCCGCTGCGCTGACGCCCCGCCCGACCCGCCTGGCCGACCCGTCGGACCGACGGCGCCGTCGGACCCGGATGTCGCGCCACCCGCTCCCCCGACAGGGAGATCCAGACCCAACCCAACCAGAGAAAGGACATCGACGATGTTCCCCCAAGTGAACACCGAGTACCAACTGCGAGAGGTCCGCGAACGCCACGCCCGCGTCCGTGCGGACGTGGAACGTTCACGGGCGTTCCGCAACGCTCGAGGGCGGCACCGGTTCCGCTCGCGACACCGGCGACCTTGAATCGGCGCACTGCGCCGTGATCAGTAGTCGCACTCCTCGAGCAGCGGGTAGACGGGTCCGGCTTCGGCGACCAGTTCCACGGTCGCCGGGTCGGACCCGACCGCGTTCACCAGGCGGGCACCGATCATCTCGTGATCGTGATACGCCCGGAACCGTTCGGTTCGCGGCCCGACGAGAGTGGCGACAACGCGCGCGAAGGTGCCGAGTTCGCACTCGATCTTGCCGATGTCGTGCAACAGCGCCCCGGCGATCTCGGCTCGTGTCGCGCCATCCCGAGCCTCGTCGAAGCGTCGGGCAACCGCGATGCTGTGCCGGCGATCGCGATTCGACAACTGCACGAACAGCTCCTGCTCCGAGGAGAGCAGGTGCTTCTCCGCCCAGCGTTCGTCCTCGCCGCTCGGAGGGGTCGGTGGGAGCGACGTGAAGAAACGCCGGACCAGGTGCCACGGATGCGTCATCACGTCGACGAGGGAACTCACCTGTCCAGTGTGGCCCGCGGATGCGCCGACCGGTACACGTCCCACAGGCGTTCCTGACTGACCTTCGTGTACACCTGCGTCGTCGAGATCGACACGTGGCCGAGCATTTCCTGGACCACGCGCAGATCAGCCCCGTGGTCGAGTAGATGGGTCGCACACGAATGCCGCAGCACGTGCGGTGAGAGGTCGTCGGTGATGCCCGCCCGTTCGCCGTACTTCTTGACGACGAGCCAGGCTGCCTGGCGCGTCAGGCGGCTGCCGCGGGTGTTCAGGAAGACAGCGTTCGCATCATCGCGGCGCGGCCACCGGTCGGGCACCATCCGCGCCCGGCCGCGGACCGAGAACCAGTCGTCGAGTGCGCGACCCGCCGACGAACCGAACGGGACGATCCGCTCCTTCGATCCCTTGCCGAACAGCCTCACGAGACGGCCGGGGAGATCGAGATCGCCGATCGAGAGTCCGACCGTTTCCGAGATCCGGGCACCCGTCGCATAGAGCAGTTCGAGCAGCGCCCGGTCGCGCCGGTCCAACGGTTCGTTCCCGACGACGGCGTTGATCAGGCTCGTCACCTGGTCTTCGGTCAACGGTTTGGGTAGTCCGGACGGAACCTTGACACCCTCCAGGTTCGCCGTCGGGTCGCCCGGTCGGAGTCCCTCCACCGCCAGGTACCGGTGGAGCATGCGGATCGCTGCCAGTTGTCGCGCGATCGAGGACGTCGCGGAGTCCGATGCCTTTCGCTCCGCGACGAATGCCACGAGCGTGGCGTGGTCGACGTCGAGCACCGTTTCGTCATGAGCGGCCAACCACGCGCAGTAGCCGCGCAGGTCACGCCGGTACGCGGCGAGTGTGTTGGCCGAGCGACCCTTCTCGGCGAGCATCCACGCCAGGAACTCCTCGGCCTCGATCGGCAGCGACGTGTCGACCACGAGCGGCGGAGACCCGTTCAGCTTCCGTCGGAGGAACGCAACCGGCGGTCGGTCATCAACAGCCCAGCGACGGTTTTGGCGTCGCGGATCTCACCCCGATCGATCATCTCGAGGGCGTCGGCGAGCGGTGTGTGCAGCGTCTCCATGAAGTCTTCCTCGGGACCCTGCCGATCGGTCGGAACCGGCCGGCACTCGGTCGCAAGGTAGATCCAGGTCACCGAATCGGTCATGCCCGGCGACGGATAGATCTCGCCCAGCAGGTCGACCTGGCCGGCGTCGAGCCCGGCTTCCTCGACCAACTCGCGTCGTGCGACCTCGGCGGTGTCCTCACCCTCGATGTCGCGCATGCCGGCCGGAATCTCGATCACGAGTTCCTCGTACGGAGCCCGGTACTGGGACACGAGGACCACGGAGGGGTTTCCCTCGGCATCGAAGATCAGCGGGACGATGCCCACGGCGCCCGGCGATCGGACGATGTCACGTTCGAACCGGCGACCATCGGGAGCCTCGAACTCGGCGTTGGCAATGTGCCAGATGTACCCCTGGTGCACGGTGGATTCGCTGAGGCGACGGAAGTCTCCCATTGTCGGCGATCAGCTCGTCAAGTCGACGGACGTCGCGGTACGCGGGGAGCGACGGTGTTCGAGCGACGCGGCGATCAGCTCACGGAACAGGGGATGCGGCCGATCGGGACGACTCTTGAACTCGGGGTGAGCCTGCGTGGCGACCCAGAACGGATGCCCGGGGAGCTCGATGAACTCGACCAGTTGGTTGTCGGGCGACGTTCCCGAGCACCACAATCCCTCGGTTTCGAGCGCGGCACGGAACCGGTCGTTGAACTCGTAGCGGTGACGGTGCCGTTCGGAGACCACCGTCTCGTCGTACGCCTTGGCCACCTGCGACTCGTTCGCGAGCACGGCGTAGTGGGCACCGAGTCGCATCGTGCCACCCTTGTCCTCGATCCCGCGCTGTTCGAGCATCAGGTCGATGACGGGGTACTTGGTCTGTGGATCGAACTCCGTCGAGTTCGCTCCGGCGAGTCCCGACACGTTCCGAGCGAAGTCGATCACCATCGCTTGCAGGCCGAGGCAGATCCCGAGACACGGCATCGCGTTCTCACGCGCATAGCGCGCCGCGGCGATCTTGCCCTCGACACCACGATGACCGAAGCCGCCGGGGATGATGATCCCGTCGAGATGGCCAAGTTGTCCGTCGGCGAGAAGACCTTCGACGCTCTCGGACTGGATCCACTCGATCTCGACCTTCGCGCCGTGGTGGAATCCGGCGTGTTTCAGGCTCTCGACGACCGAGAGGTACGCGTCGGGGAGCTCGATGTACTTGCCGATCAAGCCGATCGTGACCGGATCGGTGGCGGCCTCGACCTTGTCGACGACTCGCTGCCACGACGAGAGGTCGACCTCGCCGTCGATCCGCAACACGTTGCAGACGAAGTCGTCGAGACCCTCTTCGTGGAAGATCAAGGGCAGTTCGTAGATGTTGCGGGCGTCGGCGGCGTTGATGACGGCAGCGCGCTCGACGTCGCACATGTTCGAGATCTTCGTCTTGAGATCGTCGGAGAGCGCCTCCTCCGAGCGACAGACGATCACATCGGGCTGGATGCCGCGGGATCGCAGTTCCGTGACCGAGTGCTGTGTCGGCTTGGTCTTCTGCTCGCCCGACGGTCCGATGAACGGAACGAGCGTGACGTGGATGTAGCAGACGTTGTCCCGACCGACGAGGTTGCGGAACTGGCGGATCGCCTCGAGGAACGGGAGGATCTCGATGTCGCCGACGGTGCCGCCGACTTCGGTGATCACGACGTCGACATCCTGCTGGGCGACGCGCTGGACACGGTGCTTGATCTCGTCGGTGATGTGCGGGATCACCTGCACGGTCTTGCCGAGGTAGTCGCCTCGCCGTTCCGCGGCCATGACCGATTGGTAGATCGACCCGGTGGTGGCATTCGAGTTGCGCGAGAGGTTCTCGTCGATGAAACGCTCGTAGTGCCCGAGGTCGAGATCGGTCTCACCACCGTCGTCGGTGACGAACACCTCGCCGTGCTCGAACGGATTCATCGTTCCCGGATCGAGGTTGATGTAGGGGTCGAGCTTCTGCAGGGTGACACGCAGCCCACGCAGCTTGAGCAGTCGCCCGAGCGAGGACGCCGTCAACCCCTTGCCGAGGGAGCTGGCAACGCCACCGGTCACGAAAATGTGCTTGGGCATTCAGACCTCCGTCTCGACATGTTGACGGGACATCACGCTAGCACCGAACTTCATGCAAGTAGTTCCCGCGCATGATCGAGCGCCGACGCACTCGTGGACCCCGAGAGCATCCGCGCGATCTCGTCGACCCGGTCGTCACCCTCGAGCACCTCGGCCGTGGCGTAGGTCGCACCACCCTGCACCACCTTCGAGACCGAGATCTGCGCATCGGCGAGCGCCGCGACCTGTGCCAGGTGCGTCACCACGAGCACCTGATGATGCTCGGCCAACGCGGACAGCGCTTCGCCGACGGCCTGTGCCGCCTCTCCCCCGATCCCCGCATCGACCTCGTCGAAGACCAACGTGTCGGCGACGTCGGCACCCTGCCGAGAGCCGGCGAGGTCGGCACCCGCGAGGACGAGACGCAGCGCCAACATCGATCGTGCGAGTTCGCCTCCGGACGCCACGCGATTGAGCGGGAGCAGCGACAGGCCGGGGTTGGCAGCCAGCAGGAAACGCACCCGGTCACCCGGATGGTCGTCGGCGTGCTCACCCACCTCGACGGCGACCTCGGCGTGCGGCATCGCGAGCAGCCGCAGTCGTTCCTCGACAGCTCGGGCCAGTGGCTCGGCGGCCGCGCGCCGCGCCCGACCGACCTCGACCGCCGCGCTGCGCTCCGCTGCGAGCTCGTCGCGTCGCTGCGCGTCCAGTTCTGCGGCTCGCTCCTCGTACGACTCCAGCTCCCGCAGGCGATCCTCCGTCTCGGAGTGGTACTGCATGACCTCCTCGAGGTCGTCGCCGTACTTGCGACGGAGATCGGCAAGCAGTTGGCGGCGCTCGCGGACCTCATCGAGCCGGTCGGGCGACTCGTCGATCGAATCGGTGAGGTCACGCGTCACCGCGATCAGGTCGTCGAGTTCGGCGAGCACGTCGCGCAGTCGCACCACGACCGATTCGAAGGGCTGTCGCTTGTCGAGGGCCGCCAGCGCGCGTCCGACCGCGTCACGTGCACCACCCTCGGCCGACATCGCATCGTGTGCCGTGGCGCCCGCATCTCGATGCCCGACCGCATCGGCGAGCATCGATTCCTCGACATCCAGTGCGTCGTCCTCGTTCGCGTCGTCGATCCCCGCCGCGTCGAGTTCGGCGACCTGGAACCGGAGCAGATCGATCTCGCGCGCACGCAACCGCTCGTCTCCGCCCAGTGCGGCGAGTGCTGCGTCGATCTCGGTCAGCCGGGCACGAGCTGCCCGGAGCGGTTCGAGGTCGACGGTTCCGAACCGGTCGAGCGCGTCACGCTGCGTGGACGTGGAGAGCAGGCTCTGGTGCGCGTGCTGACCGTGGAGGTCGACCATGCCGTTGGCTGCCTCGGCGAGCGACGTGACCGTGGCCAACCGTCCGTCGAGATAGGCGCGCGAACGACCATCGGAGGGAACGACCCGACCGAGGATCCGCTCGGTGCCATCAGGACCGACGAAGCGGCCTTCGATGCGCGCCTCGCCCGCTCCGCGCCGCACGATCGATGCATCGGCGCGACCACCGACGAGCAGCTCGATCGCCTCGATCAGCATCGTCTTTCCCGCACCGGTCTCTCCGGTGAGCGCCGTGAGTCCGGTTCCCAGCACGAGGTCGAGTCGTTCGATCACCCCGAGGTTCTCGATGTGGAGTTCGCTCAGCATCGCCGCCCATTCAACCAGCGGGGTGTCACACCGGGCGCGCGATGGTTCGGCCGCTACGGCTCGCAGATCAGCATGTACTCGCCCGGGTAGTACGCACCGGGCGTCCCCGTGCCGGGCGTCATCGGGGAGACCTGTTTCAGCCCGGGGAGGGCGAAGAGATGCAGACCGGCCGAGCGGAGGAACATCAGGGCCGTCGCCGTCCCGAAGCAGCTGTGCTGGCCTTCTCCGAACATCAGGTAGTTCGAGGACGGACGGCCCGGCCGGAACTCCTTCGGCGTCTCGATCGCACTCGGATCGGTCATCGCAACGCAGGGATAGAGCGCCACCACCGCGCCGGCCGGGATCTTTTTCTCGCGATCGGTTCCTTCGGCCAGAACGTGATCACGCTTCGCGGTGCGGAACACGGACGGCGGCGACGGCGCTCCGAGCCGTGCCGCTTCGAGCATGCATTCCTGGACCCGATCGCCGTCGCCCGCACCGGCCGCTTCGACGGTCTGCGCGAGTGCCTGTTCGTTGCCCTCGGTCAGCAGATACTGCACGGCGCTGACGATCGCCGTGGACGCAGCGACGGTGGAGCCCAGCGCGAAGCCCGCGAGATTCCGTCGGATCGCCACGTGATCGAAGGTGATCGCCTGCTCGGTCGCGGACTGCCCGCCCGTGGTCGAGAGACGGACGAGTCGTGTGAGCACGTCCTCGGGCACGGGCTGCCCGGCCGCGATCGACCCGATGCGATCGGTGATCAGACCGTCGAGGTACGCCTCGAACGTCGGGCTGATCGAGGTGGCCACCGCCTTGATGTTCTGCCTCCCCGGCAGTGGCGGAACGTACGGTGTCCAGAACTCGAACACGTGCAACCCGAGCACCTGCAGCCAGGACATGAGGGTCTGGTCGTTGGTTCCCGGAACGCCGAGGAAGCGGTCGATGTAGGCGAGCGGTATCCGCTGAGCGATCGGGGCGACGAGATCGAACGGCACACCGGGCTTCACCGTCGTCCGCGCCACGACCCGTGCGGCATAGTCGTCGACCCATTCGGCGACCTCGGCGAGACCCGAACTCGGCAGGGCGGCGTGCATGATCGACGACTCGTATTCGTACTCCGGTCCGCGGTCCATCCCGAGAATGAAGGGTCCGGTCACGTCCTGCAGACGTTCGGCGTAGCCGCTGACCGAGAAGACCTCGTCGTTGCGGAACACTTCGACGATGTCGTCGTAGGTCGACAGGAGGAATCCGATCGGCGTCTCGAAGATCTTCGTCGTCTCCTGCGAGCGGAGTTCGTCGCCGAGTTCGACGAGGTGCGCCTGATATCCGAGGACGAGGTTGATCTGGAGCTCGCGGACCTGCGACGCCTGGATCCCGGGGATCCCGGCGATCGCCTCATACGAGGCGAGGAACGGCGCCGGCAGTGGCGGCGGCGGGTCCGGAGGAGGCGGCAACGGGACAGCGAGCCCGCGCAGCGCGTCGATCGAGGGAACGAAGAAGTACGCGCCGCCGCGAACTGTCACGAACTGCGGGAGTCCGTAGCGCGTCGGACACGTCCCGTCGGGTTGCGGGATGGTGAAGCTCGGCGGGTTCCGCCGAGACGGGTGTCCCATCGGTTCGACCGAGCCGACGAACGGATCGCGGTCCGTGCTCACCCCCTGGTTCTCGTTCGAGTTGTTCACCCACTCGGACTGGATCATCTCGAACTGGTCGAGGATGCTCGCGTTGAAGGCGCGGAACAGGAGACCCCGTCGAACCCCGTCGGGTCCCGAACCCTCTTCGAGGTAGCGCCCGTAAGGAGCCGAGCGTCGGATGATCCGGTGGTTCTTCGGATCGACGACCGACTGGATGGTGAAGCTGTCCCGCGGATTGACCCGTCGGATGTGAGCGCCCCGCGGGACGCGTTGACCACCTGCGTCACCGCCCACACGGTCGGGCCCGCGGTAGTGGAACGAGTTCGCGGTCTCGTGATCGTCGAGAACCGAGGGGTCGTCGTGTTCCGGGCAGATTTCGAGTGGCGCACCGCTGCGCCAACGGCCGACGAACTTCGCCGCGCACAACTGCTCGTCCATCCCGAACCTGGTGGCCGTGTCGGCGACCGCCTCACGAAACGCCGGCACATCCTGCTCGAGTTTGCGCAGCACCATGTAGGTGCCGTTGTTGCGCAGCGTCGCGTCGCTGGGATGGAGCGGAGTGTCCCCGTAGCCGTTCTCGTAGCCGAGGAGAAAGCACCCCACGGGGATCGGATCCCACGTGCCATCGGGCTGCAGCGTGCCCTGGCCGGGATACACCGGCTGGCCGACACCCGCCACGCCGGGTTGACTCAGGTTGTCGTTGAATCCGAAGTGCTCCTTGGCCGGAGCGCGGTCGGGTCCGAACTGCTGACCGTGTTCGCGCCCGAGTTCCCGGATCGCTCCGGCCGCGACCGCGGGTTCGACGACCTCGACGACCCGTGCCTCCACCTCCGTCGAGTCGTCACCCTGCACCATCAGCCACATGTGCAGCCGGTGTTGCTCATCGGTGCGATACGGAGCGTCCCAGTCAACCGGATCGTTCGGTCCGTTGTCGCCGAGAGCAATCGCCCGCGCCGGCATCCCGTCGAGGAACTCCCGGGGAAACGAATCGAGCACGGACGCGGCGACGCCGAGGGCAGCGAGCCCCTCCGACGTGAACCCGACACTCACACGCGTCGCCGGGCCGGCCGCTCCGGAGACGTCGGCTTCGGTGGTCACCTCGTTCGCCAACGAGCCGACGAACGCACGCGCCGCAGCCATGTCGCAGATCTCGAGCAGGACGTGGGTCTCGAACGTCGGTGCTGCGGGATCGAAGATCCCGGCCTGCACCTGGGAGAGCGGGACCGAGAGCTCGGCGGCCTCGTTCGTGCTGGTGTCAGACATCGGTCACGTCGATCTCGTTGATCTTCGCCTTCATCTCGTCGTACGCGGAGCGGAGCTCGACGGGCCACGACGTCGGGTCGACTCCCTGAGCCGCCTCGTCGAAAGCGATGAAGTGTTTCCGGAATTGGCGGAGCCACGAGATGTCGCGCACCGTGACATCGTCGATCGTCGGGAAGAAGAGTGTCGTCTCGACCATCGAGTCACGGATGTACGCGAGAAACCGTTGGAAGTCCGCGGTGCCCGGATAGCCGACGCAGTTGCCCCAGATCATGTCCATCCATTTGGCACCGCTCGGGTTGTCACGCGTCTTCTCGCCGCTGTTCGCGATCGAGACGAAGTCGTGGATGTACTGGTCGAAACTCCCGTCGAAGTTCGAGCAGAACAGAAGATGCTCGTCGTCGGGCAGGATCACCCATCGCGCGAAGTGGATCGTGCCGACATCGTTGAGCGGCGTCCAGTTGCCCTTGGACGTATCGAGTCTGACGAGTTCGAACACCATGCGGAGGTTGTCGACGTAGCGCACGGGCGGCGCCGCCGTGTCGATCCCGACGTACTGGACGTCATGGTCGCCCTCGCGCCTCGTCATCACCTCGATCGGCTGGACGAAGCCCTGGCGGATCTTGGTGATGCTCGTGATCTCACTCACCCTGCCGACACTCGTCGGTCGTGCTGTCGACATGCCCACCGCCACCCTCCCATCCGTGTGGTCGTCCGGCGGCGTCCGTCCGCCCGAGGGGGCGACTGTAGACGATCGCCGCCGGCACGATCCCGACCGGTCTGGCGCGAGGTCCGAGCGCCCCACGCCCGGAACACGGAAGGGGATGACGTGATGTGTCTCCACTAGTGTCCACCGCGGGAGGAGGCGGCGATGGCCTGTGCAACCTGCGGTGAACCCGGCGTCACCGCCGCCGACTGCCCCCGATGCAAGATCCCGTCGGTCACGTTCTGTGGGCAGTGTGGACGCTCGTCGGCACCGGAAGCAGCATTCTGCGCCGGGTGTGGAACCCGCCTCGACGGATCCGCCCCGGTGGACCGAGTCGACCGTCTGGGCGGACAGCGGCGCAACGTCGCGATCATGATGTCCGACCTCTCGGGATACACCGCGATGGGGGAAACCCTCGACCCCGAGATCGTGCACGAAGTCGTCGGAACGATCAAACGCGACGGGACCGCGATCGTCGAGTCCCACGGTGGCATCGTGAACCAGTTCGTCGGCGACGAGATCGTTGCACTGTTCGGCCTCCCGTCGGCCGGTGAGGACGACGTTCGTCGAGCAGTCCACGCAGCACTCGCGATCCACGCACGTGTCACCGAACTCTCCGACGAACTCCACGAACAGCTGGAGGTTCCGCTGGAGATGCACACGAGCGTCCACGCCGGACTCGTCGTCGCCGAGCTGAGCGATCTCCGCAACGGCACCTACGACCTCACCGGTGACGCGATCAACACCGCCGCGCGCTTGCTCCACGTCGCCGACCGGGGCGAGGTGGTGATCGGTGAATCGACGATGACGTCGATTGCGCCCTACTTCGACCTGGAGTCGGCGGGACTCCACGCGGTCCGCAACAAGGTCGAACCGCTGAACGCGTTCCGGGTCATCAGGCCTCGTGCGAACATCACCCGCTTCGATGTCGCGCGCGAGCGTGGGCTGACCGCGCTCGCCGGACGCCACGACGAGTTGGCACGACTCGACGCCGTCCTCGACGCGGTACGGACCACGCCGGCGAGGATTGCGGTCGTCCAGGGCACGGCGGGGAGTGGGAAGAGCCGGTTGTGCTTCGAGTTCCTCGACTGGGCGAGAACGGAGAATCCGCGGCTCACGACCGTCAAGGGGCGATGTCAGGCAATCGGCGGCACGACCGCATATCTGCCCTTCGTCGAGATCCTCCGCGCGCATTTCGGTGTGGGCGACCGGGACGATGCGGAGACCACCGAGGCGTTGGTCGGCATCGCGCTCGCGGGGCTTGGTGAGGAGGTGCAACGGTTTGCGCCTGCGTACCTGTTCCTGCTCTCGGCACGAGTGGTCGAGAATCTCCCGGAGGGGTGGCGCGGAGAGGCACTTCCCGATGTCCTCCAGGCTGCGATCGTCGAACTGCTGGTCGCACTCGGCCGTGAACACCCCACGGTCGTCCAGCTCGAGGACTGGCACTGGGCCGATGACGCATCGCGGGCAACGCTTCGACGTCTCGTGAGTTCGACGGATTCGAATCAGGTGATGGTCCTCGTCACCACCCGCGACGAACACCCCGACGAACACTCGTGGGGCGAGGACGACGTCCTTCGACTGGAACCGCTCGGTCTGGACGCCACTCGGGACATGGCGTGCGCCATCGCTCGCAGCGAGTCGGTGGACGAGCCGCTGCTCGCGTTGATCTTCGAACGCACGCTCGGCAATCCGCTCTTCGTCGAGGAGTTGTGCACCGCGCTCGACATGCAGGAGAAGACGCGCATCGTTCACGGCCGCCTGGAGCTGTCGGGCTCACCCGACGAACTCGTGGTCCCCGACACGGTGCAGGCCGTCGTGCAGGGTCGGGTCGACACCCTGGCCTCCGCACATCGCGACATGCTGCGAGCCGCATCCGTGATCGGACGTGAGTTCCGCCTCGACGTCCTCGAATCCTTGGTCGACGACGCCGAGTTCGAACAACGTGTCGTCGAGTTGGAACAGCTCGGGTTCGTCGAGTCCATGACGGGTTCCTCGCGGACCCGGTGTCGGTTCCACCACGTCACGATCCAGGAGGTCGTCTACGACGCTCTGCTGATCGGTGCTCGACGCCGGCTCCACGCCCAGATCGCGGACTTCATCGCGTCGTCACAGTCGGTGGAGGACGCACGGACCCAGCGCAACGTGGAGGAACTGGCCCACCACTACCGGTTGGCGAACGACCCGGTCCTCGCCGTCAAGTATCTGTCGGCAGCCGGCGCGAAGGCCACCGAGCAACGTGCCCTCGCCGAAGCGCAAGCGCAGCTGCACCTGGCGATCGAGGAGACGTACAAACTCGAATCGTCCGCCGACGTGCGCGCGCAGCGCGGCCACCTGACGGTGAGCTGGGCCCGATCGTGCGTGTTCGAGCCGTCGGTCGCCCAGACCCGACTGCTGGCGGCTGCCCGGGACGAGGCGCTCGGGGACGGCAACTTCGAGCTGGCGTTGCTCGCTGCGTACTGGATCAGCTGGATCCACCACTCGATCGGAAACCAGCTCGTCGCCGAGGAGGGAGTGCGCGCCCTCATCGGACCTCTGGAGGGCGCTGGGCAGACCTCGACACTCGCGATGGCCCGTTGCCACCTCGCCCAGATCCTCGGCACACAACGGCGTCTCGACGAGGCACTGGCTGCTTTCGAGGCCGGCATGTCCGTGCGCCGCGACGAGTTGACGACCGACGATGGGGAATGGGACCTCGAACTGCTCGACGGGGTGTACTGCTACACGATCAGTCAGCACGCGCTCGTGCTCGGCGACAGGGGCGACGTCGCCGCGGCGCGCACGGAGATGAACCTGGCCATCGAGCTCACTCGCGCAACGGGAGAGCGGGCGACCGAGGCGTCGGTGCTCATCGTGGCGGCGATCCTCGAGACCTACACCGGGGAATGGGACAGGATGCTCGAATCGGTCGCCGCGATCGACACCGTCCCGGAGCCGTCGGTGTCACCGTTCGTGCGGATGTTCGCGATGTCGCTCGAAGGTTACGCACGGTTCGGTCTCGGGCAGACCGAGACCGGACTCGACCTGTTGCGTCGCAGCCTCGAACTGGACGCGAGGTCGGAAGCCCAACTCGCGCATTCGCTCCGGCTCGCGCTGCTTGCCGATGCGCTGCTGCGGTCGGGTCACACCGCCGAGGCGGTCGTGGTCGCGCTGGACGCCACGGCTGGACGCGCGGTCGCTGACATCGTCGGAGTGGAACTCGCCGAGCGGGTGCTGCTCCAAGCCGAGCAACTCGACGGTGCGGAACTCACCGAACGCATCGAACTGTTGCGCCGCGACGCACTCGACCGCGGAAGCCGGCGGTCGCTGGCCCTGGCCGAACTCGCCGCCGCTGCGGCACTCGTCGACGCCGGTGAATCGGCGCGTGCGGCCGAGCATCATCAGGCTGCGCGCGACCTGCTCGACCAGCTCGGGCTCGACGGTTTCGCGACCGAGACCGAGTCACTCGGGCTCCGGATCCGGTCGACACCGTCACCGCGCCAGACCACGAGTGCCTCCTGATCGGCCGCGTGCTCCTGCGTCCGACGCTGTGGTCGGCCGGTCAGCGGTCGGCGAGGCCGAACTTGGACTTCAGGATCTGGTGGTAGCGGTAGGTGCCGAACCGCACGAAATCGGCGGTCGATGCCGACGGACTGCAGCGCACTTCGTCGCCGGGCGACAGCACGCTCTGCGGCTGACCGTCGACGGCCACGTCGGCTCGGCGATGACCCGCGACCTCGATCTCGACCACTTCGTCCGGGCTCAGCACGAGCGATCGGTCGAACAGCATGTGTGGCGACACGGGGGTGAGCAGGATCGCCCGATGTTGCGGTGACACGATCGGGCCGCGCGCCGACAACGAGTACGCAGTCGAACCGGTCGGAGTCGACACGATGAGGCCATCAGCCTCGTAGTGGGTGAAGGGATGGCCATCGATGCGCGCGAGCAGCCGTACCGTGTGCCCCGACTGGTTCTTCTCGACGACCATTTCGTTCAGGGCGCGCCCGACCAACTGTCCGTTCACCGAGACGTCGAGCAACATTCGCCGATCGAGGTGCCATTCCCCCGCCTCCGCGCCGAGCGCGAACCGGTCGAGCGCATCGACCACGCAGTCGGGCTCCACCTCGGTGAGGTAGCCGAGTGAGCCCAGGTTGATTCCGAGCAACGGCACGGCCTGGCCACCGAGCAGGTGGACGCTGCGCAGCATCGTCCCGTCTCCACCGAGACTGACGACGACGTCCGCCTCGGCGACCGGACGATCGCTCGCGTGATCGCCCAGCCTCAGCTCGTCGCCGTCGACCGACGGGATCCAGAAGTCGATCTCGCGGCCGCGGCACCACTCCGCGATGGCCATGGCGTGCTCGCGGGCCTCGGCGCGCTCGTGGTGTGCGACCACCGCCAGTCGTTCGAGTTCCACCGGGCCGGTCATCGGGCCGGCTCCCCGACGGGTCCGGGAACGGTGATGTGGACGAGAAACTCGACGTTGCCGTCTGCGCCCGTGATGGGAGACGTCGTCCAGCCCTTGACGTGACAACCCGCGTCGGCGATCGCTTCGGTCACCTCGCCGCGCACTCGGTCGTGAACCTCCGGGTCCGTGACGACCCCACGCCCGCGGCTGACCTCGGCCCGGCCCGCCTCGAACTGCGGTTTGACGAGGAGCACCATGAAGGCCCCAGGTTTGCACACGGAAACGATCGGGGCGATCACGAGGCGCAGCGAGATGAACGACAGATCACCGACCGCACCGTCGACGTGGCCGCTGATCAGATCCGGGGTGATCGAGCGGATGTTCTGTCGTTCGAGGTTCCTGACCCGGCGATCGGCACGCAGCCGTTCGTGCAACTGCCCGTGGCCGACATCGACCGCCACGACCTCCGCCGCCCCGCGTTGGAGCAGGCAGTCGGTGAACCCGCCGGTGGATGCTCCCGCATCGAGCAGCCGCAGTCCGCTGACGTCGATGCCGAACTCGCCCAGAGCATGTTCGAGCTTCTCGGCGCCACGACCGACGAAACGAGCAGGCGGTCCATCGACGATGATCGCGTCAGCGGGGGCCACCTGCCGGGAGGCCTTGGCGGCGACGGCTCCGTTGACGAACACCCGGTCGGCATCGATCAGTGCTTGCGCCGCGGTGCGGCTCGGAGCGAGTTCACGCCGGAGGAGTTCGGCGTCGAGCCGACGACGGGCAGCCATCGACCGGGAGGTTCAGCGGGCGGTGCGCTTGGTGGCCACCTTGCGGACCCCCGACGAGCCGACGGCCTTTTTCGCCGTGCTCTTCTTGCTCGCGGTCTTCTTGCTCGCCGCCTTCTTCTTCGCCGGAGCCTTCTTCGCTGCTG